>JANMDM010000385.1:0-12672 GCA_031376305.1 Pseudomonadota bacterium | reverse complement strand
CAGCCCCGCCCCGGTCAGCGACTTCCATTGGCCACGCGCCGTTGCCAGCGCTTGCGGGTCATTACCATCAAACACGATACATGTCCGCTCGGCACTCTGGCATTCCCCCGGCTGAACCTCAGCCCCGTCCACCACCATCAGGCACGCCACCCCCACAGGCAGCGCCCCGGTGGTCAGCAGCACCGGCTGCAACGCGTCGTGCTGGCCGCCGGAAATGCCATGCGGCAAAAAGCTTTCCTCAGACCCCTGCCAAAGTCGGCCATCCAGCCACGCGACCCGTGCCGTCTCCTGCATCCGCACCGCAACGCGCCAACCCGCGCCCAAAGCACGGTCCAGCAGCATCGGCAGCACCGCTTCCAAAGGCGAACGTGTCAGGTGATAGAAGTAAACTTCCCCCATCAGCCTTCCAGCATGTCGCGCACCAGCCGGTTCAGCGCCATGACCCCCCAGCCCGAAGCCCCCTTGGGGGCCAACGTGGTTTCCGCACCCGGCAGGGCCACTCCGGCAATATCAATATGGATCCAGGGCGTTTCATCCTTGACGAACCGCCTGAGAAACTGCGCCGCCGTGATCGAGCCTGCCGGACGACCGCAGGAATTGCGCATGTCGGCGATATGGCTTTTGAGAATCGCGTCATAGGCGGGCGACAGCGGCATCCGCCACGCGCCTTCGCCTTCGTCGGCTGCGGCCTTCAGGAAAGCATTGCAAAGCTTGTCGTCATTAGAAAAAACACCCGCATTCTCATGCCCAAGGGCGATGATCACCGCGCCGGTCAGCGTGGCCAGATCGATCATGCCCACCGGCTTGAAGCGTTCCTGCGCGTACCACAGCACATCGGCCAGAACCAAACGCCCTTCGGCATCGGTGTTGATCACCTCGATCGTGTCGCCCTTCATTGAGCGGACCACATCGCCCGGCCGTTGTGCGCGCCCGTCGGGCATGTTTTCGACAATGCCGACCAGCCCCACGACATTGGCCTTGGCCTTGCGCAGCGCCAGCGTGCGCATGACGCCCGCCACCACTCCCGCGCCACCCATATCCATGGTCATTTCTTCCATGCCCTGCGCCGGTTTGATCGAAATGCCGCCGGTGTCGAAGACCACGCCCTTGCCGACCAAGGCCAGCGGCGCCTGCCCCTTCTTGCCGCCGCGCCACTGCATCACCACGACTTTCGACGGGCTTTCCGATCCCTGCCCTACCGCCAGCAGCGCCCGCATACCCAGCTTTTCCAGCGCCGGCTCGTCCAGAATCTCGACGTCCAGCCCCAGCTCCTGCATCGCCGCCAACCGGGCGGCAAAATCACTGGTGGTCAGAATGTTGGCAGGCTCATTGATCAGATCGCGGGTGAACACCACGCCTTCGGCGACGGCCGCCATCGGTGCTGCTTCGGCGGCAAGTTTTTCGGGCTTGTCGGCGAAGAAACGCACGGCACCCTTCACCGGGGTTTCACCGGTGAGGTACACTGAAAACTCATAGGCCCGCAGCGCAAGGCCAAAAGACACCTCGGCCGCCCGCGCATGTGCGCCGACAACCACCAGAGTTCCCGCAGCCCCCAAGCCTTTGGCGATTGTCGACCCGGCTTTGCGTGCCTCCGCAACGCTGGCTTTGGTTGGCAGTTTCACCAATTGCACGGCTTCCGCCTCAAGGCCCGCGGGCCAGGCCAACTCCAGCGCCTCACCGGCTTTCAACTTGCCCCAGGCCACACTTGCCAGGGCGCGGCTCAAAGCGCCATGGGCGGCTCTGTCCAGCCGCTCGACCGGACCCGACATCTTACCTTTGGGACTGGTCAGAACCGCGATGCGGCCGGTTTCCGCGACAATGGCGTCGGCATCGGTGGGGTGAAAATGGATGTTGATCGGCGCGGGCATTGGTTTCCTCCGGCGTGGTTTTGCCGGACCCTAGCGCCGCACCTCCTCTTTGGCCAGATATGAGTTTTCCCCGCCCCGGCTTTGGGCTAGGGATAGATAAATCGCGGGATGGGGGTTAAAGCGTCGGTGTCCAGATTCGACAGATACATGCTGTCGCAGCTGATGATGTTCTTCGGCTTTTTTGCGCTTGTCTTAGCGTCAATTTATTGGGTGAACAGTGCCGTGCTCTTGTTTGACCGGCTGATTTCCGACGGCCAGTCGGTCTGGGTGTTTTTGGAAATGACCGCCCTCAGCTTGCCGAATGTCATCCGCCTCGTCTTGCCCATCGCCGCATTCGTCGCAGCGGTCTACACCACCAATCGCCTGACATCGGAAAGTGAGCTTGTGGTCATGCAGGCCACCGGCTGTTCGCCCTTCCGTCTGGCCGGGCCGGTCCTGGTTTTCGGCTTTATTGTTGCCATTCTTATTTCGGCGCTTTCGCATTTTCTGGTGCCCGCCAGCCGCTCAAAGCTCAATGAACGCAACGCTGAGATCACTCAAAACATTACCTCAAAACTGCTGGTCGAAGGGGCATTCGTGCATCCTTCTGACGGCATTACCGTCTATATTCGTGCCATCGCACTGTCGGGCGAGTTGAAAGACATGTTTATGACCGACAGTCGCAACCCGCAAAGCACAACGACCTACAGTGCCCAACGGGCGTTTCTGGCCAAAAGCGCAACCGGTTCGAAACTGGTGATGTTCGACGGCATGGCGCAAGTGTTGGATCGCGTCTCTGGCCAGTTGTCGGTGACACGCTTTGGCGACTTTACGTATGATATTGGCGCGCTGATCGCCAATCGCGGCGTGCGGGCTTCGGCCCTTGAAGAACGCTCGACTGCGGCGTTGCTATGGCCTGACGACCAGCTCCTTGCGGAAACCGGTGCAACCCGCGCTTCTGCGGTGTTCGAAGGCCATGACCGCATTGCCAAACCGTTACTGGCGGTCGCTGCGGCGATGATTGGCTTTGCCACGATGTTGATCGGGGGATTCAGCCGCTTTGGGCTTTGGCGCCAGATTGCCGCAGCATCGGGTTTGCTGATCGGCTTGTTCTTCTTGACCAACGTGATGGACAACCTCGCCGTCCGTACCGTCGGGCTGGTGGCTCTGGTTTATCTGCCCGCTGTCTCGGGCTTGCTCGTCTCATGCCTGATGTTGGCATGGACGTCCCGGCGGCGTAGCGCTCCGCGTCGACCGGAAAACAGCGACAGCCGGTTGGTGGCCGTATGACGTTGTCGCTTTACATCGCGCGGCGGTTTTTAACGACCTTCATGCTGGTTTTCACGGGCTTTTTTGGCGTGCTCTATCTGATCGACATGATCGACCAGATGCGTCGCGGTGGGCCGTCCGTTTTTGGCGTTGGCGATGCGGCAAGGCTTTCCCTGCTGCATGTGCCCGGCACAGTTTATCATATTTTACCGCTGATCATGATGTTTACCGCGATTGCGTTGTTTCTGCGCTTGGCCCGCACTTCAGAACTTGTAGCGACGCGTGCTGCCGGACGCTCCGCGTTGCGGACCCTTGCAGCCCCGGTCGTCGCAGCCTTCCTTGTCGGCGCTTTTGCAGTCGCGGTTCTGAACCCGTTGGTCGCCGCCACCACCAAGCGCTACGAAGCCCTCTCGGATCGGCTGGACCAAGGCGGCGGCAGCGCGGCCTCCTTGAGCGCAGACGGGCTCTGGTTGCGTCAGGGCGATCCGCAGGGCCAATGGGTTATCCATTCAGCCCGCACCGACTTGGCGGGAACCACTCTGTCCGATGCAAGCTTCTTCTCTTTCGGCACAACTGGCGGCCCGACACGGCGGATCGAAGCGGCAACAGCCCACCTTGTACAAGGATCCTGGCAGCTAAACGATGCAAAAGAGTGGAAATTCAGCGCCGCGGGTAATCCCGAAGCCGAAGCGATCCGTCACAAAACCTTGTCGCTGACCACCGAATTGACCGCGGATCAGATTCGCGAAAGCTTTGGCACGCCTGCGACTGTGTCGATCTGGGATATGCGCGCCTTCATTGCCAACCTCGACCGCGCAGGGTTTTCGTCTCGCAAGCATGCCGTCTGGTTGCAAACGGAGCTGGCATTGCCACTCTTGCTGGCAGCGATGCTTCTGGTCGGCGCAGGCTTTACCATGCGCCATGCGCGCCTTGGTAACAGCGGTCTGCTGGTGCTTTTGGCTTTGGCCTCCGGCTTGGCAGTATTTTTCATTCGAAATTTCGCGCAAGTGCTTGGAGAAAGCGGCCAGATCCCGGTGATGCTGGCCGCGTGGAGCCCGCCCGTCGCGGCAGCTCTGCTGTCGGTCAGCCTGCTTTTGCATCTGGAGGACGGCTGATGCGCGGCATTCTGACTGCCCTGATCGCGGCCCTGTCACTCGTCTGGCCAATAGCTGCGAACGCCGAAGCGCCCGCCACATTGGTGGCCGATGCGCTTTTCATCAATGCAGACACGACACTGACGGCCGAAGGCGCGGTCGAGGTGTTGATGGGCGACGTGCGGCTGACCGCGAAAAAACTTACCTATGACCGTCGCACCGACTGGCTGATCATCGACGGGCCAATCACCCTGACCGATGGCGCCGGCACCGTCATTCTGGCCAGCTCCGCCGACCTGTCATCAGATCTGCGCAACGGTATCTTGAAAAGCGCGCGGCTGGTGCTGCAAGATCAAATGCAACTGGCCGCCCAGGAAATAGCCCGCGTCAATGGGCGGTACACGCAACTTGGTAAAGTGGTCGCCTCGTCGTGCCAGGTCTGCCCGTCCAACCCGGTGCCCTTGTGGGAAATCCGCGCACGGCGGGTTGTGCATGACCAGCTTGAGCATCAGCTCTACTTTGATAACGCGCAGTTTCGCGTGGCGGGACTGCCGATATTTTATATCCCGCGGCTGCGGATGCCGGACCCGTCGGTCGAACGTGCCACCGGATTCTTGCTGCCAACGCTGCGCTCCAGCTCGGGTCTGGGTCTTGGGGTCAAGCTGCCCTATTTCATCGCCCTCGGGGCCAGCCGCGACCTGACGCTGACCCCCTATCTGTCCACCTCCGGGGCGGGAAGTCTGGCGTTTCGCTATCGGCAAGCCTTGCGCAGCGGCACCTTGCAATTCGACGGGGCCTATGGCCGCGATTCCATCTATTCGGGCGATGATCGCGGGTATCTGTTTGGATCTGGAAGCTTTTCCCTTCCCAAAGGTTATCTCGCGGGCTTCACCTTCGAGACTGTTAGTGACGACAGTTACCTGCTCGACTACGGGATCAGCGACAAAGATCGCCTGGCCAGCAGCCTTTATGGTCTGCGCACCAAGCGTGACCGCTATTTCGAGGCGCGGATCGTCCATTACAACTCCTTGCGCAGCGGCGATGATAATCAGGTCTTGCCCAGCGTCGTGGGCAACCTGTCCTTTGTGCGGCGCGTGACGCCAGACTGGATCGGTGGTCAGGGTTCGCTGCGTTTCGACCTGCAAGACATCTACCGGCGCTCAAACATCTCGACGGATGCCAATGGCGATGGCGTGACCGATGGGCGCGACGTGGCGCGCGCCTCTTTGGGCTTTGACTGGCGCCGTCAGACGGTTTTGAACAATGGCATGGTGTTTGGCGGCGGCGTCGCCCTGACGGCCGATTTCTACGCGATCAGTCAAGATACATCTTACCCCGGCACCATCACCCGCATCACACCCACTGTCGCCATTGACCTGCGCTGGCCCTGGGTGCGCGCCGCCGGCGCCAGGGGCGCAACGCAAACCCTGGAACCTGTCGTGCAACTGGTCTGGAGCCGGTCACCTGCCGCCAGTATCCCCAATGAAGACAGCGCCCTGGTCGAGTTTGACGAAGGTAACCTGTTCAGCTTCAGCCGCTTTCCCGGTGCCGATCTTTACGAAAGCGGATTGCGCGCCAACCTTGGCCTGACCTGGAGCCGCCACGATCCCGCAGGCTGGACATTCGATGCCACCGCTGGCCGGGTGCTGCGCTCCGAAGATCTCGGTCAGTTCTCGATCGGCTCGCGCCTTGCGGGCACCCGATCTGACTGGCTATTGGCAATGCATCTGGGCACCAGCAACGGTCTTTCGGTCACAAACCGGGCACTTTTCGATGATGCTTTTGAGTTTTCCAAAGATGAGCTGCGTCTGAACTGGGATCAACCGCGCTACAACATCGCTACGAACTATGTGTGGCTGGTCGCCGATCCCGCCGAGGGGCGGCCCACCGCCACATCCGAACTGGTCTTCGACGCTGGCTGGCAAATCAGCCAGGGGTGGCGCACGACGACCACGGCGCGCTACGATTTTCTGACCGAACGGGCGGCCAGAGCCGGTATCGGCTTTGAATACCGCAATGAATGTGCCGCCGTCGATCTTTCCCTCTCGCGTCGTTTCACATCCTCGACTACTGTCGCCCCGACGACAGAGTTCAGCCTGTCGGTCAAGCTGAACGGCTTCGGCACCGGCAATGACGGTCGCAGTTACCGACGCAGCTGCGGCGGCTGAAATGGCAGAGCAGACCTTTGGCCCAACCTTGCGCCAAGACATTGATGAGCAGACGGACCCAAAAACATGCGTTTGACAACCCTCTTCCTGACCGTGGCCACCAGCTTCGCCGCCGCGACCACCTGCCAGTCGCAAGACAGCAACTTCAGCTCGGTTTTACAGGTCAACAATCAGGTCATTACCGGATATGAGCTGGAACAGCGCATCCATTTTCTGGAACTCCTGCGGTTTCCCGGCGATATCCCCGCCGAAGCCCAAAAGGGGCTGATCGAAGATCGCTTACGCACCGCGGCCGCGAAAACCGCGGGAATCATAGTCACCGATGACATGGTGCAATCGGGCATGGCGGAATTCGCCGCGCGCGCCAATCTTGACACCGATAAATTTCTGGCGGCGATTGCCCAAGGCGGCATTGCCCCCGAAACCTTTCGCGATTTCGTCAAATCCGGCGTCGCCTGGCGAACCCTGATCCGCACCAAATATGCTTCGCGCTTGGTGATATCCGAATCGGAAATCGACCGCGAACTTTCTGCCGACACGGGTCGCGGAGCCGGGCCAAGGGTGTTGATTTCCGAAATCATCATTCCGGCGCCGACAGGCGGCATGGCCCAGGCACGGGCACTTGTCGAGGGCTTGACCGAAACCATCACATCCGAGGCCGCCTTCGCTGACGCGGCGCGTCAGTACTCCATCGCCGCGTCGCGCGATCAGGGTGGCAAGGTCGATTGGATTCCGCTGACCAACCTGCCGCCGCAGGTGCGCGGCGCCCTTGCAACCCTTGGCGAGGGGCAGTTGACCGGCCCTGTGCCGCTGGCCGGTGGTGTCGGCCTGTTCCAGTTGCGTGGCCTCGAAGGCGCTGGCGAAACCCTCGGGAAACCAACGGTCAATCCCGGCCAGATTGCCATCGACTACGCCCAATACCGGCTTCCCGCCGGGGTCGATGCAGCAGCCGAAGCGGCCCGCATTCGCGGCGCGGCAGACACCTGTGACGATCTCTACCGGCTGGCCAATGGTCAGCCCGCGGCGCAACTGACACGCCACAAAGACCTGCGCGGGGCGGTGCCGTCGGACATCCTCGCTCAATTGGACCGTCTCGATGTGAATGAAATCGCCGTGCGCAACTCCGCCAGCGGCGCGCCGTCGCTGGTGATGCTGTGCGAACGCAACGCCACCCTGGCGTCGGGGAACCTCGCCCCCTTCGTGGCCCCTGAAATCGGCACCACCTATACCGGCATCCCCTCTGTCGTCGAAGGCGCGGGTTTCGGCAATGGACCGACCCGCGACCAGATCCGCGAAGAGATCACCAGCCGGCGACTGGCCCAATTGGCCGACGGATACCTGGCCGAACTTAAAGCCAATGCGATCATTCGCAGCCCATGACTTTGGCGGATGCAGGACTGCCAATTGCGCTGACCTGCGGTGAACCGGCAGGAATCGGCCCGGAAATCGCCGTTAAGGCCCGGACCGCGCTTGGCGCAGATCTGCCGTTTTTCTGGATCGGCGACCCGGCCCATCTTCCCTCAGGCAGCCTTTGGCAAGAAATTACCCATCCGGACGCGGCGACCCGCCTGCCCGCCAACACCCTGCCGGTGCTGCGCCACCGCTTCCCGCGACCGGCCCTTGCGGGCCAGCCAACCCCGGCCAATGCTGCGGCCGTCATCGCCGTGATTGAGCGGGCGGTAGCTCTGGTGCAGCAAGGTCAGGCTGCGGCGCTTTGCACAGCCCCTATCCATAAAAAGGTGCTGAAGGTTGGTGCCGGTTTTGCCTTTCCCGGTCATACCGAGTTTCTGGCGCATCTGGCAGGTGTCAGGCATGTGGTGATGATGCTGGTGTCGGAGGCGCTGCGCACCGTGCCGGTCACCATCCACCTGCCCTTGCGCGACGTGCCGCGGGCGCTCACGGCTGAGCTTCTCGAAATCACCCTGCGCCTGACGGACGCTGGCCTGCGCCGCGATTTCGGCCTGACCGCTCCGCGTATCGCAGTGGCAGGCCTCAACCCCCACTCAGGCGAAGGCGGCGTGATGGGCCGTGAGGAAATCACCCGGATCATCCCGATCCTCGAAAAGCTCCGGGCCGAGGGCTTTGTCCTGTCCGGCCCACTGTCTGCCGACACGATGTTCCACTCCGCTGCCCGCGCCCGCTATGATGTGGCCGTGTGCATGTATCACGATCAAGCCCTGATCCCGCTCAAGACACTCGACTTCGCAGGCGGCGTCAATGTCACTCTCGGGCTTCCGTTCGTGCGCACCTCGCCCGACCATGGCACCGCCTTCGATATCGCAGGCCATGGCACGGCCGATCCGACGAGCCTTATCGCGGCGCTGCGTCTGGCCCGCGACATGGCCCGCATGCGCCGCTGCACCGCTCCCTCATAATGGCTTTTTCTTTGCCCAAATACTCCCGCCGGAGGCATTCAGGGTTTTCATCTTTGCGCAGGTGCCAAGGGGTGAGCCGGGGATTTGAGTATTTTTGCAAAGAAAAAATTGCGGGGGGGCCGAAATGGCGACAATAGACGGCCTGCCCCCCCTGCGCGAAGTCATCGCCACCCATGCTTTGGCGGCAAAGAAAAGCCTGGGGCAGAATTTCATTCTGGATCTGAACCTCACCTCACGCATTGCCCGCGCCGCAGGGGATATTCGCGGCGCCGATGTGTTTGAGGTTGGGCCCGGCCCCGGCGGCTTGACGCGCGCGCTACTGGCCGAAGGCGCACGCCGGGTGCTGGCGGTCGAGAAAGATCCGCGCTGCCTTCCGGCCCTGGCCGAGATCGCCAGCGCCTATCCGGGCCGTCTTGAGGTTCTCAGCGGTGATGCCCTTGAGGTGGATGCCTTGGCGCATCTGACCGCGCCGATCAAGATCGTGGCCAACCTGCCCTATAATGTCGGCACCGAACTTCTGGTGCGCTGGTTGACGCCGCCCACCTGGCCACCCTTTTGGCAAAGCCTGACCTTGATGTTTCAAAAAGAGGTAGCCGAGCGCATTGTGGCGCAGCCCGGATCAAAGGCCTATGGGCGACTTGCGCTGCTGGCCCAGTGGCGCGCCGAGCCGCGCATCGTCATGACCCTGCCCCCCGAAGCCTTTACCCCGCCACCCAAGATCCATTCGGCGGTGGTCCATCTGACGGCCTTAGCGCAGCCCCGTTTTCCGGCCGATCCGCGTATCCTCAATCAGGTGGTGGCCGCAGGTTTCAACCAGCGCCGCAAGATGCTGCGCGCCAGTTTGCGCGGGCTTGCCCCAAACATCGAAACGCTTCTGCGTGAGGCGGGCATTGCCCCCACCGCCAGAGCCGAGGAAATTTCCCTTGAGGGGTTTTGCGCATTGGCGCGGGGTCTGGCGACACAGCGCGGCTGACAGCCACATCGTCGAAAAACGGCCCCGCATCGGGGGCCGCTTTATCCGAACTATTCGCTGCCCGAAACCTCCGGTGCCGTCGGATTGGTATCCACCGGCTGATCGGCGCTTTGCTCGCGGGGTTTGCGCGGACCTCTTGGTCCACGCGGGCCCCGATCAATGCGCGGCTTTCGCGCTTGCGCGTCAGGTTGTGCATCGGCAAGCACAGGCGGTTCGGACCCCTGCGCGTCGCGTGTCTCGCGCGGTTCGCGCGGCGGACGGTGTTCGCGTGGCGGACGGTTTTCACGCTGTTCACGGGGCGCGCTTTGTGGCTGGGCTGCATGGCGCATCTCCGGCGTTTCCACCAGTTCCGGCCCCTCATCGCCCGCCACTGACCCCAGCGGCGCAAAATAGGGCTGCTCGTCGTCATCCTCACGCTGATTGCGCTGATCTTGCCGGTCGCGCGGACCGTCGCCCCGCTCGCCAGCCTGATAGGTCTGGCCATTGCCGTTCCCCGGCTGGCCCTGACGGCTTTCTTGTTCCCGCGCCAGCTCGCGCTGTGCCTCGCTGAGCATGCGGGTATAGTGTTCGGCATGTTGCAAGAAGGCCTGCTCGGCCACGCGGTCATTCGACAATTGCGCATCACGCGCCAGCATCAGATACTTTTCAATGATCTGCTGCGGGGTGCCACGCACCTTGCCATCAGGACCAGAGCTGTCAAAGACCCGATTGACGACATTGCCAAAGGAGCGCTGACGGTTCGATTTCGAACGCGAACGGGATTTGGATGATCTCATGTGCTTTTGTGTATATCCGAGCCTTGAGGCTGATTGCGCCCGCTCTGGTTCCCCCAAAAACACCGAAAACTCCGGCGACAAAGAAACGGGAAGTCAGAGGGTTTGGGCTAAAGAAACGGGCCGCTGAATGCGCTTGTCCCGTAACGACTTCGTGTTTGCATGATGCGGGCCACCTGACAAGCAGATTCGTCACCAAACCCCGAAAAATGGACAAGTTCGCACAAAAACCGCGCCTGACTGCGTCAATGACGTCACTTCGATGCCACAACCATCCGGTCACGCCGGTCAACATCGGGCAAAACGGCGACATTCAGAAACCCTGCACTACGCAAAAGCTGCGACACGGCCGCACCCTGGCTTGGACCGATCTCAACAATGATGCTACCTTGCGGCGCAAGATGGGCGCCGCACCCAGCCGCGATCCGCCGATAGGCCGCCAACCCGTCGGCCCCGGGCGAAAGCGCCAGATGCGGCTCCCAGTCGCGTACCTCGGGCGCAAGGCCGTGAAGTTCCGCCGCTGCGATGTAAGGCGGGTTCGCGACGATCAGATCAAAGTCGCCAACGACTGCGGCAAACCAATCTGACCGCTGAAATGCGGCGCGATCGGTCAGGCTCAGACGTTCGGCATTGCCACGCGCCACCGCAAGGGCGGCGTCCGAAAGATCAATGCCAAGACCCGTTGCCTGCGGCCGTTCGGCCAAGAGGGTCAGCAGAATACAGCCGGTGCCGGTGCCAAGATCAAGGGCCCGCGCAAACGGTCGTTGCAATGCTGCTTCAATCAGACACTCGGTTTCAGGGCGCGGGTCGAGCGTGTCTGCAGTGACGTGAAAACTGCGCCCAAAAAAGTCTCGGCCCCCGGTGATCTGGCTGACCGGCTGGCGCAAAACACGCCGGGCAATGGCCGCGTCAAAGTCGCCAATTTGGCGGTCGCTGAGTGGATCGGTCAGATGCAGGGTCATCCGCTCCGCCCCAATCCCCATCGCAAAGGCCAAAAGGCGGCGTGCATCGCGGACCGGGTCGGCCACACCTGCCGCCAGCAGCTGTGGAAATGCCCGGCGCAAAGCCTCCGCGGCCAGCAGGTTTGGGGCGGTCATCTCAGGCTTCCATCTCGGCCAGCTTTTCGGCCTGATCATGGGCGACCAGCGCGTCGATCACCTCGGCCAGATCCCCCGCCATGATCGCCTCAAGCCGGTACAGCGTCAGATTGATGCGGTGGTCGGTCATACGTCCTTGCGGGAAGTTATAGGTGCGGATACGTTCTGACCGATCCCCTGATCCCACCTGACTTTTGCGCATGCCAGAGCGTTCGTCATCAATCCGCGCCCGTTCCAGATCGAAGAGGCGCGCGCGCAGCACCTGCATGGCAATGTCCTTGTTGCGGTGCTGGGATTTTTCCGAACTGGTGACGATGATGCCAGTCGGCAGATGGGTGATGCGCACCGCGGAATCGGTGGTGTTGACATGCTGGCCACCCGCGCCCGAACTGCGCATCGTATCAATACGGATATCGGTGGCGGGGATGGCGATATCGACCTCCTCTGCCTCGGGCAGCACCGCCACTGTGGCCGCCGAGGTATGAATGCGTCCCTGCGCCTCGGTTTCGGGCACCCGCTGCACCCGGTGAACACCGGATTCGAATTTCAGCCGCGCAAAGACCCCTTCGCCCTGCACATGGGCGGTGACGTCCTTGATGCCGCCCAGATCGCTTTCCTGCATGTCCAGAATTTCGAACCGCCAGCCCTGCGCCTCCGCAAAGCGCTGGTACATGCGCAACAGATCACCCGCGAAAAGAGCGGCCTCGTCGCCGCCGGTGCCGGGGCGAATCTCCAGAATCGCCGGGCGCGCGTCGGCAGCGTCTTTCGGCAAAAGAGCGAGTCGCAGCCGTGCCTCCATCGCCGGAATCCGCGCCTTAAGCGTCGGGATCTCATCTTCCGCCAGGCCGCGCATCT
Source organism: Pseudomonadota bacterium (assembly GCA_031376305.1). Lineage (GTDB taxonomy): Bacteria > Pseudomonadota > Alphaproteobacteria > Rhodobacterales > Rhodobacteraceae > TMP-24. The sequence continues at coordinate 221 of JANMDM010000385.1, read as the reverse complement.
CCGGGTCGGCGAGCATCGCCTCCGCCTCCGCCAGGTCGTCCAGTGCCTGCCGGTAGGCGGCGATTTCGGCGGCGACCGGCTTTAACTCGGAGTATTCGCGGCTGAGCGTGGCAATTTCCCCATGCGCCGCCCCCGCCGAAAGCTTTGCTTCGAGGAAATCGAACCGCCGAGTGATCTGCGCGAGTTTGTCCAATGGTACCATAAGCGCCTCATCGCCCGCC
>JANMDM010000378.1:0-6078 GCA_031376305.1 Pseudomonadota bacterium | reverse complement strand
CCGCCTCCTGCGTCTGGATCACCCATGGCGCGCATCTGTTCGGGCATGCAGACTGGTTGAAGCCGTCCTTCCTGCCCAACGGCCTGAACTGGCAGCTGCGCTTTTTCAAACCGGCCTGAACGAAATGACCCGGATCCTGCGGCAGAAAGGCGGTGAAGCGGTGCCAGTGATCTTCAGGTCCGGGATAAATCTGCCCGGCGGGCCGTCCTTTGCCTGCCGGGTGTCGGCGTGAAAGATCTTTTCGCATTTCTGTGGCGGCGGGGGCTGGCGGGCGGGCTGACGGTCATCGGCGCGGTTGTGCTGCTGTTCGGGCTGATCCAGTTCGTTCCGGGGGATCTGGCGAGCGTGCTTTACGGGCCGCGCGCCACCCCGGAGTTGCGCGCGGCGCTGGCAGAGCGCATGGGGTTGGACCGCTCGGTTCCCGAACAGCTCTGGTTGTTCCTGTCCAGTGCCCTGCGCGGTGATTTCGGCACCAATGTCATCTCAGGCCGCCCGATCCTGCAAGAGATCGCCGACGTTCTGCCCAACACCCTGACCCTGGCTTTTGCCGCACTTGGCCTCAGCCTGCTCCTGGGGGTGCCGCTGGGGGCGCTGGGGGCGGTGCGGCCGGGGTCGCTGGCCGACCGGGTGCTCGGGGTGTTTTCAGTGGTGCTGATCACCACGCCCAGCTTCGTGGTGGCGATCATGCTGCTGCTGGTGTTTTCGCTGGCGCTAAACTGGCTGCCGGTGGCCGGGGCCGGGGCGGCGGGTGACCCGCTGGACCAGCTTTTGCACCTGATCTTGCCGACCACGGCGCTGGCGCTTGGCTGGATCGGCTATCTGGCGCGGCTGATCCGCGCCGCGCTTCTGGAGGTGCTTGCCGAACAGCATGTGCGCACCTTGCGGGCCTACGGTGTGCCGGAATGGCGCATCCTCATGATCTATGCGATGCGTCCGGCGCTGATCCCGGTGGTGGCCATTCTTGGGGTGGCCTTGGGCGATCTGATCGGCAGCGCGCTGTTTGCCGAAATCATCTTTGCCCGCCCCGGCATCGGCACGCTCAGCTACAACGCCGTCGCCTCGCGCAACTTTGCGGTGGTGCAGGCGGCGACAGTGATCATCGTCTTGGTCTATGTGACCGCCAATATCAGCGTCGATATCTTCAGCGGCCTGCTGGACCCGCGGTTCCGCCGCGCCACGGCGGGGGATCAGCCATGACCCGGCTGTTGGGGGCCGTCTGGCATGAACGGGGCGGCCGAACCGGGTTCGGTCTGGTCCTGGCTGTCCTGCTGCTGGCTTTGATCGGGCCCTGGATCGCGGCGGACCCGAACAAGATCGAGGTGCAGATACGCTTCTCGGCGCCGTCCCTGATCCACCTGCTTGGCACCGACAATCTGGGGCGCGACCTGTTCGCCCGCGTTGCCTTCGGCACAAGGTCGGCGCTGACCATTGCCTGTGTGGTGGTCGCGCTGTCGATGGCGGGCGGCATCTGCCTGGGTGTCATCGCCGCCCTGTCGGGCCGGGTCGTGGACCGCATGGTCATTGCGCTTTTGGACATCATCAGCGCCTTTCCGGTCTACATCCTGATCTTTGCGCTGGTCGCGCTTTACGGCACCGGGCTGGGAAAGCTGATCGTGGTCATTTCGCTGGCCTTTCTGCCACAGTTTGCCCGCGTCGCACGCAGTCAGGCGCTGACCCTCAAACACCGGCCGTTCATCGAGGCGGCCCTGCTGATGGGCCTGTCGCGGCCCTTGATCATCCTGCGCCATATCGTGCCCAACATCATCGGGCCGATGATCGTGCTGGCCAGCATGAATGTGCCGGTTGTCATCACCATCGAGGCGGCGATGTCGTTTATCGGCCTCGGGGTGCAGCCACCGGCCACCAGTCTGGGCACGCTGATCCGCGACGGCTATGTGTTTCTGGATCAGTCATGGTGGCCCATCGCCGGGTCGGCCGCCGTGCTGGCAGTGGCGACGCTCGGCTGCACCCTCTTGGGCGAGGCGCTGCGCGATGCGGTCGACCCGAAGCTGCGAGGGCGGCTCTGATGCAAGACAAAAGCCGCAGCGGTTCCATCGGTCTGCACAACCTGTCGGTTGATTTCACCAGCCGGGATGCCACACCCATCCCGGTGCTGCGCGACATCTCTCTCGACATTCCGCCGCGCTCGGTCGTCGGTCTGGTGGGGGAATCGGGCAGCGGAAAATCGACGGTGGCCCTGGCCCTGATGGGCCTTCTGGCCCCCAATGCCCGGGTCCGGGGCGGGCAGATCCAGCTGCGCGAGCGCAAGATTGCCTGCACCGATGGCGCCGCGTTGGCGGGCCTGCGCGGGCGCGAATTCGCCATGATCTTTCAAGACCCCGCCGCCTCGCTGAACCCGGTGTTCAGCATCGGCGCGCATCTGCACGAGGTGCTGCGCCGCTGTGACCCGCAGGCCGATCGCACGGAACGTCAGGCACGGGCGGTTGCCGCCCTGGGAACCGTCGGCTTCGACCGCCCCGAAGCCCGGATGCGCAACCATATGCATGAACTCTCGGGCGGTATGCGCCAGCGCGTGGTCATTGCCATGGCACTTTTGGCGCGGCCCAGCCTGCTGATCGCCGAGGCACCGACCCCGGCGCCGGATGTGACAGTCGAGGCACAGGTGATGGCGCAAATGTGCGCGCTGCGCGACGAGATCGGCTGTTCGATCCTGCTGATCACCCATTCGCTGGGTCTGGTGGCGCGCTACTGCGATCAGGTGGCGGTGATCTATGCCGGTGAAATCCTCGAACGCGGGGCGGTGGCAGAGGTGGCGCGACAGCCGGCCCATCCCTATACCGCCGATCTCTTTACCTGCGATGTCGAGATCGACGCGCCGCGCACGGGTCCGCCGCTGGATCAACGGTTTCAGGTGATCCCCGGCGACCTGCCCGCCCTGCGCGATCTGCCCAAGGGCTGCATCTATGCGCCGCGCTGTGCCCGCGCCGTGGCAGAGTGCGCCGCGGCACACCCCCGCCTGCGGCCCTTGGCGGACCGACCCGGTCAGGAGACGCGATGCATTCTGACGCCATGAGCACCCCCGCGCCCGCCGCCATCGACGTGACCGCCGCCGCCGTGAGCTTTGGCGGGTTCCGCGCGCTGGACGGCGTCGGCATCGCGGTCCCACCGGGCAGTTGTTTCGGCATCGTCGGGGAAAGCGGTTCCGGCAAGACCACGCTCTTGCGCGCCGTCCTCGGGCTGCAACGGTTAAGCGCGGGTCAGGTTGCAATCCTCGGTGCGGTGCAGCCGGAGGTGCGGGATTTTCGCCGTCAGGCCACCACCATCCAGCCGATCTTTCAGGATCCGGCACAATCGCTGTCGCCGCGCCGCCGGATTGGTCAGTCGATGGACGAGGTGGCCGGATGTCTGGGCGAGCCGCGCGACGAGATGCGCGCCCGGCTGGCGGAAATCCTGCAACGGCTGGGCCTGCCGCCGGGGGTGGTCGATCTCTATCCGCATCAGATCAGCGGCGGCCAGGCGCGCCGCGCCGCGATCGCCCGCGCCCTGCTGTTTCGCCCCCGGATTCTGGTGGCAGATGAGCCGACCGCCGGCCTCGACGTCTCGGTGCAGGGCGATCTGCTCAACCTGTTGCAAGAGGTGCGCGCCGCAACCGCCGTGACACTGCTGGTGATCAGCCACAATCTGGCGGTGGTGCGGCTGATTGCCGATCAGGTTGCGGTGATGCACCGCGGCCGTATTGTCGAGCAAGGCGATTGCGGCCTGGTCCTGCAAACACCCCAGGCCGATTACACCCGCCAACTGCTCGCCTCGTGGCCGCGCGCCCGGTCCGAGGGTGATTGAGGGTGACCAGCCTGCCCCCGGACTTTATTGCCACCCAAGCCCTGCCCGGACCGCCCCCTGCCGGAGAGTTGCACAGATTGCCCCGCGCAGGTTGCGGTGGGCTTCATTGCTATCTGGCGGTGTATCTTCATAGCGGGTTATCGCCCATCGCGCATCAAGCCCTGCATGCGGGCTTTCTTCGCCAGAGCGTGTAAGACAAAAGTGGACACCGGTTTTGCCGGCTGACATGCGGAAAAACAAAGACTTAGAGTCTGTCTGGCGATTCTATCATCGCCAGACAGACTCTAAGACAGCGAGGAAGCCTGTCAGGGCTGAGGAGCGGCGCGCGCTGTGACGCAAACCACCTCAACTCAATGATGCCTGCTCCGGGCGCAAAACCGATGTCGCCGCCCAGAGTGATCCTGGGCTTAGGCCAGTCAGCCACCGCCACCCTCAATTCATCGGCGCGCCGCCCTCGGCCTTTCTGCGGGCCATATAGGCCAGCAATGCCGCGTCAATGGCAGGGTCCAGCGGCGGTTGTTCATATTCGGTCAGCATCTGTTTCCAGATTGCATTCGCCCGTTCCCGCGCCTGCACGCCACCGCGTTCCAGCCAGCTTGGGTGGTTGTCCCAGTTCGACAGCAGCGGCGTGTAAAACGCGGTCTCGTAACGGCTCATCGTGTGGTCAGACCCGAAGAAATGCCCGCCCGCCCCCACGTCGCGGATCGCTTCGACCGCAAGGCTGGCGTCATCCACTACAATGGGGGTGAAATAGGCCTGCATCATCTGCAGCATTTCCGCATCGAGGATCAGCTTCTCAAAGCTCGCCGTCAGCCCGCCATGCAGCCAGCCTGCGGCATGTTCAATCAGATGCGCACCACCCATCAGCGACCCCCAAAGCGCCATCTGGCTCTCGTAGGCCGCCTGCGCATCCACCTCATTGGCGGCATTCACATTCGACGACCGGAACGGCACGCCGATATGGCGGGCGAGCTGCCCCGAGGCCTGCGCCGCCTTGGTGTATTCCGGCGTCCCAAAGGCCGGCGCGCCGGAACGCATATCGACGTTGGAGGTGAAGCCGCCATACATCACCGGCACGCCGGGGCGCACGATCTGGGTCAGCGCGATCCCTGCCATCGCCTCGGCATGCTGCATGACAAGCGCGCCTGCCAAAGTCACCGGGCTCATGGCGCCTGCCAGTGTGAACGGCGTGATCACCAGCACCTGCCCATGCGACGCCATCGCCATCAGCCCCTCGGCCATCGGGATATCGAGTTGCAGGGGCGAGTTGGTGTTGATGATCCCCAACAGCGTTGGGCGGTCGCGCAGACCCTCGGGCGTGGTGCCAAGCATGATCGCCGCCATCTCGATCCCGTCCATGGTGCGGGCATGTCCAAGGGTCTGGGTCTGCCAGTTCTTGTCCAAAAGCGTGATCTGGGCGTAGTAGATATCAAGGTGGCGGGTATCGGCGGGCAGGTCCAGGGGCTCAAAGGGGCCGCCGCCTTCCTGATGGATAACGTTCAGACTTTGGATCAGGCGCAAATAATCGCACATCTCGGCGAATGTTCCGTCGCGCCGTCCGCGGTCATTGTCCATCACATAGGCCGGACCGCCGACCGAAGCAAAAACGCTGTCATTGCCGCCAATACGCAGATTATGGGCCGGATTGCGCGCCTCAAGCGTAAAGCGCGCGGGCACCGTCGACAAGAGCCGCATCACCAAAGCCGGGTCCAGCCGCACCGTCTCCTCAACGACCCCGGCCCCGGCCTGCGCAAAAAGGCCGCGCGCCCGTGGCTCCAGAACCTTCAGGCCAATCTCGGCCAGCACCCGCAGGGCGGCGGTGTGGATGGCGGCGACGTGACCCGCGCTTAACACCTCGATCGGCGCATAGGGGCGCGGCACCTGGCCAAAGGGTTGCTGGGTCAGCGCCCCGGTGATGCGTGGCGCGCGGTGGCCGCGGCGGCGGGTCTGGGCTTCGGTCATGATCTGCCTTTCAATGGCGGGCGTTCGCGGCGCGGCGGGCCATCAGCCCCCGACTGTCCGAAACCGCGCGCGAAACGATGTGCCGAATAGACCGCATCGGCAATCGACGACGGTTGCAGGCAGTCCCCCACCCGCGACAGCGAAAACGGCGCGGGGTTCTTGGCAAGGCGCCCGTAAAGCCCATCCGCAGGCAGCCGCCCGGTGACCAGGATCAGCGTCTGGCACTGCTGCACATGTTCACGGCCGGTATAGGCACAGCGAAACTGTGCCGTACCGTTCCCCTGCCCCGTCACGATCTGCGAGGGCAGCAGCGTC
>JANMDM010000289.1:0-2474 GCA_031376305.1 Pseudomonadota bacterium | reverse complement strand
CGCACCCGCGAGGTCTTGGGCAACAGCGCGCCGCGCCAGCGCCGGGGCCGGAAGGCTGCCATCGCCGTCAATGCCAGAACATCCGATCCGATGGGCAGGATCGGCCCATGCGCCGAATAGTTGTAGGCGGTTGATCCCGCCGGGGTGCATAGCAGCGCCCCATCGCAAACCAATTCTTCCATCCGTACCCGCCCGTCGATACTGATCCGCAGCTTCGCCGCCTGTGGACCGGCCCGCAACAAGGAAACTTCGTTGATCGCAAGCGCCGTATGGCTGACACCATCGGCGCTGACCGCCTGCATGACCAGAGGGTTAATCACGGTTTGCTCGGCAGCACGCAGCCGGTCAAACAGCGCCTCTTCGTCATATTCATTCATCAAGAACCCGATGGTGCCGCAGTTCATGCCATAGACGGCAAGATCGCGGTCTTCATAGGCGTGCAGGGTCTGCAACATGAAGCCGTCGCCCCCCAGCGCCACAATCACTTCGGCCGTCTCGATCGGTGCCGAACCATAACGCCCGCTCAGCCGCGCCAGTGCTGTTTGCGCAGCCTCGGCTTCGCTTGCCAGAAATGTGATGCGCTGCGACGATGCCACCTCTGGCCCCCTGTGACCCTGTCGTGCATTGATCACCCTTACAGGGCACGAAAACAAGCCCCGGGACGCCATGAAGAACATCGTGATGACCATGAAGACTGTGACACGCCGCCAAACGCTTTATGGCCTTGGCTTGGCTTTGGCCGCCCCGGCGGTCTTTCGGGCACGCGCGGTTTGGGCAACAGAACAACGCCCCCTGGTGCTGCCCGCGCTGGATAGCGGCCGGATGGACGATGGCAAGCGCATCTTTGATCTGACCGTGGCACCGGCACAAACCGAGTTCTTTGCCGGTCATGCCACCAACACGATTGGCATTAATGCGCCGTTCCTCGGGCCTGTCCTTAACATCAGGGCGGGTGATGCGGTGCGCATGAATGTGACCAATTCCCTGAGCGAGGCCACGGCCCTGCATTGGCACGGGTTGCACTTGCCCGCTGCTGCCGATGGCGGCCCCCATCAGCCCATTGCCGCCGGGGCCACATGGTCACCGGAATTTATCCTCAAGCAAAAGGCCGGAAACTTTTGGTTCCACGCCCACCAGCATGGCTTTAGCGGCGCACAGGTTTGGGCCGGCATGGCGGGAATGATCCGCGTTGAGGATGACGAAGAAGCCGGATTGCCGCTGCCGCGTACTTACGGCGAGGACGACTTCAATCTGATTTTGCAGGACCGTACCTTTGATGCGGCGTTCCAAATACCCTATGCGGTAGACATGCATGCGCGCATGGCCGGACTTCAGGGCGATCAGATGCTGGTCAACGGCCAGATCGCGCCCTATCTGGAAACTGCGGCACCGCGCATTCGGCTCCGGGTGCTGAATGCCGCCAACGGCACGGTGTACCGCCTGCATTTTGCCGATGGCCGCAGCTTCCAGCAAATCGCCTCGGACGGCGGGCTGCTGACCGCGCCCGTCGCCCTGACCGAGGCGCTTATGGCACCCGGCGAACGTGCGGAATACCTGCTCGACCTGCATGATGGCGAGGTGGCGCTGCTGAAGGCCGAGTTGTTCGGGGCGGAATCGCCCTTTGCCGGATCGAACGGCATCCATGATTTCATCGAAATCCGCCCCCGCAAGTCGCAGGCCCCAGCCCCCGCCCTGCCAGCACTTCTGGCCGAGATCGCGCCCCTGCCGGATCAAACCGGCGAAACCCGCGCCATGACCCTGGCCATGACCGGCGAGGGGCTGATGGGCGATTTCACCATCAATGACGCCCGGTTCGATCATGGCCGCATAGATTTCACGGTACCGCTTGGCGCAGTTGAAACCTGGGTATTCGAAAATAAAACCCAGATGCTGCACCCCATGCATATCCATGACGTGCAGTTCAGAATCGTCGCGCGCAACGGCCAACCCCCCGCCCGGCGCGAGATGGGATTAAAGGATGTGGTCCTAACCCACCCCGGCGAAAAGGTCGAGGTGCGCTTGGCCTTCACCGACTATGCTGATCCGGTGCGGCCCTATATGTTCCACTGCCATATTCTGGAACATGAGGATGCCGGAATGATGGGCCAATTCACCGTGATCTGATGGGGCGCTGCCCGCGTTTACTAATCCTGCCGCCCGCCTTGGTTCTGGCAAATGCCTTTCCTTCGCGGCGACCACAAAACAGGTCGGTTTCTGACCTTTCCGATCAGGGCTTCCTCGGATAGAACCCCTCCAACGCGTTTTGTCGAGGAGACACCCATGCCTGTTGGTTTTTTCACCGAACCGCTTTCGTCGCGCGACCCTGAGGTGTTTGGGTCGATCGTGTCGGAGCTTGGCCGTCAACGCGACGAGATCGAGCTGATCGCGTCCGAAAACATCGTCAGCCGGGCGGTGATGGAAGCGCAAGGCTCGGTGATGACCAACAAATATGCCGAAGGCTATCCGGGCAAGCG
>JANMDM010000341.1:0-4526 GCA_031376305.1 Pseudomonadota bacterium | reverse complement strand
CCGGCGGCGGCGAAGGATATATTGGGGCTGATCCGGGCGGCGCGGGGTTAGGGCGGCGGCGGGGGGCTGTCTGCCCCCCGCACCCCCCGAGAGTATTTCGACAAAGAAAAAGCGGGATGGACGGGAATGTTCGAGCTGGATCACATCGCCGTGGCGGCGGAGCGGCTTGAGGAAGGCGCGGCCTATGTCGAGGCGGCGTTGGGGGTGGCTTTGGGGCCGGTCGGGCGGCATGACTACATGTCGACCCACAACCGGCTTCTGGGGTTGGGGCCTGCCGACTATCTGGAGGTGATCGCCATTGATCCGGGCGCGCCGCCGGTAGGGCATCCGCGCTGGTTCCGGCTGGATGAATTTGCGGGAAGGCCACGGCTGACCAACTGGATTGTGCGGGTGGCCGATCTGGACGCGGCGCTTGGCGAGGCGCCGCAAGGGGCGGGGCGGGCGGTGGCTTTGGCGCGCGGGGATTTTCGCTGGCGCATGGCGGTGCCGGGGGACGGGCGCTTGCCCTATGGCGGTGCTTATCCGGCGCTGATCGAATGGCAGGGGGGATTGAAGCCGCCGGACCGGCTGGCCGATGTCGGCTGCAGGCTGACCCGGCTGGAGGTGGCACATCCCGAGGCCGCAGGGCTCAGCAAGCTTGTGCCTTTGTCTGACCCAAGAGTGGTCTTCGTTGCCGGGGCGCGCGCCTTGCGGGCGACGGTGGCGACGCCGCATGGCGCGCGGGTGCTGGAGTGATCCTGCGGCCCGCCGGGGCGGCGGATCACCCGGCGATCCTGGCGCTGTGGAACCCGCTGATCCGCGAGACGACCATCACCTTTTCCTCGGAAGAAAAGACCCCCGCCGCGCTGGCGGCGATGATCGACGGGCGGCGGGCGCTGGGGCAGGAGTTCTTTCTGGCCAGCGAAGGGGCAGAGCTGCTGGGTTTTGCCACCTATGCGCAGTTTCGCGGCGGCGATGGCTATGCCCATGCCATGGAACATACGGTCATCTTGGGACAGGCCGCGCGGGGGCGCGGGGTGGGGCGGGCGCTGATGAGCCGTCTCGAGGATCACGCACGGGCGGGCGGCGCGCACACGCTGTTCGCGGGCGTTTCGGCGGAAAATCCCGCCGCGGTCGCTTTCCATGCGGCACTCGGCTTTCGCACCCTTGCCCGGATCCCCGAAGCTGGGCGAAAGTTCGGGCGCTGGCTGGATCTGCTCCTGATGATGAAATTCCTGTGACGGGCTGGCATTTCGCTGCGCCGCGGCTAAAGTGAGGCCATGTCGATCTGGACCCGCATAGTCGAGGCTCTGGCCGCGCTCCGACAGGGCGAGGATTTTGGGACTATTTTCGATAGGATGCGGACACCGCCGGAACGTTCGGTTGCCTTCACCATTGCGGTTATCGCGCTGGGCGCCAAGATGGCCAAGGCAGACGGGCAGGTCACCCGCGACGAGGTTGCCGCATTTCGATCAATCTTCACCATAGCCCCCGAGGACGAGGCCTATGCGGCGCGGGTGTTCAATCTGGCACGTCAGGATGTGGCGGGGTTTGACGTCTATGCCCGTAAGATTGCCGCGATGTTCGGGCCGGGGGCGCGGACCTTGACGGATCTGACCGAGGGATTGTTCCATATCGCCCTGGCGGACGGCACTTACCATCCGCATGAAGATATCTTCCTGCGCGAGGTTGCGGCGATTTTTGGCCTTGGCGACCGGTGTTTCCGGGCACTGCAGGGCCGCTTTGTTCCCGATCTGCTGCCCGACCCCCATGATGTGCTGGGCGTCGAGACCGACGCGCCCATGAATGTGGTGCGCGCTGCCTGGCGCAAGGCGGTGCGGGAAAGTCACCCGGACGGCATGGCAGCCCGCGGCCTGCCGCCCGAGGTGGTGAAACTGGCCGAAGCCCGCTTGGTTGCCGTCAATCAGGCTTGGGACGAAATCAATCGCAAGCGGGCGGCTTGAGGGGCGTGCGGATCGCCACCTATAACGTCGAGTGGTTCGTCAATCTCTTTGATCAGCGCGGGCGTCTGCTGGAAGATAACCAGCCGTCAGCCCGCTATAAGGTGACCCGGGCGCAACAGCTTGAGGCTTTGGGCATTGTCTTCACCGCCCTTGATGCTGATGCGGTGATGATCATCGAGGCGCCTGATAATAACCGTCACCGCAAGACCGTGCCGATGCTGGAGCGCTTTGCGGCGCGCTATGACTTGCGGTGTCGAAAGGCGCTTCTGGGGTTTGAAAACGAAACGCAGCAAGAAATCGCCATGCTCTATGACCCTGACGCCCTGAGCTTGCGCCATGATCCAAAGGGTGGGGTCGAGGGAGCCTCGCCACGCTTTGATCAGAGCTATCTGATTGATCTTGATATCGACGCGGCGCTGGACAAGGTGAGCTTTAACAAGCCGCCCTTTGAAATTGCCGCCGTCACAGCTGCGGGCTTTCACTTCCGCATGATCGGGGTGCATGCCAAATCAAAAGCGCCACATGGGGATATGACCGAAGCCGAAGAACGGCGGTTGGCGATTGCCAACCGCCGCAAGCAGCTGGCCGAATCGACGTGGCTGCGTGCCCGCGTGCGGGAACATTTGCAAATCGGCGAGAGTCTGATGGTCATGGGGGACATGAACGACGGCCCCGGCTTGGATGAATACGAAAAGCTCTTTGGTCGGTCGGGCGTGGAAATTGTTCTGGGGGGGAACGAGCCGGTCGCCACGCGGCTGTTTGACCCCCACGCGCGTATGGCTTTGGGCAAGAAGCTGGCCGCGGCGCCATCCTCGGCGCGCTTTTATCTTGGCGATCAGAAACGGTTTTTCTCGGCGCTGCTCGACTACATTATGGTTTCGCCCGATTTGCGGGCAAAAAAGCCGCAGTGGCGCATCTGGCATCCCTTTGATGATCCCGGTTGCTACGAGGTGCCGGAGCTGCGCGAAGCCCTCTTGATGGCATCTGATCATTTTCCGGTCAGCGTTGATTTGCCGATCTGAGGTCCGCCGATTACAAAATTGCCGCTGATGTGCTATCGTGCGGGCATGTCAAATCTTATGCGCGCCCTTTTATGTCTGGGCTTAGGCCTGAGCCCTGCCGTAGCGCAAGACGCGGGCAGGTCGGTAGACGATGGCATGAGCCTTATGGAGCGGGGGGCAAAAATCATCATGCGGTCGCTGCTTGATGATATGGAACCGGCGATCAAGGACATGAGAAAGGGTTTGCAGGAGGCGGCGACCGAAATAGGTCCGGCGTTGCGGGAATTGCTGGCCAAGATTGATGACATTCGCAATTTTGATCCGCCCGAAGTTCTGCCGAACGGTGATATTATTTTGCGGCGCAAAGCCCCGGTGGAGATGGCCGTTCCGGCGCCGGGAGCGGAGATCGAGTTGTAGGCGCGGGTGACCCCGATCAGTCCACGGAGACCGGATCTTGGGTCAGGACCACAGCCGCCACGCCCAGAGAGTCAGCCAGAGAGTCAAACCGCGCCTGCGCGACTTCGCCGAACAAAGCCTCGGACCCTGGCACCAGCGTCAGTGACAGTGTCTTCGCGGCGGCATCAAAGTGCAGTGTTCCGGCCTTTTCGGGCGACTGCGCCGATAGCATTGCGCCAAACCGCATCGCTTTGCCAAGCACTTCGGCCTCTTGGATTTCCACCGGGCTTAGCAGGTCAAAGAGAGGTTCCAAGCGGGATCCGGCGCGGGAATTCTTGTAGCGGTGCAAGAGTGCGAGCCCCAGAAACACCCGTTCCTGATGTGACAGACCGCCAAGATTGGCGCGGGTGGCGTTGTCAAAACAAACCTCGGCCCGGTAGTCGGGATGGGCGCGCCAGGTGGTGTCATGCAGCAGGCACGCTGCCTTCACCATCCGCAGCCGGGCCGGTGGCGCACCTTCGAAAATCGGCAACAGGAAGTTGAACAGCTTTTTGCCGAAACCCGGCATCCGTGCCATCGTCTGTTCGGCATAGCGGCAAGCTTCGATCAATGGGTCGCGGCGGCGCAGTTTTTCGGGCATTTGCTCATAGAGCAAGCCTTCGCGGATTCCGTAGGACGAGACGTCGATTTCAACCGGGCGGAAGGTTTCGACAAGCTGTTTCAGCACCAGACTGGCCAAGGGGACCAAATCCATCCGCGCCTGCGACGTGCCGGTTTTGGCCCGCAACGCCGCCAAGTCGGCTTTGCCGATCCATGCGACCGTATCCAGGACTGATTTGGGGTCCATCCGGTATTCGTGCAAAACCGTCATTGGATAGCTGCGCCGCTCCATATCCAGCCGGGCGATGGCCCGCCAGGACCCACCCACCAGATAGATGCGTTCGTGATGGGTGCCCATTTCGGCGGCCAGACCTTCGACGATTTTGCGGATATACTGGGTCAATCCGGCGCGGCCACCCTTGACCTGTTGCAACCGGAATGGCCCGAGCGGTGAAGTGACCCGCCGGCCCACCATGCCGTTCTTCAGTTCGGCCAGCTCCATCGAGTTGCCGCCGATGTCGCAAACCATGCCCTGCGCCTCGGGCCAGCCCAAAAGCACGCCTTGCGCCGAAAGCCGCGCCTCTTC
>JANMDM010000275.1:0-1745 GCA_031376305.1 Pseudomonadota bacterium | reverse complement strand
AACAGCCCCAGCCGGTCGAAATTGCCCTGCCCGTAATCGGTGATATCCCAGCCCATGCGGGCCTCGACGATGCGGTCAGCATCGCGGCGGGTCCGGAATTCGTCCGGCGTCCAATCGGCAAAGGGCGGCAACACGAACCCGAAGGAGCGGATGAAGGCATCCGCCTCAGCCATAATTTCATTGACGCGTGAGCGTTTCATCGCAGTCTCCTCACGGCAAAATCCGCTACCGGCAGAGTATCCGTTAGCGCTATCAGTCTGACAAGGCGGAAGGCACGTCTTTCTCAGCTTGTTTTGGGAATATGTGTCCGCATCCGCAGCGCGACGAAGTCGCGGACCGCCGCCCCAAATGCCTCGAACAACGGACGTGACACCGGGTCATTGGTGGCGTTCCATTCCGGGTGCCACTGCACCGACAGGGTAAAGCCAGGCGCATCTTCGACATAAAGCGCCTCGGGCGTGCCATCGGGCGCCCATCCGTCGATAACGATCCGCTGGCCCGAGGTTTTGATCCCCTGACCGTGCAAAGAATTGGTCATCACTTCGGGGGCACCGAACAGGCGCTGAAACACCCCGCCCTCGGCAAACCGCACCGGATGTCGCGGGGCGAATTTTTCCTCAAGCGTGCCGTCAGCGGGCATGCGGTGGTTCATGCGCCCCGGCAGATCGCGAATCTCGGGGTGAAGGGTGCCGCCCAGCGCCACGTTCACTTCCTGAAAGCCCCGGCAGATGCCCAGGAACGGCTGGCCGCGTTCCAGACAGGCGCGGATCAGCGGCAGCGTGATCGCATCGCGGGCGCGGTCGAAGGCGCCATGCGCCTCGGTCGCGGCTTCGCCGTATTCTTCGGGGTGGACGTTCGGGCGCCCCCCGGTCAGCAAAAAGCCATCACAGGCCTCAAGCAATTCCTCGACGCTGACGTAGCGCGGATCGGTGGGGATCAAAAGTGGCAGACAGCCCGAAACCTCGGCCACCGCTGACGAATTGGTGGTGCCGCCGGCATGGACCGGATATTCATCGTTGATCAAATTCATGTTGCCGATAATGCCGACAATAGGCCGCTTTGCACACATGGGAACCCTTCCGCTGCGCCAACATAGGCTGAGCTTTGACAGCAGGAAAGGCACTTATAGGCAGACCGCCCGTGCGATTGTGCAAAGAACCGCTGCGCAGAGGGTTTTGCGGCCTGAATGGAAACCGTCAGACTTGTGTGGCCTTCACTTCGCGCCTGCGGGCATGCAGGATCGGCTCGGTATAGCCTGACGGCTGTACCCGCCCCCTGAACACCAGATCGCAGGCGGCACGAAAGGCCTGACCATCATATCCTGGGGCCATTGGCCGGTAGTCTTGGTCCCCGGCATTCTGGCGGTCAACGACCGCCGCCATCTTCTTCATCGCCGCCATCACCTGCGCTTCGACAATCACCCCATGCCTGAGCCAGTTGGCCAGCGCCTGAGACGAGATGCGGCAGGTGGCACGATCCTCCATCAGCCCGACATCATGGATGTCCGGCACCTTGGAGCAGCCGATGCCCTGATCCACCCAACGCACCACATATCCCAAGATGCCTTGGGCGTTGTTTTCAACCTCTTGCTGGATCTCGGCGATGTGCCAGTTGGTGCCTTGCGCCAAGGGCAGCGTCAGAAGTTGATCCAAAGTGGCGCGCGGGCCACCTGCCGCAATCGCGCGCTGGCGGGCCAACACGTCGACCGTGTGATAGTGCATCGCATGCAAGGTGGCGGCGGTGGG
>JANMDM010000255.1:0-12356 GCA_031376305.1 Pseudomonadota bacterium | reverse complement strand
AAACCGCGAAATTTTGCACGACCGGATATGTTGCGCAGCTTCTGACGCGCTGCTGAAGTTGGGCGCCTTGCAGGTCCAATCGCGCCCCGGCGAAAACCTTGCGCACCCTAACCGGGTGATTGGGTTGGAACCACACGCAGGCCCGCGCGCCGCGCCGCGGAGTCTTCGGCCGTGACGAACAGGCTTTCCAGAAAATAGGCCGACAATTCAACACGGCCCGACAGACCGGACTTGCGATAAACCGATTGCGCCTGCTGGCGGATTGTCGCTTCGGAGGTGTCGCGCGCCAGGGCGATTTCTTTTTGTGACGCCCCTTTCAGCATCAGCCCGGCAATATCGATTTCCGCCTCGGTCAACCGCCAGGTCTTGAACTGCTCCTCGATCGCCTGCCCGAGCGCGGCGATTTCGCCCCGGCGCTGGTCGCGCCACTCTTCACCTTGTGCCACGGCGCGGGTGAGGTTGTTGGAAAGGGCTGCTTGCCCGTCGTGCAGATCGCGGACCCCTTGCATGGTCCAGGCGACGCCGAACATGGCGCCGATAATCATCAATTCGTCAAGAAAATCGATGGCGATCTCGTCCCATGGCGGCAGGGTTGGCTGGCGCCATTCATCGAAGGCCGTCAGCGCCAAAGCCATGAAGCCGATGACGGCAATCAGGAAAAACATGCGGCGTTTGGGCATGGCAATCCTCCTTCTGTGCAATGACGCCGATTATCCGCAGGTTTGCCCGGCTCGGCAATCGGTCAAATGCGATAGAGAGCCAATCCTTTGTAAGGCGGATTTTCAGAACCGGAAGGTGGAGGCAACCTTGGTGTGCCGAAAAGATCCAACCAACCCATAAAGGAGACTGTCATGCCTATCCGCAAACCCTTCGCCTTGTCTCTTGTCACCGTGCTGACCGCATCCGGCGCGATTGCAGGTGACGCGACCCTGCCCGGATTTGATCCCGGCAATTTTGCCAACCCCAAAGCCAATCCCTATATCTCGCTGGAAATTGGCGCCCGACAGGTGCTGGTCGGCAGTGGCACCGATGAGGGGCAGCCATTGACCGAGGTCGGAACGCAGATCGTCACTGGCCCAGGGCTGTTGCTGATGGGCGTGCAAACCATGCAAGTGCTTGACGAGTCAGTGAAGAACGGTCAGCTGGTCGAGCGGACCTTCGACTACTACGCCACCGACAAGGACGGCAACCTGTGGTATTTCGGCGAGGATGTCACAAACTACCGTTATGACGCTGCGGGCGCATTCACCGGCACCGACAGCAAATCGGCTTGGCGCGCCGGTGTGAATGGCGCAGTGCCGGGCATCTCAGTTTCGGGCAACCCGGAGGTCGGGATGGCGCTGTTTCAGGAACAGGCCCCCGAGGATGGGGCGATGGACTATTTTGAGGTGGTGGCGACGGATGCCAAGATCACCGGTCCTGCCGGGAC
Organism: Pseudomonadota bacterium; assembly: GCA_031376305.1. Taxonomy (GTDB): domain Bacteria; phylum Pseudomonadota; class Alphaproteobacteria; order Rhodobacterales; family Rhodobacteraceae; genus TMP-24. The sequence goes on along the minus strand of JANMDM010000255.1, from coordinate 10,927 downwards.
GTTTGAAGGGGTGCTGAAAACCTTTGAGGGCAGTATGGTCGAACCGGATTTGCGCGAGTTCAAATATTACGCCAAGGCCAAAGGCATGATCCGCGCCGAGGAGGGCCTGTCGGAAGCGCGTGACAATCCCGCGATGGTCCTGCAGGCGCCTGCCAAGGGCTGAGTAAACGGACCCGCGATCACCTTTTGCCTGTGATCGGCAAAGAGTGATCGCGGACTTGTCAGTTCAAAAGCCCCGCATGCCGCATAGCGGCGTCGATCTTGGCCTTGGTGCTGTCCAACAATGGTGTCAGCGGCAGGCGTACCTCGTCCGAGCAAAGCCCAAGGCGCGACAGGCCATATTTTGCCCCCGCCAGACCCGGTTCGATAAAGATCGCCTCATGCAGCGGCATCAGCCGGTCCTGATATTCAAGCGCCTTTGCATAATCGCCGCGCAGCGTCGCTTGCTGAAACGCGGCGCAAAGCCGGGGGGCGATGTTTGCGGTGACCGAAATGCAGCCGGTGCCACCATGGGCGTTGAAGCCCAAAGCCGTGGCATCTTCGCCCGACAGTTGGATGAAATCCACGCCACAGGTGGTGCGCTGCTGGCTGACACGCTCGATCTTGCCGGTGGCGTCCTTGACCCCGATGATGCGCGGCAGTTTGGCCAGTTCGCCCATGGTTTCGGGCGACATATCCACGACGGAACGACCGGGGATGTTGTAGATGATGATCGGCAATCTGCAGGCGTCATGCAGCGCCTGGTAATGGGCAATCAGCCCGCGCTGGGTGGGCTTATTGTAATAGGGCGTCACGACCAGAGCGGCATTGGCTCCAGCGCGTTCGGCGTGGCGGATGAGGTCTATACCTTCGGCGGTATTGTTGGACCCCGCACCGGCGATAACCGGAATCCGACCGGCGGCAGCCTTGACCACCTCCTCGATCACCCGGCCATGTTCGGCGTGCGACAGGGTTGGGCTTTCGCCAGTCGTGCCCACCGGCACCAGCCCGTGACTGCCCTCAGTCACATGCCAGTCCACAAGTTTTTTCAGCGTGTCAAAGTCCACTGCGCCGTCCTTGAACGGCGTGACCAGGGCAGGGAATGACCCTTTGAACATGACACGCTCCTTTTGGTTGGGCTGACTCGCCCGATGAAATCGCGGCGGAACCTAGCTTGATGTGCGCGGCTTGCCAAGTTTGTGTGTTGCGATGCTGGCACAAGGCGGTAGATATGCTGAAAAACAACACAGCAGCTACAGGTAATCATGTTCCGCAGTCCGGCCTTTGCCGTTTGCCTTGCGCTTTTGGCGCTATACGCCCCCGCCGTCCGTGCCGATGATGCCGGGCTGTTGACCCAGGCCCTCGATGCGGCAGAATCGGGCGACTGGAGCCGCGCGGCCGACGAAGCCCGCGCGTCGGGGCCTTTGGCCGCCGATGTGATTACCTGGAAGTATCTGCGTGAACAGCAGGCCAACTTTGGCGACTATCTTGATTTTCTGAACCGCCACCCGGACTGGCCGGGCCTTAAAGGCCTGCGCAAAAAGGGTGAGGCGGCGATTGTGCCTGGCTCCAGCCCGGACAGTATCCTTGCCTTCTTTGGCCGCCAGCCGCCGCAAACCGGCGCGGGCAGTCTGGCGCTCGCGCGCGCCTACCTGGCCTCGGGGGATCTTGGGGCGGCCGAAGGCGAAGCCGTACGCGGTTGGCGCAATCTGGCAATGTCGGACGCGGATCAGGCGGGGTTTATCGCTGAATTCGGCGGGGTGCTGGCCGAACATCATGGCGGGCGCATGGCGGCGATGTTGTGGGACGGGCTTTTAGATGACGCCAAGCGCATGCTGCCTCTGGTCAGCGGCAATACCCGTGCCGTGGCCTTGGCGCGGATCGCCCTGCAAGAAGACGGCGACGGGATCGACGCCCTGATCAAGGCGGTGCCCGAGGCGATGGCCGGGTCGGCGGGGCTGGCCTATGACCGCTTCCGCTGGCGTATTGCCAAAGATAAATATGACGATGCCGGGGCCTTGATGCTGGAGCGGTCGGACAGTGCCGAAGCTTTGGGCGACCCGCAGGCCTGGGCCGATTGGCGCCGCAAACTGGCGCGCAAGGAAATGCGTGAAGGCGATGCGGGCCGCGCCTATAAGATGGCCGCACGTCACCATCTGACCGAAGGCGAGGATTACGCCGATCTGGAATGGCTGGCGGGCTATATTGCCCTGCGCAAGCTTGGCGACGCGGAAACCGCGTTGAAACACTTTGACCGCTTTGCCAAGGCGGTCACCAGCCCGATCAGTCTTGGTCGCGCCGGATATTGGCAGGGTCGGGCGTTGGAAGCCTTGGGCCTTGAGGCTAGGGCACAGGCTGCTTACGCAGAAGGCGCGCGCTATCAAACATCGTTCTACGGATTGTTGTCGGCGGAAAAGGTTGGGTTGCCCCTGAGCCCGGCGCTGGTCGGCGGCGAGCCCTATCCGGGCTGGCAGGATGCCGACTTTGCCGGGTCATCGGTGTTTCAGACCGGTCGGCTGCTGATGGCAGCGGGCGATCAAACATTGGCAGCGCGGTTTTTGCTGCAAGTCGGTGAAGGCCTGTCGGGCGAGGATATTGGCCGGTTGGCAGGTATGGCGATTGAGGCGGACGAGGCCTATGTGGGGCTGGCGTTGGCCAAGGCGGCGGCTGACAAGGGCGTGATCTGGCCGCGCGCCTATTTCCCGGTGGTGGGGTTTGAGGCGCTTGACCTGCCGGTGCGCCCGGAACTGGCGCTGGCGATTGCGCGGCGGGAAAGCGAATTTAACCCGGTGGTGATCTCGGCTGTTGGCGCGCGCGGGCTGATGCAGGTGATGCCCGATACCGCCAAGATGATGGCCGGAAAGATCGGGGTGGCCTATGATGGGGCCAAACTGACCGATGATTGGAAATACAATGCGCGGCTTGGGGCGGCGTATCTGGACGGGTTGGTTGAAGAATTCGGACCGTCGCCGCTTCTGGTGGCCACGGGCTACAACGCCGGACCGGGGCGGTCGCGAAAATGGATTGCAGAATTGGGGGATCCGCGCCGCGACGGGGTCGATCCGGTGGATTGGGTCGAACATATCCCGTTCCGCGAAACCCAGACCTATGTGATGCGCGTGGCCGAAAGCCTGCCGATCTACCAGGCGCGGATCAGTGGGAAGGCTGGGCCGTTGCAGTTCTGGGAAGAACTCAAGGGCCGCTGAGGGCGCTTTGCCCCTTCGCTTTTCGGGCCGCAGCGCCTACATCTGGGGTAATCCGAAAGGGACGCCATGACCAAAGACCCGCTTTTTCTGATCGCCACCTTTGCCTGTCTGGCGGTGCTGGTCATCCTGATGATCGGCATCGGCGGCTTTGCCAAGGGCGGGGAATTCAACCGCAAGCACGCCAACCGGATCATGCGCTATCGGATTATCGCGCAGGCGGTGGCCGTGGCGCTGATTTTGTTGTTCGTGTTCTTGCGTAGGGCCGGGGGGAACTGATGGTCGTTTTGAACAAGATTTACACGCGCACCGGCGATGCGGGCGAAACAGCGCTGGGTAACGGCGACAGGGTCGCGAAGTTTTCGCCACGCGTGACCGCCTATGGCACTGTGGACGAGACCAATGCGACTGTGGGCATGGCCCGGCTTTTTGCGACAGACGACATGGCGGCGGCGCTGGCGCGGATCCAGAATGATCTTTTCGATCTGGGTGCCGATCTGTGCCGCCCCGACATGACCAAGGACGCTGGGGTGGGCTATCCGGTCTTGCGCATGATCGCCAGTCAGGTTGACCGGCTGGAGCATGAGATTGACGCAATGAACCTGCATCTGACGCCGTTGCGCAGTTTCATTCTGCCCGGCGGATCGGCGCTGGCCGCACATCTGCACCTGTGCCGGACCGTATCACGGCGGGCGGAACGGTTGGTGGTAGAGCTGGCGGCGCTGGAAGAGGTGAACGAGACGGCGGTCAAATTTCTTAACCGCCTGTCGGACTGGTTTTTTGTGGCGGCGCGCATGGCCAATGACGAAGGCCGCACCGATGTGCTGTGGGTGCCGGGCGCAAACCGCTGACAGCCGCTAACAGTGCCGATCGTGGCGTCCCCGCGACACTTCGCGTCGATTTTGCACTGTCCTCTCAGCCGCAGAATCGCTAACAGGGCGGCGGAGCTTGTTCTGGTCGCCTTTCGGGGGCGGCTTTAGGTCTTGAGGAGACGCACGCCGATGAAGGTACTGGTGCCTGTGAAGCGCGTGATCGATTACAACGTGAAGGTCCGCGTCAAGGCGGACGGATCGGGTGTCGATCTGGCCAACGTGAAGATGTCGATGAATCCCTTCGACGAAATCGCTGTCGAAGAGGCGATCCGTCTGAAAGAGGCTGGCAAGGCCGAAGAGGTCATCGTCGTGTCGATCGGCGTTCGCCAGGCGCAAGAAACGCTGCGCACGGCTTTGGCGATGGGCGCGGATCGCGCCATCCTGATCGAAGCCTCGACCGACGTGAACACCGATATCGAACCCTTGGCAGTTGCCAAGCTTTTGAAAGCGGTCGTCGATGCCGAACAGCCGGGTCTGGTGCTCTGCGGCAAGCAGGCCATCGACAATGACATGAATGCCACCGGGCAGATGCTGTCGGCGCTGCTGGGTTGGTCGCAGGCCACCTTCATTTCGGAACTGTCGGTGGACGGCGATACCGCAACCGTGACCCGCGAGGTTGATGGCGGCTTGCAGAGCATCCGCGTGAAGATGCCCGCCATTGTCACCGTTGACCTGCGCCTGAACGAGCCGCGCTATGCCTCTTTGCCCAACATCATGAAGGCCAAGAAAAAGCCTATGGAAGAAAAGACCGCCGCCGACTACGGCGTCGATGTCACGCCGCGTTTGGTTGTGATTAAAACCACCGAACCGTCGGGCCGCAAGGCCGGCGTAAAGGTTGGTTCGGTTGACGAACTGATCGCGAAACTTAAAGACGAAGCGGGGGTGATCTGAGATGGCCGTTCTTCTGATTGCTGATGTGAACGACGGGCATCTTGCCACTGACGCCGTGGCCAAGACGCTGACGGCGGTCAAGGCGCTGGGCGATGTGCATGTGCTGGTCGCAGGCACGGGCGGTGATGCCGCCGCTGCCGAGGCTGCCGGGCTTCAGGGCGTGTCCAAGGTTCTGTTCGCCGACGACCATGCCTATTGCCACGGCATGGCCGAATCCACGGCGGCGCTGGTCGCCTCGCTGGCCGGATCCTACAGCCATATCGTCGGCGCCTCGACGGCATTCACAAAGAATGTGCTGCCGCGCGTGGCGGCCCTTCTTGATGTGATGGTGCTGTCGGATGTGACGGCGGTGGTTGACGCTGACACGTTCGAACGCCCGATTTATGCGGGCAACGCTATTCAGACGGTGAAATCGTCCGACAAGGTCAAGGTCGCCACGATCCGCACCGCGACCTTCGAAGCGGTCGGCAAGGGCGGGTCGGCTGCGATCGAAAAGATTGGCGCGGTTGCGAATCCTGGCCTGTCTACCTGGGTCGAAGACCGTGTGGCAACCTCTGATCGCCCGGAACTGACTTCGGCCGGGATCGTGGTGTCGGGTGGCCGTGGCGTTGGCTCACAGGCTGACTTCGCGTTGATTGAAAAGCTGGCCGACAAGCTCGGGGCCGCCGTTGGTGCCAGCCGCGCTGCCGTCGACTCGGGCTACGCCCCGAACGACTGGCAGGTCGGCCAGACCGGCAAGGTCGTGGCCCCGAAACTCTATGTGGCCGTCGGCATCTCGGGTGCGATCCAGCATCTGGCCGGTATGAAGGACAGCAAGGTGATTGTCGCGATCAACAAGGACGAAGAGGCGCCGATCTTCCAGGTTGCCGATTATGGCTTGGTCGCTGACCTTTTCACCGCGCTGCCTGAGTTGATCGAAAAACTCTGAATCAGAGGCCTATCCTGAGTCGGAAGGCCCGCCTGTTCGGCGGGCCTTTTTGTCTCAGAGGTAGCGGCGCAACACGTCTTCCAGCGCGGCGGCGACTTCGGCATGGATCTGCGGCCCCGGCATTTCGGCGGCGATGGGGGCATCAAGCGGCGCGAAGTGCATTCCTTCCGTACCGAAGCCCCGCGCTTGGGCGCTGGGGATGACCCGGACGATATCGGTCGCAAAGGGCCGGATTTCGGTCACCATATTTTCGTCCAGAAGCAGTGGTTCCGGCCCCAACTCGTCCCGCGTCAGGCCGTTGGCGTGATGATCGCCAATCCACAGCAGAACTGTGCGACCGACGATCTTTTGCAGCAACTGCCGCATCCGCGCCACCCAGGCGGCCTTCAGCTCCCCCTCAAGCACCGCGTATTTTTCCGGCGAACGGCGTTTCAACGACAAAAGCATATGCCGGGTGAAATGGAACTCGGTAAAATCAACCTCACGGAAGATGGTTTTCATCAGTTGCGAGGATCGCAAAAAACGGTCGTTGCGGCGCGGATGGACCGCATAGAAACGGTTCGACATGTTATGGGCGCCCAAGAGCTGGATCACCGTCACCCGCGCCTTGTTGCAGGCATCGACGATGGCCGGTTCGTTCAAAAACACGTCAGCGCCGGCATTCATGTAGCCGAAGTTCACCATCGGCATATTCAGGGTATTTTCCAAAAGCGCGGGGTAGGGGTCTTGCACATATTTCCCATATGTCTCTGACCCGCCAAGCACCGCACAATAGGCCCCTTCTAGTCGGCGTCGCGGCCCCCGGAACAGAAGTTTTGAATGCCCGTAACGGCACGGAAAATAGTCCAGGGCGCCATCGCCCGGATGTTCATAAGCCATAGTCCCACCTTCGTAATAGACTCACCCGACACCAATCTGCACCGTAAGCCTTGCCAAATGCCTAAGCAGAAACAGTTGATCCTGCGGCGGCGCGTCGCTTGCATCTTGCACCCACCGAACAGGCGCGCATAAGGTCGCAACCAACCAGGCACGAAAGGTCGGCACATGAGTATCCAATCAGTGGGCATCGTCGGAGCGGGCCAGATGGGCAACGGGATCGCCCATGTTTTTGCGATTGCGGGCTTTGACGTGCTGATGACCGACATTTCCGTCGAAGCGCTGGAAAAAGCCGTTGCGCTGATCTCCAAGAATCTTGATCGTCAAGTCACGCGCGGCAAGATTACTGTCGAGGCGAAAGATGCGGCGCTTGCGCGGATCATAACCACGCAGAAACTGACCGATCTGGGCCAGACCGATCTGATCATCGAGGCAGCGACCGAACGCGAGACCGTTAAGAACGCCATCTTTGAAGACCTGCTGCCGCATCTGAAACCAACGACGATCCTGACCTCAAACACGTCGTCGATTTCGATCACCCGTTTGGCCAGCCGCACTGATCGGCCGGAAAAATTCATGGGCTTTCACTTCATGAACCCGGTGCCGGTGATGCAGTTGGTCGAACTGATCCGCGGCATTGCAACCGATGAGCCGACCTATCGTGCAATGCTGGATGTCGTTCAAAAGTTGGGAAAGACTGCGGCCAGTGCCGAAGATTTTCCGGCCTTTATCGTCAACCGTATCCTGATGCCGATGATCAATGAGGCGGTTTACACGCTCTACGAAGGTGTCGGTTCGGTCAAATCCATCGACGAGTCGCTGAAACTTGGCGCGAACCATCCGATGGGGCCGCTGGAGCTGGCCGATTTCATTGGGCTGGACACCTGCCTGGCGATCATGAACGTGCTGCATGAGGGGCTGGCGGACACGAAATACCGCCCCTGTCCGCTTTTGACGAAATATGTCGAGGCCGGATGGCTGGGCCGCAAGACCCAGCGAGGCTTTTACGACTATCGGGGCGAGGTGCCGGTGCCGACACGGTAATTCGGCCGGGGGCTTTCAGTGCCTGAGAGCCAAAGTCATTTCCCGCAGCCAGGCCAGCATTCCGCGCGGGTCGTCGGCCCAGGGCTTCAGCGCAGCGGGCAGGACGGCGGGGCCAACCACCGGGCGCTGCGGCTTGAACAGCGCCGAGCGGATTTCGTGCAGCAATAGCCCCTGACGCAGGGTCGCGGACAGCAAGTTGGCAATCAGATAGGCGCGGGTGTTTTGACCAAGGAACCGCACCGGCAACACCGTTGCCCCGGAGCGGGCCACCATCTTGGCGGTAAAGGGATTCCACTCTGACTCGACCGCCGGGCCGAAGAACGTGGCGGATGCGGCCACTTTACCGGCGGGAAACAGAACGATGCAGCCACCTGACCTAAGATGGGTCATACATTCGGCCCGCATTTCCAGCCCAAGCTGGCGGGCATTTTCCTCATGGGGGAAGGGGACCGGGATCAGGAACTGTTCAATTTCAGGGATGCCGGTCAGCAGCGATCGGGTGAGTATCTTGTAGTCGGTCCTGACACGGCCAATAAGTTCGGCCAGCACCATGCCGTCGACCAGTCCGTGCGGATGGTTCGATACCACCACAAGCGGGCCGGTCGGCGGAATATTGGCAATTTCGGCCGCAGGGGTCTGGACATCTATTCCCATCTGTTTCAAGGCTTTGGGCCAGAAAGGCTGTCCAAATGGTGCGCCGGACTTTTCAAACTGGCGGATCAGCCGCAACAAAGTGAATTTGCCGGTCAACCACTCAATAGTTCTGATGGCATTGGCTTTGATCGGGTTGCGAAATGTCCCGGCGTAGGACAGCCGACGCATCCGGTAGGGCTTTGAGGGCAATGCGGAAATTGTTTCGGTCTTGTCCAAGGCCGGGTTCCCTTCTGGGCGCGACGGCGACGTCAGCACTCTTCGCCAAAACGATTGGCGATCAGTGTTTTCAGCGCCTCGGCCAGTCTTTCCGCGTCAGGCCCATCCGTAGATACCACCACCGAAGTGCCCTTGGACGCGGCCAACATCAAAAGGCCCATAATCGAGTCGCCCGACACGCTCATTCCGTCCTTTTCGACCTGGGCTGTGGCGTCATGCGACTCGACCACTTCGACCAACTTTGCCGAAGCCCGTGCATGCAGGCCCTTTTCATTGATGATGTGCAACGTAAACGCGGTCATTGGCTGCCCTGCCCCGATCCGACATAACTGTTAATATATTTGCGTCCTGCCTCAAGTGCCGACGCGACGGCATCTGGCACGCTTTGCTGGCGTGATTTGGCCAGTTTGATCAGCATCGGCAGGTTGGCACCATAAACGATCTGGCGGTTGTCCGCGACACAGGCGCGCAGCGACAGGTTCGAGGGGGATCCGCCAAACATATCGGTTACAACGACAACACCGTCACCTTCATCCACCGCATCGGCGGCGGCCATGATCTCATCCTGCTTTTCGGCACGATCATGCTCTTCCTCGATGGCGATCGCCCGAATCCCGGTTTGCTTGCCGACAACATGTTCGACAGCCGCAAGATATTCCCGCGCCAACCCGCCATGCGCGACGATCACGATACCGATCAAGCCTCGCCACCTTGTACGTTCCTGGATGTCCCAGTCATCCGTCGTTCCAGTTCTCGATGTCTTATAGACACCTGCCAGCCAGCCGCCGCAAGCGCTTTGCCCATGTTTTCTGTCACCATTACCGACCGGTGTTGCCCCCCTGTGCACCCAAAGCCGATAGCGACGTGGCTCTTGCCCTCATCCACCTGCGCTGGCAACAGGAAAAGCAACAGATCACGGGTCATGGCGAAAAACGCGGCGTAACGGAGGTCATTTTCGACATGGTCGGCCACGGCTGCGTCGCGCCCGTCAAGATTACGCAGCAAGGCGTCCCAATGCGGATTGCGCAGGAAGCGGCAGTCAAACATCATATCCAGCCCGCGCGGCACCCCGCGCTTGTAGGAAAACGAATGAATGGCGACTGCCAGCCTTTCGCCGGTGCCCGCGTCAAACCAGCGGATGATTTCGGCTTTCAGCTCATGGGGCGACAATTCCGTGGTGTCGATCAACACATCGGCACGGGCGCGGATCGGGGCAAGCAGGTCAATCTCGCTTGCAACACCTTCTTCTGGCGTCGGCGAGGACGAAAGCGGGTGCCTGCGGCGGGTTTCGCCATAGCGGCGGATCAATTCCGCAGGCTGGCAATCCAGAAACAGCACATCCAAAGACACTGCGGGTCGCCGGGTCAGATCGTCGATCAGCTCGATCAGTGCTATGGCCGAAAAATCACGGTTGCGCACGTCAATGCCCAAGGCGACCGGACGGCCGATGGGCGGGCCGTCGAAAAGCCGTGGCACAAGGCTTAAGGGCAGGTTGTCGATGGGCTCATACCCCAAATCCTCAAGCGCATGGATCGCCGTCGCCCGCCCCGCCCCCGAGGGGCCGGTCACCAGAACGATCCGGTGGCTTGGCGCATGGCCTGCCGATAGTGTTTCTGTCATCGGCGCCCCATCCGTCACGCGACCCGCCCCGCCTTCAGATATTGGAGAATCGCCGCAGGAAAATAGGGGCCCACGACTTTGTGAAGAAGCGGCACTGTATGCCCGCAGATGTCCCGGAACCTTTCGGGGGGAAGGCGGTCGGTTTCCTCTAGCCCCATGTCCACAATCAGAACCACGCGGGCGTTGCGGACGGCGGTGGCCATCAAGACACCGACGCCCCTTGCTTCGATGCGGTTGCGGATCGCATCTGGGGCCTGTGCCCAAAGCATATCACCTTGTGACGCGACCAAGGTCCGGTCATCGCTCACCAGTGCGCACCCCACCGCCATCAGTTGCAGCGCAAGTGTCGACTTGCCGGAACCGGACGGCCCGAAAATCAAGACGCAGCGCCCGTCCAGCGCCACAGCGCTGGCGTGCAGGGGCAGGCCGGCGTCTTGGTTGCGGGTCACACCGGAAGGCCGACAACGAACCGGGCGCCCAGCGGCTCCGAGGTGATGTCCGCCGCCGTCGGGCGAATGTTTTCAGCCCAGATGACGCCGCCATGCGCTTCGACGATCTGCTTGGAAATTGCCAGACCCAAGCCGGAATGTTCGCCAAATTGCCCTGGGGGGCGTTCGGAATAGAAGCGTTTGAAGATATTGCTG
>JANMDM010000193.1:0-12315 GCA_031376305.1 Pseudomonadota bacterium | reverse complement strand
ACGAATCGTTGATGCCGACGTTCGGGAAAGCATAAGTCGGCAACTTGTCGAAGCTGGCTGCCGGTATGCAATGGCTTGGGGCATTGATTGTTCTTTGTGGGACGATAGCATCGACCTCGCTGCATTGGAGAAATTTGGTTTCGAAGACGTGCCTGACGATCAGTTCGTCATGACGACATGGCATGAGAATGAGATCATGGAAGATGTATTCTTCTACGCGAAATCGAACGCTATGCTCTCGAATGACGACCTCGAATTGGCGGCCCTGTTCGTGCTCGATCTTGGGCATGAGAGCCGCGAAGATGAGATACGGGCTATTCACGAAAGAGCCTGACGGCACGTCGTCTCCAGAAAACTTCCCCTTGCCCTAACCCCCCACCTCCCCTATAGGGACGCATCCAGCGATTCCGGCCCTGCCAGAATCGTTGGTTTGTCATTGATCCACCAGGTCCACGGTGACCCGTCTTCAGGGGCCGTCTGGTGATTGAAAAAGGAAAAGGCGCATGAAAGCGCAGGAACTAAAGGCAAAGACGCCCGATCAGCTCCGTGAGGATTTGATCGCGCTGAAGAAGGAAGCGTTCAATCTGCGCTTCCGTCAGGCCACCGGCCAGCTTGAAAACACCTCTCGCATGAACGCGGTCCGCAAGGACGTGGCGCGCATCAAGACGGTTCTGACCCAAAAAGCCGCTGACGCGGCGGCGAACTGAGGTAACACACATGCCAAAACGTATCCTTCAGGGTGTTGTGACCTCGGACAAGAACGAGCAGACCATCACGGTTCTGGTCGAGCGCCGCTTTAAGCATCCGGTCCTGCACAAGATTGTCCGTAAGTCCAAAAAGTACCGGGCTCACGACGCAAATAGCCAGTTCAAGATTGGCGACACCGTCCGCATCGAGGAATGTGCGCCGATTTCGAAAACCAAACGCTGGACTGTGGTGACCGAAGCTTCGGCTTAAGTCTCACAGTTCAGTTTGAACGAAACCCTGGGATAGAATCCCAAAGGTCGGGAGAAACCAAATGATCCAGATGCAGACCAATCTGGATGTTGCTGACAACTCCGGCGCTCGCCGGGTTCAGTGCATCAAGGTCCTGGGTGGTTCCCATCGCCGTTACGCCAGTGTTGGCGACATCATCGTGGTGTCGGTGAAGGAAGCCATCCCGCGCGGTCGCGTGAAGAAAGGTGACGTCCGCAAGGCCGTCGTCGTGCGCACCGCCAAAGAAGTTCGCCGTGAAGACGGCACGTCCATCCGTTTTGACCGCAACGCCGCCGTCATCCTGAACAATCAGGGCGAACCGGTCGGCACGCGTATCTTCGGACCGGTTGTGCGCGAGCTGCGGGCGAAGAACTTCATGAAAATCATCTCGCTGGCTCCGGAGGTGCTCTGATGGCTGCGAAGCTTAAAAAGGGCGACAAGGTCGTCGTGCTTGCTGGCAAGGACAAGGGCAAACAGGGCGAGATCGCTTCTGTGAACCCCAAGGCCAACAAGGCCGTGGTTGACGGCGTGAACGTCGCCATCCGCCACACCCGCCAGACCCAGACCAATCAAGGCGGCCGTCAGCCAAAGGCGATGCCGATTGATCTGTCGAACCTGTCGATCATGGACAAGAATGGCAAGGCCACCCGCGTCGGCTTCCGCATGGAAGGTGACAAGAAGGTCCGCTTTGCCAAAACCACTGGGGAGGTGATCTGATGCTTGATGCAGCCACTTACACCCCGCGCCTTAAGGCGGTCTACAAAGCCTCTATCTGCGCGGCTCTGACGGAAGAGTTTTCCTATAAGAACGGCATGCAGATCCCGCGTCTGGACAAGATCGTCCTGAACATGGGCGTCGGCGAGGCAGTCAAAGACACCAAAAAGGTGAAAACCGCGCAGGAAGAACTGACGCTGATCGCCGGCCAGAAGGCCGTCATCACCAAGGCAAAGAAGTCCATTGCGGGCTTCCGCGTTCGTGAAGAGATGCCACTTGGCGTCAAGGTCACGCTGCGTGGCGACCGGATGTACGAATTCCTCGACCGTCTGATCACCATCGCACTGCCCCGCGTCCGCGACTTCCGCGGCCTGAAGGGCTCGTCGTTTGATGGCCGTGGCAACTATGCGATGGGCTTGAAAGAGCAAATCGTGTTCCCCGAGATTGACTTCGACAAGGTCGACGAAGTTCTGGGGATGGACATCATCATCTGCACCACCGCGCGCACTGACGCGGAAGCGAAGGCACTGTTGAAGCACTTCAACATGCCCTTCAACAGCTGATCGCGGAGGAACGAGATATGGCTAAGAAATCCATGATAAACCGCGAAGTGAAGCGCGCCAAACTTACGAAGCAGTTTGCTTCGAAGCGCGCCGCACTTAAAGCGGTGATAGTAGATCAGGCGCGCCCGATGGAGGAGCGTTTCACTGCAACGCTCAAACTGGCGCAACTGCCCCGCAATTCGTCGGCGACCCGGATGCACAACCGCTGCCAGTTGACTGGCCGTCCGCACGCCTATTACCGCAAGCTCAAACTCTCGCGCATCATGCTGCGTGACCTGGCCTCGTTTGGTCAGATCCCCGGCATGGTCAAATCGAGCTGGTAAGGAGGTCGACAAATGATGATGAACGATCCTCTTGGTGACATGCTGACACGCATCCGCAATGCGCAGATGCGCGGCAAGTCTACCGTCCGCACCCCGTCGTCCAAGCTTCGCGCCTGGGTCTTGGATGTGCTGAAGGACGAAGGCTACATCCGTGGCTACGAAGCGGTTTCGGCAGACAACGGCATGCCTGAACTTGAAATCAGCCTGAAGTATTACGAAGGCACGGCCGTCATTCGCGAAATCAAACGCGTCTCGAAGCCGGGCCGCCGCGTTTACGCAGGCGTCAAGGAAATCCCGAGTGTCCGCAACGGCCTTGGTGTTTCGATCGTCTCCACGCCGAAGGGCGTGATGACGGATGCAGCAGCACGAACCGCCAATGTTGGCGGCGAAGTGCTCTGCACCGTGTTCTGAGGAGGGGTAGATGTCTCGTATTGGGAAAAAACCGGTCGAGCTGCCTTCAGGGGTTTCCGCCTCTGTCTCGGGTCAGACCGTCGAAGTAAAAGGCCCGAAGGGCGTGCTGAGATTTACCGCAACCGACGACGTGTCGATCACGCTCGACGGCCAGACGATTTCAGTTCAGCCGCGCGGCACCTCAAAGCGCGCCCGCGAGCAGTGGGGCTTGTCCCGCTCGATGGTCGCCAACCTGGTGCAGGGCGTGTCCAGCGGCTTCAAGAAAGAGCTTGAGATCAACGGCGTGGGCTACCGCGCTTCGATCCAGGGCAATGTTCTGAAGCTGCTCTTGGGCTACAGCCATGATGTGAATTTCGAAGTGCCGGCGGGTGTGACTGTCACGACCCCCAAGCAGACCGAAATCATCATCGAAGGCATTGACGCACAGCTCGTCGGTCAGGTTGCGGCAAATATCCGCGAATGGCGTGGTCCTGAGCCCTACAAGGGCAAAGGGATCAAGTACAAAGGCGAATTCATCTTCCGTAAGGAAGGCAAGAAGAAGTAAGGACGCAGATCATGGCAAACAGCAAACGGGAACTGTTCCTCAAGCGCCGCCAGCGCGTCCGGAACAAGTTGCGGAAAATGTCCGACGGGCGCGCGCGCCTCTCGGTCCACCGCTCAAACAAGAACATCAGCGTGCAGCTGATCGACGACGTGCGTGGCGTGACGCTCGCTGCGGCATCCTCCTTGGAAAAGGATCTGGGTGTTGTGGGCAAGAACAACGTCGAAGCAGCGGCGAAGGTCGGCAAGGCAGTTGCCGAACGCGCCAAGAAGGCCGGGGTCGAAGCCTGTTATTTCGATCGTGGCGGTTTCCTCTTTCACGGCAAGATCAAGGCTTTGGCCGAGGCTGCACGTGAAGGCGGACTGAAGTTCTGAGGAGACGATAATGGCAGAAAGAGAAAACCGCCGGGAAGGCCGTGGCCGTGACGATCGTCGCGAACGCGAAGAGACCCCGGAATTCGCCGATCGTCTCGTGGCGATCAACCGCGTGTCCAAAACCGTGAAGGGCGGCAAACGCTTCGGCTTTGCAGCACTCGTGGTGGTGGGCGACCAGCGTGGCCGTGTCGGCTTCGGCAAGGGCAAGGCAAAAGAAGTGCCGGAAGCGATCCGCAAGGCGACCGAACAGGCGAAACGTTCGCTGGTTCGGGTGCCGCTGCGGGACGGCCGCACCTTGCACCACGACATCGAGGGCCGTCATGGCGCCGGTAAAGTCGTGATGCGCACCGCCGTGGCGGGTACTGGCATCATCGCCGGTGGCCCAATGCGCGCCGTGTTCGAAATGCTTGGCATTGCCGATGTTGTGGCCAAGTCGCTGGGTTCGCAAAACCCCTATAACATGATCCGTGCGACGATGGACGGCCTCAAGCAGGAATCCAGCCCCCGCAATGTCGCGCAACGTCGCGGCAAAAAGGTGGCTGACATCCTGAAGCGGCCCGACGCCGAAGTCGTCGAAGCGTAAGGGAGAACGAAAATGGCAAAGAAAACCATCGTCGTGATGCAATATGCTTCGGCATCGCGTCGCCCCGACGTCCAGCGCCGGACCCTCATCGGTCTGGGCCTGAACAAGATCAACCGTAAGCGCGAGCTTGAGGATACCCCCTCGATCCGCGGCATGGTGAACGCGATCCCGCATCTGGTGCGGATCGTCGAAGAGAAGTGAGGTAGGGCGGGGTTTACCCCGCCTTATCGTGCGTCGGCGGGGTAAACCCCGCCCTACATAACATACGCTGTGTTGCCCTGTCCGTCGCTGGCGGGGTACTTCCGGCAAAGGAGAGAGCGACATGAAACTCAATGAACTTCACGACAATCCCGGTGCCACCAAAAAGCGCAAGCGCGTCGCCCGTGGTCCCGGTTCGGGATCGGGCAAGACCGCTGGCCGCGGGATCAAGGGCCAGAAATCCCGTTCAGGCGTCGCCGTTGGCGGCTACGAAGGCGGCCAGATGCCGCTTTACCGGCGTTTGCCGAAGCGCGGATTCACCAAGCCGAATCAAAAGCATTATTCGGTCGTGAACCTGGGCCTGATCCAGAAGTTTATTGACGCGGGCAAACTCGACGCCAAAGTCGACATCACCGAAGACGCGATCATTGCCGCTGGTCTGACCCGCCGCAAGCTGGATGGCATTCGTATCCTTGCCAAAGGTGAGATCACCGCAAAGCTCAAGCTGGTTGTATCGGGCGCGTCTGCGGCCGCTGTGGCTGCGGTTGAAAAGGCTGGCGGCTCCCTGACGGTAACGTCTTTGGCGGCGGCTGAATAATCTGTTGTAGGCGGCGCGTCGGCCCCTTACATAGGCATAGGTTTTCCAAGCGCCGCCGACCGGAAACCGGTTCGGCGGCGCCCTCATGAAAGAGACTGTAATGGCATCTGCTGCGGAGCAAATGGCGTCGAACCTAAGCTGGGGTGCCCTCGGCAAGGCCACAGATCTTCGCCAACGTATCCTGTTCACGGTCGGCTTGCTGATCATCTACCGGTTGGGCACATATATCCCGGTACCGGGAATTGACGCCGCCGCCCTGGCCAAGTTCATGGACAAAGCCTCGAACGGAATCGGTGGCATGCTGCAGATGTTCACCGGCGGCGCGCTTGGCCGCATGGGCATCTTTGCCCTTGGCATCATGCCCTATATTTCGTCTTCAATCATCGTGCAGCTGCTGACGGCGATGGTGCCGGCCTTGGAGCAGTTGAAGAAAGAAGGCGAACAGGGTCGCAAAAAGATCAACCAATACACCCGCTATGCGACTGTGGCCTTGGCAACCGTTCAGGCCTGGGGTCTGGCAGCCAGCATGGAGGCCGGAAATCTGGCGCAAGATCCCGGGCTGTTTTTCAAAATGTCCTGTGTGATGACGCTTGTGGGCGGCACGATGTTTCTGATGTGGATCGGCGAGCAGATAACCGCGCGCGGTATCGGCAACGGCACGTCCCTGATCATTTTTGTTGGTATCGTTGCCGGTATTCCCCAGGCGCTTGTGCAGTTCCTCAGCCAGGGGCGCGAGGGCAACCTTTCACCCTTCGTCATCATCGGCGTGATCGTCATGGTGATCGCGGTGATTTCCTTCGTGGTCTTCATGGAGCGCGCCCTTCGCAAGATTCACATTCAATATCCGCGCCGTCAGGTAGGTATGAAGGTCTATGATGGCTCGTCCTCGCATCTGCCGATCAAAGTGAACCCGGCGGGGGTGATCCCGGCGATCTTCGCGTCGTCGCTTCTGCTATTGCCGAACACGATCTCGACCTTCTCTGGCAGCCGCACCGGACCGATCCTTTCGACGATCCTGGCCAACTTCGGTCCCGGTCAACCGCTGCACATCATTTTCTTCGCAGCGATGATCGTCTTCTTTGCCTATTTCTACACGGCGAACGTGTCGTTCAAATCCGATGAAGTGGCTGAGAACCTTAAGAACCAAGGCGGCTTCGTTCCTGGGATCCGTCCCGGCAAAAAGACCGAAGACTATCTGGATTATGTAGTTGCCCGCATTCTGGTGGCGGGGTCTGCCTATCTGGCGGCTGTCTGCCTGCTGCCGGAAATCCTGCGCACCCAATTTGCGATCCCGTTCTACTTCGGCGGCACGTCCGTTCTGATTGTCGTCAGTGTTACGATGGACACGATCAACCAAATCCAGTCCCATCTTCTGGCCCATCAATACGAGGGGCTGATCGAGAAATCGCAGTTGCGCGGCAAGAAGCGCAGCGGTGCCCGGAAAGCTCCCGCCCTTCGTTGAGGTCACGCATGATCAATATCATACTGCTTGGACCGCCAGGGGCGGGTAAGGGAACTCAGGCCCGGAAGCTGGTCGACGAACGCGGCTTGGTTCAGCTGTCAACCGGCGACATGCTGCGGGAAGCGCGCACAAGTGGTACAGACATGGGGCGCAAGGTGGCCATGGTCATGGACCGCGGCGATCTTGTGACGGATGAAATTGTTATCGGACTGATCGAAGAAAAGATGAATGGCGCCCAGGGTGCCGGGTTCATCTTTGACGGCTTTCCGCGCACGCTGGGTCAGGCCGACGCCTTGGGGGCAATGCTGAAGCGCAGTGGCCAGGAGTTGACCGCCGTCATCGAGATGCGGGTTGATGATGACGCCCTCGTGCGTCGGATCTCTGGTCGCTTTACTTGCGGCAATTGCGGCGAAGTCTATCATGACGATACCCGACCGACGACCAAGGCAGGGGTTTGCGATGTCTGCGGATCAACCGATCTGAAGCGGCGCGCCGATGACAATGCGGAAAGCCTGAAAACCCGGTTGATGGAGTATTATAAAAAGACCTCGCCACTGATCGGCTATTACTATGCCTTGGGCGATCTTTTTACGATCGACGGCCTGGCGCAAATCAAGGACGTGGCCAAATCCATGGCCAATGTTCTGGACCAATCCGCGGCGTCTTGACGCCGCCGGTGAAACCCACTACGTCACGGCGTCTCGATAGAGAATCAACGCAATTCGAAAGGTTTTGCTACTTTTCAACCTGTGTTGGCAAGCTGGGTCCGAAGGTGCAAGCCGACGGGCCTGTTGTTGTGAAAAAAGGTTCCGGCATTACGGAACCGCAACGAAAGGAAGACGCGCGTGGCACGTATTGCTGGCGTTAACATCCCGACGGGGAAACGGGTCCCCATCGCATTGACCTATATCCATGGCATCGGTTCGGACGTCGCTCGCAAGATCTGCGAAGCGGTCAAGATCGAAGAAAGCCGCCGTGTGAATGAACTCAGCGATGCTGAAGTGCTGGCCATCCGCGAACATATCGACGCGAACTATACCGTCGAAGGCGATTTGCGCCGCGAAGTCACGATCAACATCAAGCGTCTTATGGACCTTGGGTGCTACCGTGGCCTGCGTCACCGCAAGAACCTGCCGGTTCGTGGTCAGCGCACGCATACCAATGCGCGGACGCGCAAAGGTCCGGCCAAAGCCATTGCCGGCAAGAAGAAATAAGGGGAGCGCTTAGATATGGCACGCGATACCAAAGCCACCCGCATGAAGCGCAAGGAACGCAAGAATATCGCCGCTGGCGTTGCTCATGTGAACTCGTCCTTCAACAACACCAAGATCCTGATCTCGGACGTGCAGGGCAACGCAATTGCCTGGTCGTCGTCGGGCACCATGGGCTTCAAGGGGTCGCGCAAATCGACGCCCTACGCTGCCCAGATGGCCGCCGAAGATGCCGGCCGCAAGGCGCAGGAACATGGGCTGAAGACGTTGGAAGTCGAAGTGCAGGGGCCGGGTTCGGGCCGCGAAAGCGCGCTGCGCGCTTTGGCTGCTTGCGGTTTCAACATCACTTCGATCCGTGATGTGACGCCGATGGCCCACAATGGCTGTCGCCCGCCGAAGCGTCGGCGCGTCTGACGGGCTGAATTTAGTCCGGGTCGCACGGATTTCGTGCGGCCCGGACATATTTGTTTGATCCCTCGGGAGTTGTGGACCTTTGGACATGGGCCCGCGACAAGTATGGAGGCGGAACGAATGATCCACAAGAATTGGGAAAATCTGATCAAGCCAGCACAGCTTGACGTCAAACCGGGCAATGATCCGGCGCGTCAGGCGACGTTGACCGCTGAACCGCTTGAGCGCGGCTTCGGCCTGACGCTGGGCAACGCGCTGCGTCGCGTGCTGATGTCGTCGCTGCAAGGCGCCGCCATAACCAGCGTTCAGATCGACAACGTGCTGCATGAATTCTCCAGCGTCGCTGGCGTTCGTGAAGACGTGACCGACATCGTGCTGAACCTGAAAGGCGTCAGCCTGCGGATGGACGTTGAGGGGCCGAAGCGCCTGTCGATTTCTGCTAAGGGGCCGGGTGTGGTGACGGCGCGTGACATCTCTGAGACCAATGGCATCGAGGTTCTGAACAAGAGCCACGTGATCTGCCACCTAGATGATGGCGCCGATCTTTTCATGGAACTGACGGTCGACAATGGCAAAGGTTATGTTGCTGCCGACAAGAACCGCCCGGAAGATGCGCCCATCGGTCTGATCCCGATTGATGCGATCTTCTCGCCGGTAAAGCGGGTCAGCTACGAAGTTCAACCCACCCGCGAAGGGCAGGTTCTGGATTATGACAAGCTGACGATGAAGATCGAAACCGATGGCTCGCTGACGCCGGATGACGCTGTGGCTTATGCTGCGCGTATCTTGCAAGACCAGCTGTCGATTTTCGTCAACTTCGACGAACCGGAAAGTGCGTTCAAGCAGGACGCCGAAGATGGGTTGGAATTCAACCCGCTTCTGCTGAAGAAAGTCGACGAGCTGGAACTTTCGGTGCGTTCGGCGAACTGCCTGAAGAACGACAATATTGTCTACATCGGTGACCTGATCCAGAAAACCGAAGCCGAAATGCTGCGCACCCCGAACTTCGGCCGCAAGTCGCTGAACGAGATCAAGGAAGTGCTTTCGGGCATGAGCCTGCATCTTGGGATGGATGTCGAAGACTGGCCACCGGAAAACATCGAAGACCTGGCCAAGCGTTTCGAAGACCAGTTTTGATGATGGCGGGGTAACGCCCACCCTATGGTAGGGCGGGGGTTACCCCGCCAGACCAAATGCCCGGACTGCCGGGGAAAATATGGGCACAAAGCCCCAAGGTGAGCGGTGTCAGCGTTAAGGCATCGCCGGACAAAGCAAAATGAATAGGAGACAGAAATGAACCATGGTGCTGGCTATCGCCGCCTGAACCGGACCCACGAACACCGCAAAGCGCTGTTCGCCAACATGGCCGGTTCACTGATTGAACACGAACAGATCAAGACCACCTTGCCGAAAGCCAAGGAACTGCGTCCGATCGTTGAAAAGCTGATCACGCTGGCCAAGCGCGGCGACCTGCATGCCCGCCGTCAGGCCCATGCTCAGTTGAAGCAAGACAAGCACACCGCGCGCCTGTTTGAAATTCTCGGGCCGCGCTATAAGGACCGTCAGGGCGGCTATGTCCGTGTCCTGAAAGCCGGTTTCCGCTATGGCGACATGGCCCCGATGGCGATCATCGAACTGGTTGATCGTGATCCATCCGCCAAAGGCGCTGGCGACAAGGCGCGCACAATTGCGGAAGAAGTATCCGACACCTAGGTTGCCGCTGAGCGGACAAAAAGAAACACCCGCCAGCCGACTGGTGGGTGTTTCTCTTTGATGGTCATGGTGCTGAACACGCCAATCTAGGAAATCCAAGATAATCAAAGCCGTATCGGTGGAATCCTTTTCCGATGCGCGGCTTGCGTGATTCGGCGAGGCGCCCAAACTGTCGCCAGTAGTACATCGTTGCGTATCCGCAACAGGCGTTGCACCAATAAATGCAGCAAAAGCCCTATCCGCAGTGCGGTGCGTCTACAAAATCCTTGTAAACTGGTAAGGGTTGTCCTTAACCAGTTATTATAGCTTGAATTTGCGTCGCGAACTTGCAACGTACAGTTGAACATCTGCCCAGTGATGAGTTTGTTAAGATATGTCCCTTAGATCCGGAATCGAACTGCATCTGCACCGATTGTCGCTTATGGCGCCGAATGGCTTTTTCTTTGCGCTGCATATTCGCTTTGCGCTGCCCCTTCTGCATCACCAGACCTACGATGAGGCGTGGATCGAACGCTATACAGCGCAAGCCTTTGCCTTGCGCGATCCGATCATCGCCTGGGGCTTCTCAACGACAGGCAACGCCCGGTGGAGCGAAATCGCCATACCAGATCCCTTCAACATTCTTGGTCAGGCCAAGGAATTTGGTATGAACTATGGATTCTCGGTGGCGTGTGGCCCGATACAATCGCGCACGATCGCGTCTGCGGCCCGGTCGGACCGTGAATTCACTGACGATGAAATGGAAAGTTTCAGCGCGATTATCCGCAACCTGCATGACATCACCGAACCGCCCAGCAGCCTGACCAAGGCGCAAGTGGATGCTTTGCGTTGTATTGCCGACGGTGATCGGCACGCGGCAGCTGCGGCCAAACTGCGCATTTCCGAAAGCGCCCTCAAAGCGCGCCTGAACTCTGCCCGCCAAAGCCTTTTGGCGCGAACAACAACCGAAGCGATCCAACGCGCCCGCGACTACCGGCTTATCTGACAGTGACGAAGACTTACCTACTGCCGAACCAGGTGAATTAATGCAAAGCACGACCCTATCGTTCGAGAACATGCACAACCATGGCGAGCTTTTCGCCAATGTGCTGCGTGCGCGGCGGCAGTCGTTCATTATTCAGAACAAGTGGAACCTGCCCGAAGCGATGGGGATGGAGTTCGACCAGTATGACAACCCGGCAAGCCGCTGGCTTGCTGTGCATGAACATGGCCAGGTTTACGGGGGGCTGCGGTTGACGCCGACCACGGCGCGCTGCGGTGTGTACAGTTATATGATCCGCGACTCCCAACGTGGGCTCTTGGATTCGATCCCGACGGATCTATTGTTTGCGGATGCGCCGGTTGATACCCAAGTATGGGAAGTCACCCGGGGTTTCGTGGCGCATGGCGTGCCGGCGGCTATCCGTCGGCGGGTCCATTCCCAATTGGTATTGGAAATGGCGCGCACCGCGCGTGACCTCGGAATTAGCCAAATGTTGGCGCTTTTGCCAACAAATTGGAACCGGTGGGCCGCGCGCTGTCACCTGCAAATTCAAGCAGTCGGGCGTGTTATGGTGCTGGACGGGGTGGACTATCAGGCAGTCTCAATGCGCTTCCCGACGCTGATGCACTGAAGCACTCTCGCTTACGACACTCCAGCCGGACTTTTCCAGCGGGTCTCGGCAGGATAGGGTGTGTCCATGTCAGACCTTTTTGACCAAACCCCAGACCCTGCAGTAGCAAAAGTGGCGCGCCCGCTTGCGGACAAAATCCGCCCGACGCATTTGAGCGATGTTATCGGGCAAGAGAAATCGCTTGGTCCTGATGGACCCTTAGGGTCGATGCTGAATGCAGGAAGCCTCTCGTCCCTGATCCTGTGGGGGCCACCCGGAGTGGGCAAGACCACCATCGCGCGGCTGCTGGCCGACGCCACAGACCGCAGCTTCATCCAGATCAGCGCCATCTTCACGGGGGTGCAGGAACTCAGGAAGGTTTTCGACACCGCCAAACTGCGCTTCAGCCAGGGGCGTGGCACGCTGCTGTTCGTCGACGAAATCCACCGTTTCAACAAGGCCCAGCAAGACGGGTTTTTGCCGCATATGGAAGACGGCACCATCCTGCTTGTCGGGGCTACGACCGAGAACCCCTCGTTTGAACTGAACGCAGCGCTTTTGTCGCGCGCTCAGGTGATCGTGCTGGAGCGGCTCACCTTGGCCGACCTTGAGCGATTGGCGCAGCGCGCGGAAAACGAGTTGGGCA
>JANMDM010000172.1:0-1927 GCA_031376305.1 Pseudomonadota bacterium | reverse complement strand
ACCTCGGGCGGGTTGCACGGGGTCGGCGCCTCGGTGGTGAATGCGCTGTCGGACGTGATGGTGGTCGAGGTGGCGCGCAACAAGGAATTGTTTGAACAGCGCTTTTCGCGGGGTGTGCCGCAGGGACCGGTGCAAAAGATCGGGCAGGCCCCAAACCGGCGCGGCACCTCGGTGACCTTCCATGCCGATGAGCAGATCTTCGGGCACCACCGCTTCAAACCGGCGCGGATGATGAAGATGGTCCGCTCCAAGGCCTATCTGTTTTCCGGCGTCGAAATCCGCTGGAAATCGGCGATTGCCGAGGGCGACACGCCGATGGAGGCGGTGTTCCATTTCCCCGGCGGTCTGGCGGATTATCTGGGCGAGCAATTGGAGAAGGCCTCGACCTATGCCGAGCGGCCTTTCGCGGGCAAGGTGGGGTTTCAGGAGAAATTCGGCGTGCCGGGGCAGGTCGAATGGGCGATCAACTGGACACCGTCGCGCGACGGCTTCATCCAGTCCTACTGCAACACGGTCCCCACCCCCGAGGGCGGCACCCATGAGGCCGGGTTCTGGGCGGCGGTGCTGAAGGGCATCCGCGCCTATGGGGACTTGGTGAAAAACCGCAAGGCGGAGCTGATCACCCGCGAGGATCTGGCGCTGGGCGGCTGCGCGCTGGTCAGTTGCTTCATCCGCGAGCCGGAGTTCGTCGGCCAGACCAAGGACCGGCTGGCCACTGCCGAAGCGGCACGTCTGGTCGAGGGGGCAGTGCGCGACCATTTCGACAACTGGCTGGCGGCGGATACCAAATCGGCGGGGGCGATTTTGGACTTTCTGGTGCTGCGGGCGGAAGAGCGGCTGAAACGGCGGCAGGAAAAGGAAACCAGCCGCAAGACCGCGACGAAAAAGCTGCGGCTGCCCGGCAAGCTGGTCGATTGTTCGGCCACCAACCGCGAGGGGACCGAACTTTTCATCGTCGAGGGGGATTCGGCCGGTGGCTCGGCCAAGATGGCGCGCGAGCGGACCAATCAGGCGCTGCTGCCCCTGCGCGGCAAGATCCTGAACGTTCTGGGGGCGGCCAGCGCCAAGATGGGCTCGAACCAGGAGATCAACGATCTCTGTCAGGCGTTGGGCTGCGGCATGGGCACCAGGTTCAACATCGACGATCTGCGCTATGACAAGATCATCATCATGACCGACGCCGATGTCGACGGCGCCCATATCGCCGCCCTGCTGATGACGTTTTTCTTCACCCAGATGCGGCCGATGATCGACAAGGGGCATCTGTATCTGGCCTGTCCGCCCTTGTACCGGCTGACCCAGGGGGCGAAGCGGCTCTATGTGGCCGATGACGCCGAGAAGGAAGTCTGGTTGGCCAAGGGGCTGGGCGGCCCCAATAGCAAGAATGGCGGCAAGATCGACGTGCAGCGCTTCAAGGGGCTGGGCGAGATGGACGCCAAGGATCTGAAGGATACGACGATGAACCCAGCGACAAGGAAGCTGATCCGGGTGTCGATTGATGAGGACGAGCCGGGGGAGACCGGGGATCTGGTCGAGCGGCTGATGGGCAAGAAGCCGGAGTTAAGGTTCCAGTTTATCAGTGAGAACGCGCGGTTTGTGGAGGAGTTGGATGTTTAGAGCGGCTGACCCCGTGCCATCCAGTCGCGCATTGCATCTAGGAGTTCGCTGGTTGGATACTCCTTTATTTCTTCCTCACTTGCACCCTGACTAAGCTTGGTTTCAAAGTACCACTCTTGAAAGTCAGCGTATGAATCAAGAATCTTCCTAGCGCCTACTGAATTGGCGTTTGCCTCCGACACCAGCCAATTTCTGACATGCTTCACTGCATTCTGCGGCGCGAGTTGTTCGTCGCTTCCATAGGCCATTATGTCACACCCAGATATGTCCGAGAGCACCGCCTGAAAACGATATTTCCTTTCCTCTAAAA
>JANMDM010000166.1:0-2580 GCA_031376305.1 Pseudomonadota bacterium | reverse complement strand
GTCCGAAGTTTTCCCTTGGGCGGAAATCCCTGCCGCCCATATGAAAATGCGCCGCAACGAACACAAACCCGGCAATATGGCGGTTCTGGTTCAGGCGCCGCGCACCGGCATCCGCACCTTTGAGGATGCGCTTGAGGCCGGTCGGCGCGGCTAGCGCAACCGAAAGTTCCCGGCCCGCGCAGGGATTTGCCTCTGCAGCGGGCCGCAGATTTTTAGGAATCCTTTTAATTCAATAGCATGTCACATGTTCCCCCACCATTTCTGGCGGGTTGAAAACTGTACATTTTCGAACACACTGATCGCGCTATGATTGAATTTATCCATCAAACCATCTTCACGAGAGAGTGATAATGCAGTATCAATGGATCTTGGATGTGCTGAGCGATCTCAAAGTCTTTGCGAAAAGCAATGGTCTTGCGGCTCTGGCCGAGCAGCTTGATGATACCTCGCTTGTCGCCGCCGGAGAGATTTCCCAGATCACAGGGTTAATGGCTGGAGGTTTCCCACCGGATGCCGGCAAGGTTGGAGCGATTCATCGGCGAGTTGCAGCAAGCGACAACGCTTGACGACCTTCAGGCCGTGGTCTTTGGCCTGCGCGACCATTTGCAGATTGATCATCTTGTCTATCACTCGGTCAACAGCACCGGGCACCAATATGCGGTGCTGACCTATTCGCCCGAATGGGTGGGGCGCTACATTGACCAGGATTATGCCCGCGTCGATCCGGTGGTGCTGGGATGTTTTCGGCGGTTTCACCCGGTCGACTGGAAGCGGCTTGATTGGTCGGGCCGGGCCACGCGCACATTTCTGGGCGAGGCGCATGACTCTGGCGTTGGCAATCAGGGCTATTCGGTGCCGATCCGCGGACCAAACGGGCAGTTTGCGCTGTTTTCAATCTCGGACCGTGCCAAGGATGGGGCTTGGGAAAAGTTCACGCAAAATCGGGTCAGCGACCTGATACTTGTCGCGCATTTTATCAATCAAAAGGCGCTTGAGATTGAGCGTGGCACCGATTTCCGTCTGGTCAAAAACCTGTCGCCGCGCGAAATTGACGTGATGACCATGCTGGCAATCGGCCTAAATCGGGCGCAAGCGGCTGAAAGCCTTGATATTTCCGAACATACTTTGCGGGCCTATGTGGAAACTGCGCGCCAAAAGCTGGGGGCGTCGAATACCACCCATGCCGTGGCCCGCGCGGTGGCGGGTGGGTTCGTCCTGTTATAGCGTGAGCGCCCCCCTAGGCCCAAATTAACCAAGTCTGGCTAAGCCGCCTCCATCTGCTGGAGGGCTGCAATGCTGCGATATCTGATGGGCAACGATCTGGACACTGTCCCCCTGCTGCGCGATTCGATGTTCAAAGACCGCGCGCAACAGTTTCGCCAGCGACTGGGCTGGGAGGTGGCGGTCGATGACCAAGGCTGGGAACGCGATCACTACGATACGCTGAACCCGGTTTATGTCATCTGGCAGCAGTCAAACGGCAGCCATGGCGGGTCGATGCGGTTTTTGCCGACACTGGGGCGGACGATGGTCAATGATCACTTCCGCCATCTGACCGGCGGGCGGCGGATATCGCATCCCAAGATGTGGGAATGCACCCGCTTTTGCCTGTCCGATGGCGCGGCCGCCACGGTTTCGGCAGCGCTGATGCTGGGCGGCGCGCAGCTGGGTGTGGGCTTTGGTCTGGCGCGTGCCGTTGGTGTGTTCGACACCCGGATGGTGCGGATCTACCGGATGTTGGGGTGGCAGCCTTCGGTCCTGGGGTCGGCAGGGGCGGGGGCTCAGGCGGTCAGCCTTGGCATATGGGAGTTTTCCGAAGAAATTCGCTGTAAACTGGCGGTCAAGGCCGGGGTTTCCCCAGATCAGTCGCGGCTGTGGTTCGACCGGGCTTTTGGCGATGCCGATCCCCGGATTGCCGCCGGATAACCTCTGGCGCCGGGCAGGGCAGGGCGCTAGGGTCCGGCCATGTCCGCGACCGCAGCCTTATCCCCGACGGCCCCCGTCCCCGTCCAGTTTTCCGACGATCAGGCCGAAGCCTGGGACCGCGTCGCCGACATGCTGCGCGGCGCCGGGGTTGATCTGTTGAACGGCACCCTGCAGCCCGATGCCGCAGGCAAAGCGTCGGTGCTGGCATTGGTGGGCAAAGCCGGGTCGGGCAAAACCATGCTGCTTGCCGGTCTGACCAAGGCGCTGGTGGCGGCCGGGGTTGACCTTGTCTCCGGCGATTATGAAGGCAAGCGGCGCAAGGATCGTCGGACGCTGGCGGTTCTTGCGCCCACCAACAAGGCCGCCAGCGTCCTGCGCCGCCACGGTGTGCCCGCCACCACCATCCACCGCATCCTCTACACGCCACTCTATGACCCCGAATACCAACGCATCGCCGAGTGGCTGGCGGGCAACGGTGAGCGGCCCGTGGTCGAAGGCCTGACCGATGCAGCACTTGACCGCGCCAAACTTTTCTACGATGCGGTGAAATCCATCCCCGGCGCGCTGGCCACAGCGGGTTTGCGCGGCTCCGACTTCATCTTGGGCTGGAAACGCCGCGAAGATCCGCTCGACATCGGCTTTGTCGACGAATCC
>JANMDM010000058.1:0-4260 GCA_031376305.1 Pseudomonadota bacterium | reverse complement strand
TCTTGTGGGGGGGGGGGGGGGGCCCCCCCCCCCCCCCCGCTTGGCCCGGACCGCGGTCCGAACTCTTACCCGGCGCGCGACTGGCGCTTGCGCTCATGCGGATCCAGGTAGCGCTTGCGCATCCGCACCGATTTCGGCGTTACCTCGACCAGTTCGTCGTCATCGATATAGGCAATCGACTGTTCCAGGCTCAGCCGGATCGGCGTGGTCAGCCGCACGGCCTCATCCGTCCCAGAGGCGCGGACGTTGGTCAGTTGCTTGCCCTTCAGCGGGTTCACTTCCAGATCATTGTCGCGGTTGTGTTCGCCGATGATCATGCCGGTGTAGACCGGCTCTTGCACGCCAATGAAGAAATGGCCGCGGTCTTCCAGCTTCCACATCGCGTAAGCGACCGAAGTACCGCTTTCCATCGAGATCAGCACCCCGGCGCGGCGGCCTTCGATCGGGCCCTTGTGGGGGGCCCAGGCATGGAACACCCGGTTCAGCACCCCGGTGCCGCGGGTGTCGGTCATGAA
This sequence comes from Pseudomonadota bacterium, assembly GCA_031376305.1. GTDB lineage: Bacteria > Pseudomonadota > Alphaproteobacteria > Rhodobacterales > Rhodobacteraceae > TMP-24. The sequence goes on along the minus strand of JANMDM010000058.1, from coordinate 3,745 downwards.
CTGGCCATGATAGCCGATCAACCCGCGCGACGGCACATAGGCGATGATCCGGGTCTTGCCGACGCCTGCCGGTTTCATCTCGATGACTTCGCCCTTGCGGGTACTGGTCAGCTTGTCGATCACCACGCCGGTATAATCGTCATCCACATCGATGATGACTTCCTCAACCGGCTCCAGCCGCTCGCCGCCTTCCTCACGGAAGATCACCCGCGGGCGGGAAATTGACAATTCGAAGCCTTCGCGCCGCATGTTTTCGATCAAGACGCCCATCTGCAACTCGCCGCGCCCCGAAACCACAAAGGCGTCACCGCCGGGTGTGTCCTCGATCTTGATGGCCACGTTGATTTCGGATTCCTTCATCAGCCGCTCGCGGATGACGCGGGACTGCACCTTGGAGCCATCCCGGCCCGCCAGCGGGCTGTCGTTGATGCCGAAGGTCACGGAAATTGTCGGCGGGTCGATGGGTTGCGCGGGCAAGGCCACCTCCACCGACAGATCGCACAGGGTGTCGGCCACGGTGGCTTTGGTCATTCCCGCCAGGGTGACGATATCGCCGGCCTGCGCCTCATCAATCGGCGTCTGGCTCAAGCCCCGGAAGGCAAGGATCTTGGTGACACGGAACTGTTCCAGCTTTTCATGATCGCGTGACAGCGCCTTGATGGTTTCGCCGACCCGCAGCGTGCCCGACTCGACCCGCCCGGTCAGGATGCGGCCGATGAAGGGATCGGCCGACAGTGTCGTCGCCAGCATGCGGAAGGGTTCCTTGGCCTGTGCGACCTGCCGCGGGGCAGGCACATGGCGGATCACCAGATCGAAAAGCGCATTCAGGTTCTTGCGCGGACCGTCCAGGCTCTCATCCGCCCAGCCGGCCCGGCCCGAGGCATAAAGATGCGGGAAATCAAGCTGCTCATCGGTGGCGCCAAGGTTGGCGAACAGATCGAACACCTCGTTCAGCGCCCGGTCGGGTTCGGCATCGGATTTGTCGACCTTGTTCAGCACCACAATCGGGCGCAGCCCCAGCGCCAGCGCCTTGGATGTGACGAATTTTGTCTGCGGCATCGGGCCTTCGGCGGCATCGACCAGCAACACCACACCGTCAACCATGTTCAGGATACGCTCAACCTCGCCGCCAAAGTCGGCGTGGCCGGGGGTGTCGACGATATTCAGGCGGATGCCGTCATGCTCAACGCTCGTGCATTTCGCCAGGATGGTGATGCCACGCTCGCGTTCGATGTCATTGCTGTCCATCGCCCGTTCAGTGGTCGCCTGGTTTTCCCGGTAGGTGCCCGATTGTTTAAGCAATTCATCCACAAGCGTGGTCTTGCCATGGTCAACGTGTGCGATGATCGCGATATTGCGAAGGTCCATTTGATCCGCCAATTCCTGAGTTGCGGTCCCGATAGAGGAAATCGCGCCAGAAGACCAGCCCAATGCGTCGCAAGACAGGGGGCAACAGGTCGGTATCGGTGTTGACCCGCAACCCGGCAATTTCTATGCAGGTCTGAGAAACCGAAAGGTCCAGGATGAAACGCTTTGTTGCCCGCCCCCAGCCCAGGATTTCGCCGCTGCAGTGTTTCTGGGCCGGGTTGGGCGGTGCCATTGCCATCGCGGTGATGAGCTATCTGACCAAGCAGACCGACATGGTCTGGCTTTTTGCGCCGTTTGGCGCCAGCTGTGTGTTGCTGTTCAGCGTCCCGGCCAGCCCGCTGTCACAACCGATGAATGTGGTCATGGGCTATGCGGTGGCCGTGGCCTGCGGTTTTGCCGCTGTCAGCTTGCTGCCCGAGGTCTGGTGGTCGGTGGCGCTGTCGGTCGGGGCGGCCATTGCCCTGATGGCCCACTTTCGTGTGACCCATCCGCCGGCGGGCGCCGCGCCGCTGGTGGTTTTTGCCAGCCACCCCGACCTGACGTTCCTGTTGTTTCCGGTTCTGACCGGGGCGGCGGGGTTGGTGGTTCTGGCGACGGTCTATCACCGCTTGCGCGGTCATGCCTATCCGGTCGGCGGCTAGAGCGTGTCTGACAAAAGTGGAATCCGGTTTTGTCATAAGACACGCGCAAGAACAAAAGGTTAGAGCTTGTCTGGCGATTCTATCATCGCCAGACAAGCTCTAGATGCGGGGCGCTTAAAAAAGGCCGGGAACCTGTCCCGGCCTTGCCGCACAGTAGCTCGCCTGAAGTTCAGTCCAGCGCCTTGTCCAGATATTCAGCGACCTTTTCCAGATAGCCGATCGTCGTCAGCCATTTCTGGTTCGGCCCGACCAAAAGCGCCAGATCCTTGGTCATCCAACCCGCTTCGACGGTATCCACCGTGACCTTTTCCAGCACCTGCGCGAACCGCAACAGCGCGTCATTGCCATCAAGCTTGGCGCGGTGGCGCAAGCCCCCGGTCCAGGCGTAGATCGAGGCGATGGAATTGGTCGAGGTCTCCTTGCCTTGCTGGTGCTGGCGGAAGTGGCGGGTCACGGTGCCATGCGCCGCCTCCGCCTCAACGATCTTGCCATCGGGGGTCATCAGCACACTCGTCATCAGCCCCAATGAACCAAAACCCTGCGCCACCAGATCCGACTGCACGTCGCCGTCATAGTTCTTGCAGGCCCAGACATAACCGCCCGACCATTTCATGGCGCTGGCCACCATGTCGTCGATCAGCCGGTGTTCGTAAGTAATCCCGGCCTTTTTGTAGGCCGTGGCGAATTCCTCCTCATAGACCTTCTGGAACAGATCCTTGAAGCGGCCGTCATAGGCTTTGAGGATGGTGTTCTTGGTCGACAGATACACCGGCCAGCCAAGGTTCAACCCGTAGTTCAGCGAAGCGCGGGCGAATTCCAGGATCGAGGCGTCAAGGTTGTACATCGACAGCGACACCCCGGCGCCGGGGGCATCGAAGACCTCTTTTTCGATCACCGTGCCATCGTCGCCGGTGAACTTGATCGTCAGCTTGCCCTTGCCGGGAAAGTGGAAATCGGTGGCGCGGTACTGGTCGCCGTAAGCATGGCGGCCAATCACAATCGGCTTGGTCCAGCCCGGCACCAGACGCGGGACGTTCTGGCAGATGATCGGCTGGCGAAAGATGACGCCGCCCAGAATGTTGCGGATGGTGCCGTTGGGCGATTTCCACATTTGCTTCAGGCCGAATTCTTCGACCCGCGCCTCGTCCGGGGTGATGGTCGCGCATTTGACCCCGACGCCGTGTTTCTTGATGGCATGGGCGGCGTCGATGGTCACCTGATCATTGGTGCGGTCGCGTTCCTCGATCCCCAGATCGTAATACTCAAGGTCGACATCCAGATAGGGCAGGATCAGCTTTTTCTTGATGAAATCCCAGATGATCCGGGTCATCTCATCCCCGTCAAGCTCGACGACCGGGTTGGCAACTTTGATCTTGGACATGCGGCAGACTCCCCTAGGGCACGACTCGTTTGGTCGGGTCATAGCGGAAAATGCTTAAGGGGGAAAGACGGTATGCGGCGGTATACCGAATATCACCCGATGCTTTGACCAAACATTACCCGGAGACTCACACGACCTCGCGGCCAAGGCGCGTGGACAGCAGGCACATGCTCAGAAAAATCGCCCCAAGGATTGTCAACAGCGCTAACAATATTGACCCACTGCCAAGCCGCGTGCTGTGCACCAGCACGGCAAGAACGATTGTGTGCGTCAGATAAATCGGCATCGAGATACCCGACATCCAGCGTGACCGGTGGCTGGTTGGCCCCGCAAAGGTGACTGCGTAAACCGCAAG
>JANMDM010000264.1:0-3506 GCA_031376305.1 Pseudomonadota bacterium | reverse complement strand
GCGCGGATCGAGGCGGTGACGCTGATCCCGGCGGACTGGCTGCGGCATCAGCGGCGCGATGACTTCTGGAAACACGGCTCGGTCTGCGAGGATTTCAACGCCATTGCCTGCCCGGTTCTGGCGGTGGGCGGCTGGCTGGACGGTTATACCCGCACGGTCTTCAATCTGGTCGAAAACCTGAAAGCCCCCTGCAAGGGCATCATCGGCCCCTGGGGTCACAAGATGCCAGAGATCGGTTTTCCCGGCCCGGCCATCGGATTTTTGCAGGAATGTCTGCGCTGGTGGGATCGTTGGCTGAAGGGCAAGGCGAACGGCGTCGAAGACGACCCCGACATGCGGCTTTACCTGATGGAGCCGCTGACCCCCGACCCGGTGGCCGCACTGCGACCGGGTCGCTGGCTGGCGATCCGCGACTGGCGCGAAGCCGCACCCCGGCCGCAAAGCTTCACGTTGGGCAGCGGCGGCTCACTGTCGCAAGACAGGACGGCGGCTGCCACGGGCGAACCCCGCAGTGTCAGATCGCCCCTCACCGTGGGACAGACCGCGCAGGACTGGTGCCCCTATGGCCAGGGCCGCGTCGCCGCCGACGGCGCCGTCGATCAGCGGATCGACGATGCCCTGTCGCTGTGCTTCGACCATGCCCCGCTGATGGCGCCGCTGCACATCCTCGGCACCGGCTGGGTCCGGTTGCGGGTCAGCGCCGACCGGCCGCTGGCGCAGGTGGCGGTGCGGCTGACCGATGTTGCCCCGGACGGGACATCGACCCTTGTCACCTTCGGCGTCCTCAACCTCGCGCACCGCGACAGCAGCGAATTTCCCGAAGCGCTGGTGCCGGGGAAGTTCTATGATGTGCAGGTGGAGTTGAAGCCGGTCGGCCAGATCGTCCCTCTGGGCCACCGCCTGCGTCTGGCGATTTCCCCGGCCTATTGGCCGATGCTCTGGCCATCGCCGGAACGGGTCACGCTGACGGTCGATCCGGCGGGCAGCCGCCTTGACCTGCCGCTGCTGGCTGCGGGGTTTCAGTCGGAACCTGTCGGGTTTGCCGCGTCCGTTCAGGCGCCGGCAGGGCCATCGACCATGCTGCTGCCGGGCAAGCAGACCCGCCGCCGCTGTGTCGATGTGGCAACCGGGGTCATGACCCTGACCGCCCTCAGTGATGACGGCCTGACGCGCATCGACGAGATTGGCACCGAGGTCAGCTCATCGCATCAAAAGACGATGATCATTGCCCCCGCTGATCCGACCTCGGCCAAATATCTTTCGGACTATAAAACCGGCTTTCGTCGGGACGACTGGCACGCCCATCTGCGCACGACATTCAGCGTGACCTGCACTGAAACCGCGTTCCACGTTCGCGGCGCGCTGATCGCCCATGACGGCGATCAGATTTTTGCCGAACGGCTGTTTAACGAGACGATCCCGCGCGATCACCTCTGATACCCTGCTGACCAAACCCCCTGCCGACCAAACCCCGGCGCCCCGCAACACCTCACGGAAAAGGACATACGCCATGATCACGACCGCCACCCGCCGCCAGTTCGTGCTGGGCACCGCCGCTGCGGCGGCTGCCCCCTTTGTGCTGGGTTTCCCTGTCGCCCATGCGGCCGGCACCGATACTGTCACCATCCGCATCCCCGACGACATCGGTAATATTGATCCCGCCTACCGGGTCGGCCCGGTCGAGGACAACATCCTGGCTGCCGTCTGCCAGCGTCTGGCACGGTTCAAGCCCGGCGGGCTGGACTGGGAGCCGGACGCCGCCAAATGGATCAAGCAGAATTCAGACACCGAAATCGAGTTCGAGCTCAACCCCGGCCAGATGTTCCACGAAGGCTACGGCGAACTGACGGCCGAAGACGTGAAGTTCAGCTTCGAGCGGTTCATCACCCCCGACGCAAAAGGGGCCATGGTCCCCTATGCCGATGATTTTGGCGCGCTCGACCGGGTCGAGGTGACCGGCACCTATACCGGCAAGCTGATCCTCAAGAATCCGGCACCGGCCATCTGGGTGATCGCCATCTGTGACGGCTCGGGGTCGATTCTGTCGAAAAAGGCCGTCGAAGCGCTTGGCGACGGGATTTCCACCAAGGTGATCGGATCGGGCCCCTATGTCTTCAAGGACTGGAAGCCCCGCGATCAGCTGGTGCTGGAGGCGAACCCGGACTATGCGGGCGCCGATATGCCAGCCTTCCGGCAGATCATCGCCAAGCCGATTGTCGAGGCCCGCACCGCGCTGTTGTCACTGCTGGCCCAGGAAATCGCTCTGACCGAGGTCGACGTCACCGCCGAGGATGAACTGGCCAAGCACAGTGAAATAGCCGCCGTCAAGATCGAGGGCATCGACTATACTTGGATCAGCCTGAACGTGGAAAAGGGCGCGCTGGCCAATGTGCGGGTGCGGCAGGCGATCCGACTGGGGGTGGATATCCAGTCGGTGATCGACGGCGCTTATGGCGGCAAGGTCGGGCGCGCCAATGCGTTGCTGGCCCCGCCGCTCTTGGGCTATTGGGCGGAGGCCCCGGTTTACAACCGTGACGTTGCGGCGGCACAGGCGCTGCTGACCGAGGCGGGGCAGACCAGTGTCGCGCTGACCTTCACCTGCCTGAACGATGCAACCTCGCAGGCCATCGCCCAGATCGTTCAGGCCAATCTGGCTGAAATCGGCGTCACCGTGACAATCAACGCCATGGACCCCGGTGCCTATTGGGCGATGGGGTCGGGCGATGCGTCAAAGGATCTGGAACTGTCGCTCATCACCTTTGCCTCCAAATTCGACCCCAGCTTCCAGACGCAATGGTTTCTGGGGGCGCAAGTGGGCCTGTGGAACTGGCAGCGCTGGACCAGCGCGGAATTCGACCAGTTGCACAAAGAGGCGGCCTCGACCCTGGATACGGCGGTGCGCGAGCAAAAATACGTTCGAATGCAGCAATTGCTGGATGAGTCCGCCTCCTGCGTCTGGATCACCCATGGCGCGCATCTGTTCGGGCATGCAGACTGGTTGAAGCCGTCCTTCCTGCCCAACGGCCTGAACTGGCAGCTGCGCTTTTTCAAACCGGCCTGAGCATGTCAGACAAAAGTGGATACCGGTTTTGTCGAAAGACCCGCGTAAAATCAAAAAGGTTGGAGCCTGTCCGACGCTTCTATCAGCCTCGGACAGGCTCTAAGCGAAATGACCCGGATCCTGCGGCAGAAAGGCGGTGAAGCGGTGCCAGTGATCTTCAGATCCGGGTTATGTCTGTTCGGCAGGCCGTCCTCTGCCTGCCGGAAACCGGCATGAAAGATCTTTTCGCCTTTCTGTGGCGTCGGGGGCTGGCGGGCGGGCTGACGGTCATCGGCGCGGTTGTGCTGCTGTTTGTGTTGATCCAGTTCGTACCGGGGGATCTGGCGAGCGTGCTTTACGGGCCGCGCGCCACCCCGGAGTTGCGCGCGGCGCTGGCAGAGCGCATGGGGTTGGACCGCTCGGTTCCCGAACAGCTCTGGTTGTTCCTGTCCAGTGCCCTGCGCGG
>JANMDM010000043.1:0-6029 GCA_031376305.1 Pseudomonadota bacterium | reverse complement strand
GACCCGCCAGCGACAGGCCAAGGGCAAGGAACGAAAACACTCGCGTCAGGCCCGACAGGCCCGAGGCGTCGATGAAAAACTCCTTGGCCACGGTCAGGGCGATCACTGCCATTGCAGCGCGGCGCAACCCGGTCGACCGGCCCGCGATGGCCTGATACAGCAGCGCCGCCCCCAGGATCATCAGGGCAAGGGTATAGCTGTAAAGCTCGGGTTGGGTGACGCCGGACACCGACAGATCATCGCCCCGCCAAAAACGCCGAATTTCCAAAGCGCTGTAAAGCCCAGAAAGGGCGCAACCAAGCCCGGTCAGCGCAATGCGCAGCCAGCGGTTCAGATGGCCAAGCCGGGTCAGCGCCGCCAGCAATAGTGCCGCAGGAAGGCCGTAAGCCACCAACAGCGTATCAAGGATGTAAGGGCCGTAGACCAACCCCTCGGCGCCACCGATAAATCCAACCACCGGGTTGGCTGGCAGTGCCGCCGCAGCAATCCCGCCCAGACCCAGAGCCCCGGCGACGATTGCAATTCCCCAGCGCAACCAGCGCAACACCCCCCCCAACTGCAAGCGATACAGCTGAACCAGCGCCAGGATCAGCCAAGGCATGGCATTCAGGCTTAACGCCCAAGGTGCCAGTACCCAGTCGCCCGATTGACCCGCTGTCAGCCAGCGGGTGATCAGAACGTTGGCCAGCAGCGCGCCATAAGCCGCCCCCGCCGATTCCAGAAACACCCGCGCCCCGCGCCGATCAAGGTCCTGAAGCAGCCACATCCCGGCCACCATACCCGCTGTTGCCCCGCCATAAGATGCCAGAACCTCCCATGTCAGCGCAGCATCAATGGCCCAGAAAAGACCGGGATCTATGACCAGCCGGTAACTCAGAACGATCACCGCCGCCTGAATGAACATCGCCATTTCCGGCAGGCGGAAGCGGCGATCAAGGGCTGCCGCCACAGCAACCAGCACCGCCAGCGCCAAGGTCAGCGCCCCTTTTGTACTGACCAAAAACAGCGCCAACGCGATCAGCGACAGGGTCGAAAGCACCATATAGGCAGCGCGACGGCGATCCTCGCCATCCTGCGCGGCAAAGCGGGTCGCCAGAAAAGCCATCAGCGCGGCCAAAGCGATGACATGCAGCGCCCAGGGGTAGGCGCCGATCACCGCGGATGGCGACCAGACCAATTCCAGAACCATCGCCGCCACAGGGGCAATCAACGCCGCCCCTGCGGCCCAAAAGGCGCGGTATTCCGCCGCGCGGCTCCGTCCGGCAGCAATCAGTGTCATCCCTGTCGCCGCAGCCAACAAAACGCCCGCCGTATAAGGCCCCGCAGTTTCCGCCGGCCGCAGCGCCATGGCCTGCTGCGAATAGTCCCAGGCCAAGGGCCAGCCATCGATCCCTTCCAATCCCAAACGCACCAGGAAACCCGCCGCCGGAACAAAGGCCAAATCGGCTAAGGCCCGCGCCCGGTTGGACCAGATCATCAACACCAAAGCCAGCACCCCCAGACAGCCAAAGGCCATAATGCTTTCTGATGCGGTTGCCCCCTGGATCATGGTCAGTCCCAGCGTGGAGAGCAGAATGCTGCCTGCCGCCAATCGCACCGGAAAGATCGGCCAGCCAGACCCGCCACGCGACACCAGCGCCTCGGTCAGCATCGGCCCGTCATGATCGGGCTGCAGCCGCAGCGCAGGCACCAGCACCGACAGGACCGCAAGCCCCGCGAGCAAAAGCGCAAACCACCCCTCGCCGCCAGTGCCCTGCAACACCAGCCAGCCGCCCGCATATCCCAAAAACAGCGCCAGAACCGAAACCCAGGCCCAGCGCCGCACCGCATCCACCGCGAGGCCCGCCGCTGCAATCAGCGCGAAATAGCCGTAAAGCCAATAGGCCGCGTCACTGCTGCCCCCCACCACGAACGGCGCCGCCGCCGCGCCGATCAGGCCCACGGCCGCAAGGAACGGCCCGTAGAACCAGCCCAGAACCACCGCCAACGCCGCAACCAAAACAAGGCCCGCAAACGCCGCCTCGACCCCGATTAGCCCATAAAGCTGCCGGGCCGCCAACACGCCCGCGAACATCGAGACGATCCCCGCACCCGAAAACGTCGATGGCAGATAGGCCGTCGTCGCGGCCTTGCCATCGCCCGACCGCCGCCGGATCCATTCCCCCGCGCCCACCAGGCTCAGGCCGAACAAGATCGCCATTGCCACCCGCATCGCCGGCGGCAACAGGCCCTTTTCCATGCCGTATTGCACAAAGAACACCCCGGCAAACGCCAGAGACAAGGCCGAAACCGCGTAAACCCAGTTGTCACGCAGCCATAGTGCCAGTGCCGATGCCCGCGCGGCATTCAGGACCACTGGCCCATCTGCCGAAGGCGGAATAGCCGAAGCTTTTGGAGCCCAAGGGTTAACCTCTGCGCCGATTGGCGATTGAACCGGAGCCGGGCGCACGGGGGCCTTTGCCGACACGGCCGACTCGGGTCTGGCCACAGCGGCCAATTCCTCAGGCGCTTGCGGCCGATCCCGGCTTTTTAATGCCCTCAGATCAGCTTCCAGCCCATCCACACGATGCCGCAGTCGCGCAAAACCGACCAGCAACACAACCACCGCCACTGGAATCGCCAGTACGGCCAGCGCCGCCACTATCCATAAAGAGTCCATGCCCGGTGCCCCTGCCCATTGTTCGTTGGGCACAGGTTACGCATGCGTCAGTCGCTCTGCCAAGTCAGGAATCCACCCCATTGGGCGCAGCACCAGTGTCCGATCCGAAAAGCCCCCGCAATCCGCGTGTCAGCAGATTTGAAACCTTTGGCCGTGGCAAGGCCGCAAAACTCAGCGGGCGGCACACATCCATCGCCGCTACCCCCACCCTGGCTGTCAGTGCGCCATTGATCACCCCCTCGCCAAAGCGGCGCGAAAGTTTGGATAGCAACCCGCCCCCGGCAACGGAATGGATCAGATCATCCCCAACCGCCACTGCCCCGGTGGCAACCAGATGGGTCATCACCGATTGCAAAAGCCGCCAGCTGCCAAAAGCCCCGCCACGCCCGCCGTAGATTTCAGCAATGCGGCGGATCATGCGGATGTTGCCCACCAAGGCTGCCGCCACATCCGCCAGCGCCAATGGCACCAGCGCCGTGACCATTGCTACCTGTCGGGCCGCGGCTTCAATCTCGCGCCGCGCGGCCTTGTCCAGCGGGGCCAACAGCTCCGCCTCAGCCAAGGCCAAAAGCGTTTCGCCGTCCATCACTTCGGCCCGCCGCGCCGCAAAGCGATCATGACCCCAGGCCGTTTCCGGGCGGCCTGCGTAAAGCGCCGCCAGCTGATCCGCCACCTTATGCGCCGCGCCCAGATCCTGCCCGGCAAGGGCTGCATCACCAGCCCTGCGGATCTTGTCGAGCCGCGTAAGCCGCGCGTAACCCAGCCATTCCCTCAAGACGATCAACACAGCCGCCAGCAAAAAGGCTGCAAACAGCACCGCCGCCGTCCAACCCAGGATCGGACTTTGCGCCAAAAGGGTGCTGACAAAATTCCACGCCGCAAGCGAGGCCATGAACCCCACCAGCGACAGTGCCGACGTCAGGAAAAACCGCCCAAGACCCGTGCCCTTGCGCCCGGCGATACCCGCAAGCCCCTGCATGGCCCGGCCCTGCACCAACCCATCCGGCACCAGCGGCGCATTGGCAGGTGTGACGGCCGCAGGGGCATCCAGTTCAATCAGCACCGGTCCTTTGCGGGCCTGCGGCAACGCGGGGGGGGATTTGGTCACAATCGGTCTCCGATCAAAAACTCCACGGCCTTGTCCAGCCGGATATGTGGCAAACCGTCACCGGGGCGCAGCCCCTCGGTCACCGGGGCGAAATGCATGGTGCCATAGTCAGCGTCCAGCCACTTTTCCGCCCCTTCGCGCGCTGGCGTTAAAAGCAGGCCGGGGTTATCGGGCAGATTGCCTGCATGAAATGCCGCCATCCGCCCACCGCCAAGAAGCCGACCCCGCACGCAGTCCAGCGGCTCGCCGTTATGGCGAAGGGTTTCTTCGACCGTGGCGCGCAAAGATGCGATCGACATCGCGGCGGTATGGGCCCCGGCAAAATCGGCGCGATCCTTCGCGTCCCGCATCAGGGCGGCCATGATCCCGGTCAGGCGCATATGCTGGCTATGATGCAGATGGTCGGCCTTGGTGGCGGCGAACAAAATCCGCTCTACCCGGCGACCGCCCATCAGACCAGACAGCCAGCCGTTGCGACCGGGCCGAAACGCCGACAAAATCCCGGCCAGCGCTTGCCGCATATCCTCAACGGCACGGGGGCCGGAATGGACGGCCCCCAGCGCATCCACCAACACGATTTGCCGGTCGATCCGGGCAAAATGATCGCGGAAAAACGGTTTGACCACCTGGGCTTTGTACGCCTCATACCGCCGCTCGAATTCGCGGCCCAGACTGCCGCGCCACGACCGGGCGGTCTGGCGCAGCGGCGCGAACGTCAAAGCGGGCGACCCGGCCAAATCACCGGGCAGCAAGAACCGCCCCGGCGTGCAATCGGAATAACCCGCCGCACGGGCGTCGGTCAGATAGCGCGTAAAGCTTTGCGCCAGCCCCCGCGCTGCCATTTCATCCAGCGACCGGCCGGGATCGACGGCGGCCAGATCGGCCAGAAAGCCTGCCGCCTCGGCCCTGCCGTCGATACGCACCAACACATCGGCGCACCAGTGCGCATAGCTTTGATCCAAGAGCGACAGATCCAGCAACCACTCGCCCGGATAATCGACGATATCAAGATGCAGCGTCTGCGGCCCCCGGAAGCCGCCCCAAAGGCCTTGTGGCTGCAACCGGAACGACAGGCGCAACTCACTGATCGCGCGGGTGCTTTCAGGCCAATGCGGATCGGGGCCGGTCAGCGCGGCAAGGTGGGATTCGTAGTCAAAGCGCGGAACCGTGTCATCGGGCTGCGGCTGCAGATAGACCGCGCGGATACGGCCATCAGACGCCGCCCGCAGGCCCGGCATCCGCCCGCGATCCATCAGGTTGGCCACCAGCGAGGTGATGAACACTGTCTTGCCCGCACGCGACAGCCCGGTGACCCCCAGCCGGATCACCGGCTCGGAAAAACCGCCCAACACCCCCGCACCCAACGCCTCGGCGCCGCGCTTTAGCCCGTCTGCGATGTCACTGATACCCAAAACCGCCCCTCGCTTTGCTTCAAGATAGGTGAGGCAGCGGCCTCTGTGTAGGGTGTGCGGCATATGCTGGCTGTTGCCAAGCCTGCCCGCCCCCGGCTAGGGAAGCATCCATGCCCAGATACGCGCTGAAAATCGACTACCACGGAGCGCCCTTTGCCGGATGGCAAAGGCAATCCGGCCAACCCTCGGTGCAAGAGGCGGTGGAAACCGCATTGCGAAAATTACAGGCCGACGCGCCGGGGATCGCTGCTGCCGGACGCACTGACGCAGGCGTGCATGCGACCGCGCAGGTGGCGCATTGCGATCTGGCGCGCGACTGGGATCCCTTCCGTCTGTCCGAGGCTCTGAACTGGCACCTGAAACCGCAGCCGGTGGCGATTGTGGCCGCAGCCCGCGTCGCCGATGATTTTCACGCGCGATTCTCTGCGCTCGAACGACGGTATCTGTTCCGGCTGCTGTCGCGCCGCGCGCCCGCAACGCATGACGCGGGTCTGGTCTGGCAAGTGCAAAGACCGCTCGATCTGCAAGCGATGCGCGACGGGGCGGCGCATCTGGTCGGGCATCACGATTTTACCACCTTCCGATCAGCCCTGTGTCAATCTGCCAGTCCTTTGAAGACTTTGGATGAAATCAGCATTGAGGCGCTGACGCTGGCGCATGGCTGCGAATACCGCTTTCACCTGCGCGCCCGCAGTTTTTTGCACAATCAGGTCCGCTCGATCGTCGGCACGCTGGAGCGCGTCGGGGCGGGGAATTGGGCACCCGCAGACGTGAAGGCAGCTTTAGTGGCGCGCAACCGCGCCGCCTGCGGCCCTGTCTGCCCGGCGCAGGGACTTTATCTAGCGGGCGT
>JANMDM010000042.1:0-15992 GCA_031376305.1 Pseudomonadota bacterium | reverse complement strand
GCGGGCGATCTCATGTCGCTGTACATGGGGCTCGAGTTGCAGTCGTTGTCGCTTTACGTTGTGGCCAGCCTGCGCCGTGACAGCGCCAAATCGACCGAAGCCGGGTTGAAGTATTTCGTGCTGGGGGCGCTGTCGTCGGGTCTGCTGCTTTACGGCGCGTCCCTGACCTATGGCTTTACCGGCACCACGCAGTTTGCGGGAATCATCGCCACTATTCAGGCCGGACATGTGTCGCTGGGGCTGTTGTTTGGTCTGGTGTTCCTGATCACCGGTCTGGGGTTCAAGGTTTCCGCCGTGCCGTTCCATATGTGGACGCCGGATGTTTACGAAGGCTCGCCCACCCCGGTCACGGCGTTCTTTGCCACGGCCCCCAAGGTGGCGGCGCTGGGCTTGTTCGCGCGGGTCATGCATGACGCCTTTGGCGCGGCGGTTGCCGATTGGAGCCAGATCATCGCCTTGTTGGCCACACTTTCGATGTTTCTGGGGGCGATTGCGGCAATCGGGCAGCGCGATATCAAGCGGCTGATGGCCTATTCGTCGATCGCCCATATGGGCTTTGCGCTGGTGGGGCTGGCATCGGGGACGGCGGTCGGCGTTCAGGCGATGCTGGTCTATATGGCGGTCTATGTCGCGATGAACCTTGGCACCTTCGCCTTCATCCTGTCGATGGAGAAGGACGGCGAGCCGGTCACCGACATCGCCGCCCTGAACATGTATTCCAGGCACCAGCCGGTAAAGGCGATGGCCCTGCTGGTTCTGATGTTCTCGCTGGCCGGCGTGCCGCCGATGCTGGGCTTTTTCGCCAAGTTCGGGGTGCTGAAAGCCGCGGTCGACGCGGGCATGACCTGGCTGGCGCTGGCGGGGGCGGTGGCTTCAGTCATCGGGGCGTTCTACTACCTGCGCATCGTCTATTACATGTACTTCGGCACCGAACGCGGCGGTATCGACGCGCGCATGTCGCCGGTGCAATGGGCGATGCTGATGGGATCGGCGCTGGTAATGGTCTTCGGCGTCATCAACCTGTTTGGCATCGAAGGCGCTGCCACGGCGGCGGCGGAAATTCTTGTCCGCTAAGCGCGGGACAGATCGGGCCGATTGGCCCGAGGGCGTGGCGCGCCACGTCCTGTCCGAGGTCGACAGCACCAATTCCGAAGCCGCGCGTCTGGCGCCGCGGCTGACGCAACCCACCTGGATCATGGCCCGCCATCAGACCGCCGCGCGCGGGCGGCGCGGGCGGCCCTGGGTCTCGCCCAAGGGCAATTTCGCCGCCTCGCTGGTCATGCGTCCGACGGGTGAACCGGCGCAGGCGGCGCTGCGCAGTTTCATTGCGGCATTGGCGCTGGCCGATGCTTTGGCACTGGTCTGCGGACCGGGGGCGACGCTCAGCCTCAAATGGCCGAATGATGTGCTGCTGAACGGCGGCAAGGTTGCGGGGATATTGCTGGAAAGCGTTGGCCAAGGCGCGCAGGTCCATCATCTGGTTATCGGCATCGGCGTGAACCTGATCGCCGCCCCGCCGCGCGCGGCGGTCGAGGCGGGGGCCCTGACCCCGGTCTCGGTGCAGGGCGAAACCGGGTTGCGTATCGCCCCCGAGGAGCTGCTGGACTATCTGGCCAATGCCTTTGCCCGCTGGGAAGCGCAGTTTGTCACCTATGGCTTCGCACCGATCCGCACGGCCTGGCTGGCGCGCGCCGCCCGGCTTGGGCAGGCGATGACCGCGCGCACCATGACCGAGACAATCACCGGCACTTTCGACAGTTTGGCCGAGGACGGGTCTTTGGTGCTGGTAACGCCAGCGGGTCGGCGGGCGATCCCGGCGGCGGACGTATTCTTCTGACAGGGGACCAGGCCCATGCTTTTGTGCATTGATTGCGGCAATACCAACACCGTGTTTTCGGTCTGGGACGGGGTGCAGTTTCGCGCCACCTGGCGTATCGCCACCCAGCATCTGCGCACCGCCGATGAATATTTCGTCTGGCTTTCAACGCTGATCGACGCCGCCAAACTGCAGGTGACCATCACCGAAGCCATCATCTCCTCGACCGTGCCGCGGGTGGTCTTTAACCTGAGGGTGCTGTGCAGCCGCTATTTTGACTGCCGCCCGCTGGTGGTGGGCAAGCCCGATTGCGCCCTTCCCGTCGCCCCCCGTGTCGATCAGGGCACGACGGTTGGCCCCGACCGGCTGGTCAATACCGTGGCTGGCTTTGACCGCCACGGCGGCGATCTGATCGTGGTGGATTTCGGCACCGCCACCACCTTTGATGTCATAGATACCGACGGTGCCTATATCGGCGGGGTGATCGCGCCGGGGGTGAACCTGAGCCTTGAGGCGTTGCATATGGCCGCCGCCGCCTTGCCGCATGTCGATATTACCAAGCCGCTGATGGCAATCGGCACCAATACCGTGGCCTGCATGCAATCGGGGATTTACTGGGGCTATGTCGGGCTTGTCGAAGGCATCGTGCGGCAAATCCGCAACGAACGTGGCCGCCCGATGAAAGTCATCGGCACCGGCGGCCTTGCCTCCTTGTTTCAGCAGGGAACCGATGTATTTGACAGCGTTGAGGATGACCTGACCATGCACGGTCTGGTGTTGATCCATCGACATAATCTGGAATTGGGGACGCTATGAGCAAGGACCGCCTGATCTATCTGCCTTTGGGTGGTGCTGGTGAAATTGGCATGAACTGCTATGTCTACGGCTATGGGCCTGCGGGTAAGGAACGGCTGATCGTTGTTGATCTGGGCGTGACCTTCCCCGATATGGACACCTCGCCCGGGGTCGATCTGATCATGGCCGACATCAGCTGGCTGGCCAAGAACGCCGCGCGTATTGAGGCGATTTTCATCACCCATGCCCACGAAGACCATCTTGGCGCGCTTGCCCATCTTTGGCCGCGACTGAAAGCGCCGGTCTATATGCGGGCGTTCACCGGGGCATTGGCTGCGATGAAAATGGATGAGGCCGGCAACCCCAAGGACGTTCTTCATATCGTCGCGGCCCGACCGGCGGTGGTCGAGGCCGGGCCGTTCCGTGTGCAGTTCGTGCCGGTCAGCCATTCGATCCCGGAAAGTTCGGCATTGATCATCGACACGCCGGGTGGCCGGATTGTGCATTCGGGCGACTTCAAGCTGGATGGCAGCCCGGTGGTGGGCGAGGCGTTCAACCCCGAGGATTGGTATAATATTGCCCGCGAAGCCGGGCCGGTGAAACTGCTGACCTGCGATTCCACCAACGTCTTTTCGCCGCATCCCGGCCGGTCCGAGGCGACGCTGGCCGCACCGCTTACCGAACTGATCGCGCAGCAGGGGGGCATGGTGGTTGCCACCACGTTCGCCTCAAACGTGGCGCGGCTGAAAACCCTGGCCGAAGCCGGGGTGGCCGCAGGCCGCACCATCTGCCTTTTGGGGCGGGCGATGAACAAGATGGTGACGGCGGCGCAAGCCACCGGGGTTTTGACCAACTTTCCTGCCGTCATTCCGCCTGAACAGACCCAGGATATCCCGCGCCGCAATCTGATGCTGATTGTAACCGGCAGTCAGGGGGAGCGGCGCGCTGCCTCTGCCCAGCTTGCCCGGGGCAAGTATCTTGGGCTTGAGATGAAGGCGGGGGACATGTTCCTGTTTTCGTCGAAAACCATTCCGGGCAATGAACGCGAAGTCATCCGCATCATGAATGCCCTTTCGGAAAAGGGCGTTGATCTGGTCGATGATCGCGGCGGCCTTTATCACGTCTCGGGTCATGCCAACCGCCCGGATCTTGAGGCGGTGCATGATCTGGTCAACCCCGAGCTGCTGATCCCGATGCACGGCGAACACCGCCACTTGCGCGAACATGTCCGCATTGCCAGTGAAAAAGGTCGCAAGGCGATGCTGGCGACCAATGGCATGATGGTTGAATTTGGGGTGGGCAAACCCAAGGTCGCCGAATACATCGAAACCGGCCGGACCTATCTGGACGGCACGATGCTGATCGGGGCGATGGACGGCGTGGTGCGCGACCGTCTGCGCATGGCCCTGAACGGCATGGTCTTGGCCACGATCATCATTGACGAGGATGACCAACCGCTTGGCGATGCCTGGGTCGAAGTGATGGGTCTGCCGCAAACCGGGAAATCGGGCAAGCCCCTGGCAGACCAGATCGAGGCTGATCTGGGCGAGTTCCTTGCCAAGGTTGACGACCGGGTCGTTGCAGATGACGCTAAATTCGACGAAGCAATTCGCCGCATTGTGCGTCAGGTGGCGATGGAAGAGATCGGCAAGAAGCCCGAGGTTTCGGTGGTGATCAGCCGCCTGATGGCCGATTGATCCTGCAATATCAAAAAGCTGCGCCCGGTATTTGACCGGGCGCAGCTTTTTTTATCGTCAGGATCGAAGCCTGGTTTGCGCCGCCGCTGAGGGCGGTGGCTGGCTTATTCCTCGGAGGTCTCGGTTATTTTCGGCGTGATGCGCCGCATCAGGAAATCGGGCACATGGTCGCCCAACCCCATCACAGCTGGCTCATGACGATCTGCGTCGCGGCGGCGGTCATCGCGGCGCCGGTCGGGACGTTCTTCGTGGCGCGGCGGGCGGGCAGGTTCGTCGGCGCGGGCCGTCGGAATCGGCTGTTCGGCGGGCGTCTGAGCCAGCTCGGTCACGGCTGAAGGCGCCTTGTGGTCGTCGGTGCGGCGTGGGCGGCGTTGGGGCCGTTCTGCACGCTCCGGCTGCGGGGCGCGGACTTCGGCCGCAGTCGTGGTACCCGCATCAAGCGGCTGCATCGAGGCGACCTGGGCATGGGGAACCACCTTACGCTCGCGACGGTCTTCGCGGTCGCGGGGCTTTGCGCCGCTGCGTCCGGGGCGTTCCTCGTCCTTGCGGGCGGGCCGCTGCGAGGCTTCGGACAGCTCAAAGCCGGACGGGATCGCACCGCGCGGGATCGGCTGCTTCATCAGGGTCTCGATCGCGTCGAGATATTTCTGATCGGAGGGGGTGCAAAGGGTGATCGCTACGCCCGTGCGCCCGGCCCGGCCGGTGCGGCCGATACGGTGAACGTAATCTTCGGCGTGGCTGGGGACATCAAAGTTGAACACATGGCTGACGGCGGGAATATCGAGCCCGCGTGCCGCCACATCAGAGGCCACGAGAAAACGCAGACTTCCGTCGCGGAAACTGTCCAGCGTCTTTGTTCGCTGGCTCTGTTCAAGATCGCCGTGGATCGGCGCTGCATCAAGCCCGTGCGATTTCAGCGACTTGGCCAGAATGTCCACCTCGGTCTTGCGGTTGCAAAACAGTATGGCGTTGGTGCAGGCCGCGCCTTCCGCCTCGATGATCGCCCGCAATAACTCGCGCTTTTGCTTGGCGGACTGGTCCTTGCGGGTGGGCGCGAGTTCGATCAGCCGCTGTTCAATGGTTTCCGAGGTGGTCGCCTGCCGTGCCACTTCGACCTTGGCGGGCGTGTGCAGGAAAGTGTTGGTGATCCGCTCGATCTCAGGCGCCATGGTGGCGCTGAAGAACAGCGTCTGGCGGGTGAAGGGCGTCAGTTGGAAGATGCGTTCGATATCGGGGATGAAGCCCATATCGAGCATCCGGTCGGCCTCGTCCACCACCATGATCTGTACGCCGGTCAGCAAGAGCTTGCCGCGTTCAAAGTGGTCAAGCAGGCGACCGGGTGTGGCGATCAGCACATCGACGCCGCGGTCGATCAGCTTGTCCTGTTCGCCAAATGACACGCCGCCGATCAGCAGGGCCTTGGTCAGCTTGGTATGTTTCGCATAGGTGTCGAAACTTTCCGCCACCTGGGCGGCCAGTTCGCGCGTTGGTGCCAGAACCAGACTGCGCGGCATCCGCGCCCGCGCCCGGCCCCGCCCCAGCAGCGTGATCATCGGCAGCACGAAGCCGGCGGTCTTGCCGGTGCCGGTCTGGGCAATGCCCAAGACATCGCGGCCCTCCAGCGCGGGCGGGATTGCGCCGGCCTGAATCGGGGTGGGGATTTCATAGCCGGCTTCGGCAATGGCTTGCAGGACCTTCGGGTCCAGCTTCAGATCAGAAAATTTTGTCATTCGCGTCCATCAAGTTGCGGTATCGGACCACAAGGGTGAAGGGACGCGATTTATCGGGCGCCCCGGCATCGGTTTTTTGGCCCCGTGGGGCCTTGCCTGCGTTACCGGAACTGGCCGGTCAGGTCAAGGAAGCCGACAAACACCCTTACCGATCCGCGATCTTGCGGCGGCGCCCCCGTTGCGTCTGTCACGCATCTTGCCGAGTCTGCAAAACAGGCTTCCCCGGTCCGGACTAAGCCCGTTGATGAGGTCGTGCGCCAAGGGTTGATGCGCCTGTCAGGCGTCGCCCCGGCCCGAGATCGGCAAAGCAAACGCGGCCGTTAGCGGGGCTGAGACGGCAACAACAAAGCGCCGTCCGGGCCAAGCTGGCTCTGACGGCGTTTGTTGAACTGGAGGTTCAAGCCCGCCCGATGTGTCGGACGGGGTTGTGTCAGTTGATTACTTTGCCTGTTTGCGGCGCCGACGCAGAGCGCCTGCGGCCCCAAGGGCAGAGATTAGCATCAGGCCCGCCGCCGGAACCGGAACCGGCGCGGCATCCAGCCGTACCGCCGCAAGGTGGTCGATGGTATTGGTGCCCGAGCGTGCCTTAACCAGGAACGCGAGGCTGTAGGTGCCCGGCCCAAAGCGGTGTGTCCAGCTGGAGAAGTTCGGATTTGTCGCCGCCAGAGCGTAGTTCGCACCGACCGACGACGCCCCATTGACCGGCACCGAAGTTACTCCAAAGGACGTGTTGTTGACCAGCACTTGGAAGCGGTCGCCCGACACAAAGCCATCAACGACCGACATCAACGCATATCCGGTGAGGGTGAACGTGAAGCTGCGCTTGGCCATGGTGCCCACCGCGCCAAAGGCGAAGGCGTTCCAACCAGAGCCAACATTCAGAGTAACCGCCGACGCGCTTCCCGCCGAAAGCAGCGTCGCGGCAACCGCCAGCGCTTTAAAGGATTTAAATTTCATGATGGCTCCAGTTCCAAATATCACCCGGTCTGTATCCTTTGCAATTTGGACAAAATTTGGGCGGATTCGTTAATTGCTGTCTTGAGATACAATGAAAGGCCGGGGTGATGGACTGTTCACGGTTTCGGGGAAAACCTTAACGGTTTTTCATATCTCGGTGCGGTTTCGCGGCGGTTCCGCCCCAAACCAAGGCCGAATTTCGAACGAATCGCCCAAAGGCACTGCAGAGTTGCCACATTTTTGCCGCAAACTGTCAGGCAAAGACGCGGGCCGCGTCGACGCAGGGGCAGCAAGCCTGCGGCACCAGCGGGCGGTCATTGCGCTGTGTTCAGAACCTGCGTGGGATGGGTTTTCGCAATCTGCGGGGCCTTGGGCGCTGAATCCCCGCAGGTTCACACCATCATTTCTTTGGTTGACGACAGCTTCAGCGTTGCGTGATCGCGGATGATCCGGTCGATGTCCCACTGCAGCCGCGTCAGAAAAACAATATCGCCGTCATGGTCGTGGGCGATATGGCCTTTGTTGGCATTCACAAAGGTTTCCACATCGGCCTTCGGGCCTGTCACCCAACGGGCGCTGGTGAATTGCGAGGATTCGAACCGCACCGGCAGCGAATATTCCTGCTCGATCCGCGAGGCCAGCACTTCGAATTGCAAGGCGCCGACGACACCGACAATAAACCCCGAGCCGATGGCGGGTTTGAAGACCTTGGCGGCGCCCTCTTCGGCAAACTGCATCAGCGCCTTTTCCAGATGCTTGGCCTTCATCGGATCGCCCGCCCGCACGGTTTGCAAAAGCTCGGGTGCGAAAGACGGAATGCCGGTGAACCGCAAGGATTCGCCCTCGGTCAGCGCATCGCCGATGCGCAACTGTCCGTGGTTCGGAATGCCGATGATGTCACCTGCCCATGCTTCCTCGGCCAACTCGCGGTCGGCGGCCAGAAACAGCACCGGGTTTGATATTGCCATCGGCTTTTTCGAGCGCACATGCAAAAGCTTCATGCCGCGTTCAAAATGCCCCGAGGCGAGGCGGACGAAGGCCACGCGGTCGCGGTGCTTGGGGTCCATATTGGCCTGAACCTTAAAGACGAAACCAGTCACGCTGGCTTCTTCGGGCGCGATGTCGCGTTCGGCAGCGTGCTGGAGCTGCGGTTCCGGCCCATATTCCCCCATGCCGTCCATCAGTTCCTTGACGCCGAAGGAGTTGATGGCGGAGCCGAACCAGATCGGGGTCATGTGACCTTCAAGGAAAGACTGGCGGTTGAATTTTGGCAACAGCGCCTCGACCATCTCCAGATCTTCCAGCAGCTTGGCCAGAAGATCGGCGGGAATGTGTTGGGCCAGCTTCGGGTCGTTCAAGCCATTGATGGCGATGGTTTCGGCCACCCGGTTGCGGTCGGCGCGGTCCATCAGTTCCAGCCGGTCATGCAAGATATCGTAGCAGCCGATGAATTCCCGGCCCATGCCGATGGGCCAGCTGGCGGGCGAGACGTCGATCGCCAGATTTTCCTGAATCTCGTCGATGATCTCAAAGGTGTCGCGGGACTCGCGGTCCATCTTGTTGCAGAAGGTCAGGATCGGCAGGTCGCGCAGGCGGCAGACTTCGAACAGTTTACGGGTCTGGCTTTCGACGCCCTTGGCGCCATCGATGACCATGATCGCGGCATCGACCGCCGTCAGCGTTCTATAGGTATCCTCGGAAAAGTCCGAGTGGCCGGGGGTGTCGACCAGATTGAAGCGGTACTGGCGAAAATCGAAGGACATGGCAGAGGCGGAGACCGAAATTCCGCGCTCCTGCTCCATCTTCATGAAGTCCGACCGGGTGCGGCGGGCTTCGCCCTTGGCGCGCACCTGACCTGCCATCTGGATCGCGCCGCCGAACAGCAGAAACTTTTCGGTCAGCGTGGTCTTGCCGGCATCCGGATGCGAGATGATGGCGAAGGTCCGCCGCCGGGCAATTTCGGCGGGCAGGGCGGTGCGGTTCTGGGTCTTGTCCAACATGGGCTGGGGTTTAGCGAAAGCCTGCCACAAGCGCAATGTAGGCGCCACAAGGCGGCCGCCTGGTCTTAGCGATGGTCTTCGGGCCGAAACAGGCTGTCGCGTCCGACGGCTTCAAGAGCCCCGCGCGACGTTTCGGTGCCGAAGTGTTGGCTTTGACGAAGTCCGGGAAAGCGGTCTGTCAGTTCCTGAGCGAGTTCGGCGGGCAGCAGGCGCACGGTTTCCTGGTTCACCATCAGGCTTTCGGCGGGAATACCTTCGGCAAAAATGATCTCATGCCGCTCAAAGACCAGACTGTAGTAATCGACAAAGCCACCTTCGCGCCGCCAGACCCTGTCGTCATCGACAAGGTGTTTGGCTTGCACCAAAATCTCAGCGGTGCCGCCGACGCGCCGCGCGCCGCGCTGATAGATGAAAATCCGGTGATGGGGGCTGACCAGCAGATCGCTGGTATTGCCCAGAGTCCCTGCCGTAATGACCACAGGGGCAAAGCTGCCCTCGGCCCTGAGCGTGGCCTTACCTACCCATTTCACCGCCTGCGCGCCAGAATCGCGGGTCAATACCGGATCACCGGGCCGCAGGCTTTCGATCCGGCGTTGCTGGCCGCCCGGCAGGGTGATCAAGGTTCCGGCCGCAAAAGATACGCAGATGAAATCCGCGAGCCGGATGCCGCTGGCATCTTCGGAGAGTTCTACAAGGGTATATTCGGCCTTGGCGACCATTGGCGACAAAGGAATGGCAAAGATTGCGCCGCTGGGGTCGTGCCGGATGGTCACAACGGCCAGCCGGTCGCCGTCATGCGCCAGCAAGGTCAGTAACGCCAGCAAAGATACCCGATCCCCTTCGGCGCCAACCTCCGAGCCTTTCGCAATCTTCTGGACTGCGGTGGTATCGGCGGCGCTGCGTAAAACCAGCTTGCGCGCGCGGGCGGCGGGATGCAGGCGGTAGACATCGCCTGGCAAGCACGCATCAAAGCCGCCGACCGGATCCCCAAGGTTGGCACCGCTGACCACGCGCATAGACTCAGCCCCATAGACGTGGGTCGCATAGTCCGGCATTTCGGCATCAGAGTCTGACATGATTTCCGTCGGGTTGAATGGTCCGCGCGGCAAGATTGCACGATCATGGTTATCAAGGAACAAACCAAATGTATAATGGCCAGGTAACGCGGCTTGATTTGGTTTTTCTGATTGCCGGTCCGGCAACTCCTGGCCACTAAAGCAAGGGCGCGAAAAGGCCCGAATGGGTCAAAAGGGTCAAATCAAAAGGAAAGTGGCATGGATCTGGGTATTCGCGGCAAGACCGCATTGGTATGCGCTGCATCGAAAGGTTTGGGGCGCGGTTGCGCCGAGGCACTGGCTGAGGCGGGTGTCAACCTGATCCTCAATGCGCGCGGGGCAGCGGCTTTGGCCGACACCGCCAGCGCCGTGCGCGACCGCTATGGCGTGACGGTGATCGCTGTTGCTGCTGACATCACCTCTGAGCTGGGCCGGGCCGAGGTATTGGCCGCAGCCGGAAACGTTGACATCCTGGTCACCAATGCCGGGGGCCCGGCTCCGGGTCTTTGGTCGGACTGGGAGCGCGAGGATTTTATCCGGGCCATCGACGCCAATATGCTGACGCCCATAGCGCTGATGAAGGCGCTGTTGCCGGGGATGATTGCCAGGGGTTGGGGGCGGGTGGTCAATATCACCTCGCAATCGGTCAAGGCGCCGGTACCGCAGCTGGGGCTGTCGAATACCGCGCGGGCGGGGCTGACCGGCTATGTCGGGGGCACCGCGCGGCAGGTCGCCCCGCATGGCGTCACCATCAACAATCTGCTGCCGGGGATCCATGCCACCGACCGGGCCATATCGCTGGATACCCCTGTGGCCAGGGCGCAGGGGATCACGCTGGAAGAAGCGGTGGCGCAGCGTGCCGCCACGATTCCGGCCGGGCGCTATGGCACGGCGGCGGAATTCGGGGCGATGTGCGCGTTTCTCTGTTCACAGCATGCAGGCTTTATCGTTGGTCAGAACATCCTGCTGGACGGCGGTGCGATGAACAGCACGCTGTGAGCCGCTGTTGCTTGCCGAAAAGGCTTTGCCCTGCTATCCGATCCGAAAGCCCGAGGGTTTTGATCGGGCAAGTGGGGCAGCCAAGTGAATGAGCCGACGCCACGTCTGGACGTGCAGAACCTGACCCGCCAGTTTGGCGGGCGGCGGGTGGTGGATGATGTGTCGTTCACCATCCAGCCAGGGCAGGTCACCTGCCTGCTAGGCCCATCGGGGTGCGGTAAATCGACGACACTGCGGATGATTGCGGGTGTCGATATGCAAGATACCGGGCGGATCTTCGTGGATGGCAGGCTGATCTGCGATACGCTGTTCCGGGTGCCGCCCGAACGCCGCGCCATCGGGCTGATGTTTCAGGATTTTGCCCTGTTTCCGCATCTGTCGGTGGCTGAAAATGTCGCCTTTGGCTTACCGCGGCGGGCAGCCGACCGGATGCGGCGTGTCGAGGGGCTTTTGGAACGCGTCTCGCTGTCGGGATTTGGCGCGAAGTTCCCGCATGAGCTGTCGGGAGGCGAGCAGCAACGCGTGGCACTGGTGCGGGCTTTGGCACCGCGCCCGCAGATTTTGCTGATGGACGAACCTTTCTCGGGCCTTGATGAACGCCTGCGCGACGGGATCCGAGACGATACCCTTGCCCTGCTGAAAGAAGAAGGCGCTGCGGTCTTGTTGGTTACCCATGAACCCCATGAGGCGATGCGCATGGCGGACGAGATTTTGCTGATGCGTCAGGGCCGCATCGTGCAAAGGGGCGCACCTTACAACCTTTATAACGCCCCTGCAGACCGCGCGACTGCGGCTTTCTTTTCTGATATCAATGTTTTGCATGGCACAGTTCATGGGGCGCTTACCGCCACGCCCTTTGGCGAATTTCTGACCCCAGGGTTGGCTGACGGGACCGAGGTCGATATTGTCATCCGCCCCCAACACCTGAAAATCGACTTCGATCGTGCCGGACGCGGGCCAAGCCCGACGGCGGTCGAGGGCAGCGCCGCCCGTGCCGTCGTTGAGCGCGCAAGATTCTTGGGCCGCGACAGCCTTGTAGAGTTCCGGATGCAAGACGGTGGCCAGCTGTTAACCGCCACGGTGCCCGCGGTGTTTCTGCCCAAACCCGGCACCGCCATGTGGCTGATGCTGCGCCGTGACCGCTGTTTCGTGTTTCCGCGGCAGGTTTAGGGTCGGGCCACAGGAACGGGATACCCGAGCAATAACCGCTCCGATCCCGCAGCAGACCCTATCTGAAAGACTTAGGTCAAATGCAGCGTATGGGGTAGGCTGAACGCGGGTTCACAGCGATGAGGGAGGTGAGCTTCGATGACGGAAGTTGAACGGATCGTCAGAATCTTTCACGAATCCTGGGACCTGCGAGATCCTGACCGCGGTGCAACGGTGATTTCGGACGACTGCCACTTCGAAGACGTGGCTCGTGGAGAACTTTTGCCCGGCCCCGAAGGCTACAAGCGCGACTACCATCGCTGGCGGGCCGCTTTCGCCGATGGAGAAGTAAAGGTCACAAACGTGATTGTGCAAGGCGATTGGGCGGTGGTCGAGTTTGTCAATCGCGGCACTCAGACCGGAACGCTTCTTTCGAGTTTGGGCGAATATCCCGCCAGCGGCCGATCCATCAACGTCCGATATTGCAGCGTGATGCGGGTGAAGGACGGCAAGGTCGTCGAGGGGCGGGACTATTACGATTCCGCAAGTATCGCGCGTCAGCTCGGATTGGTTGATTAAGATTTACTTGGCGCGCTAATCCGCCAATCGCGCCTTGTAATCTGCCAAAAGCTTGCCCGGTTCGGCAACGAACCCGGCGCCGGTGGTTGTGAGTGAAACCACAAGATCAATGCGGAAGCTTCTGAAATCTCTTCGGTTTTCGCACCAGGCGGTCAAGGTCCAGACCCGCCCCCAATATTCCAGTTGTAAGGGTCTAATCCGCCGTTTGCTTTCCCGGCCGGCAAGGTCGCGGTAGTGCAGATCCAGCTTTTCGCTGCTGTGAATGGCATGGCGCAAAAGGGGCAAATGTGGCGCCGCGCGCGCCGCTTCGGGGCTGGCAAAGACAAAGGCATCGACGGGCGGCAGCGCCCCGGCCGAGGGCGACACGGCGGCGATCTTTTGGCCCAGGCTATGCGCGGCATAGGCCAGCCCGGCGTCGGCCGCACTGGCGACAAGGGCGATGCCCAGCCGCAGCGCCTCCATCTCTTGCAGGGTCAGGGCGACCGGGGGCAGGGTGATTGGCGCGGTCAGCATATAGCCCACGCCGCGTTCCCCTTCGACGGGCAGTCCCGAGGCTTGCAAGGTGGCCATGTCACGCCAGATGGTGCGGGTGGACACCTCAAGCCGCGCCGCGATATCTGCGGCACGGTGCAGCCTGCCATCACGCAGGATCTGGATCAGGTCGAACAGGCGGTCACTGCGGCGCATGGGGCAAGGCTGGCCCGCAGTGACCGCAAGGTCAAGCGTCAGCGCAGGCGGTTTGCCATATGATGACGGGCGCATGGCTGACAGCGACGCTGGATCCCTCTATCGCGGCCATGAACGGCGCGGCACTGGGTTCGGCCAGGATCTTGTCCCCGGCGGCTTTTGCCTGCGCGGGATGCGCCCAGACAATATGATCTGTCCAGATGCCAGTGTCGTTCAGCGACAAGGTGCGCGACAAAAAGCCGGGACAAGCTGCCAGCCAGGGGCCAATCGATTCGGCGCGGTCGCGCAGGGTTTCGCGGGATATGCCGGGCAGGGCGCGAAAGGTGACGATTTCAGCTGTCAGGTGGTTTTGCATGGTATCTCTCCGGTTGCAGGTTTCGTGCTGTCGCGATACCAGATGCCAACTGACATAAACCTGTCAGCTGTGGCGGGGTAATTCGGCGATGATCGGACCTTGGCTGGAAAAGAATGTGCCGGGCGGCCTTTGAATGGCGCGCAACTCGGATTACACCGTTCGGTGGACAAGGGACCCGCAACGGGTCCGCAGACATGAAGGAGAAGCCGATGGGCTCGTTTAGTTTGATGCATATTCTGATTGTCGGTGTCGTGGTGCTGGTGCTGTTTGGCAAGGGCAAGGTGTCGTCGCTGATGGGCGAAGTCGGCAAGGGCATCACCGCCTTCAAAAAAGGCGTCAAGGATGGCACCGCCGAACTGGAAAGCGAAGCCGCCGAGCAGGCGCGCGATGTGACGCCCGAAGTTGAAAAAGACAAGGCCTGAGCCAGAAACACGAAGCCTGAAACACACAGGCAAGGGAGTGGCTTGGCATGCTTGATATCGGCTGGAGTGAGCTTGTGCTCATCGGCGTTGTGGCGCTGATCGTGGTGGGGCCAAAAGATCTGCCCATCATGTTCAAAACCCTTGGTCGATTTACCGCCAAGGCGCGCGGCATGGCGCGGGAGTTTCAGCGGGCAATGGATGACGCCGCCAAAGCCAGCGGCGTCGGCGATGCGCTTAAAGATGTCAAGGACATGACGTCGAAGAAAAGTCTCGGGCTGGATGCCTTGGAGTCAGCCGCCACGAAGTTCGAGAAATGGAGCCCGACGCTTCCGGGTGGCAAGGCTGCGGTCGTTGCCCCCCCCGCAGGAATGGCCGCCGCACCCGTGGTGCCGCCTGCGCAACCCCGCGGTCCGGCAACCCAGGCTCTGGCCGACAAGCTGGCGGTGGACCGCGCCGCGCGGTTGGCCCCCAAGAAAACCCCGCAGGTCCCAGCGGATGCCGGGGCCGCCGGCCCGGTTGCGGCGAAACCGGTTCGCAAGGCCGTCCGGCGGACAGTTGTTGCCAAAGCCAGTGCCGCCGAGATCGTGCCGCCGCCGGTGGCGGCATCAAGCGCCAAGCCTAAAGCCAAGCCCAAAGCCAAGAAAAGCGACGTGGTATGACCGACGATATCGACAACTCATCCGCGCCGCTGATGGAACATCTGATCGAATTGCGCAGCCGGATCATCTGGTCGATCCTGGCCTTTGTGGTGGCGATGTTTGCCTGTTATCTGGTGTGGAACCCGATCTTCGACTTCCTCTCCCAGCCGATCTGCGGTGCGCTGGAAGCGCGCGGACAGAATTGCAATCTGAACCTGATCAAGCCGCAAGAAGGCTTCTTTGTCGCCATGAGCATTGCCATGTTCGGTGGGATTGCCCTGTCCTTTCCGGTCATCGCCTATCAGCTCTGGCGGTTTGTGGCGCCGGGTCTGTACAAATCCGAAAAGGGGGCTTTTTTACCCTTCCTCATTGCCTCGCCAGTGATGTTCGCGCTGGGAGCAACTTTCGCTTTCTACGTGATCTTGCCAATTGCCTTCAACTTTTTCCTCGGGTTCCAGCAAGGCATGATCTTGCCGCAGGCGACCGGGGCTGCGAAGGCCACGACAGGCAGCAGTGTTCCGGCAGGCATCGTCTTTCAGGGGTCGGTTCAGGAATATCTGAGCCTGACGATGAAATTCGTCATGGCCTTTGGCCTGTGTTTCCAGTTGCCGGTGCTGCTGACGCTGATGGGCAAGGCCGGGTTGGTTACCGCCAAGGGCCTCGCCTCGGTGCGCAAATATGCAATCGTGGCGATCCTGACCGTGGCTGCCGTGGTCACGCCCCCGGATGTGATGAGCCAGTTGATCCTGTTTGCGGCGATCTACCCGCTTTACGAAGTGTCGATCTTTCTTATCCGCCGGATTGAAAAGACCCAGGAAGCCAAGCTGCGCGCCGAGGGCCTGTGGTTCGACGACGAGGACGCTGCCGAAGACGCGACGCCCAAGCCGTGAGTGAGGAGGCGCTCGCCAGGATCGCCGCAGCGCTGGACCGTCTGGCACCGGAACCGGCGCCAGCGCCCGATTTTGGCGCGGTGCGGGCGTTTGTTTGGCATGTGACCCCTGACCGGCTGGAACCGGTGGCCGAAGTCAGCCGCGTCGATCTGGCCTTGCTGCATGGCATTGACCGGGCGCGGGACACGCTTTTGGAAAACACGCTGCATTTTGCCCAGGGCCT
>JANMDM010000032.1:0-3198 GCA_031376305.1 Pseudomonadota bacterium | reverse complement strand
CAACAATGGCGACGACACCCTGAACGGCGGGGCCGGCAACGACTTTCTGTCGGGGGATCTGGGAAACGATGCACTCTATGGCGGCGACGGAAACGACATCATCGAAGCTGGCGACGGGGATGATCGGCTTTTCGGGGGTCTGGGGAACAACACGCTTTCCGGCGGCGCCGGGGCAGACACGATTGACGCCTTGACCGGGAATGACCTGATCGACGGCGGCGATGGAAATGACCTGATGTACGGCCAGCTCGGCGATGACAGCCTTTATGGCGGGGCGGGCAATGACACCATGTATGGCGGCGATGGCCGCAACTATTTCGATGGCGGTGCCGACGACGACTACATCTCCGGCGGCGTGAATGAGGATGTCATCTACGGCGGTGACGGCAATGATTATGTCCTTGCGGGCGATGGCGCCGACACCATCTTCGGCGGCAACGGCAATGACTCACTGGGCGGCATGTTCGGCAACGACGTCATCTATGGCGGTGATGGCAATGACGCGATGTCGGGCCTTGAAGGCAACGACAAGCTAAATGGCGATAATGGCAATGATCTGCTGTGGGACACCTTCGGCGATGACAGCCTTTATGGCGGGGCGGGCAATGACACGCTCTATGGCGGCGATGGCTACAACAGCCTTGATGGTGGTACTGGCGATGACCTGATCTACGCAGGAAACAACAACGATCTGGCCCTCGGTGGCGACGGAAACGACATTATTGTTACCTTCGGCGGCGCCGATACAATCCTCGGCGGCAATGGCAATGATGTGATTTATGGGGGCAATGGTGCCGACCTGTACTACGGCGGTGCCGGAGCCGATACCTATGTGTTTAGCAGTGCCGCCGACATCGGTCTGTGGGGAACGGCAGATGTGATAGAAGACTTCCAGCCGGGGCAGGACAAGCTGAATTTCCACGGCATGGGCATGCACTTCACCGGGGTCGGCGGTTCGGGTCAGCCCAGGGAACTTCATAGCCTCACCTATGGCGCATACCTTATCTTGTGGGCCGATTTGAATGGCGATGGCGGCGCCGACCTCTCGCTTCTTTTGCACAATGTTTCTGCCGTCTCAGCGTCGGATATAATTTTTTGATCCCGCCCCGACACCGCTCTTGCCCTTGAAATCTGTGGGTCCTTGACGGCAACGCGGCCAATTTGCCACTGGTCATACGCGCCTGCGGTTGCCATGCTTCGATCTAACCGCCATGATCACCTGCAGCGATGGGGGATGGTCATGCGCAAGTTTCTGGTCGTGCTGGACGACAGCCGCGAATGCCTGAATGCGATGCGGTTTGCCGCACTCAGGGCGGCGCATACCGGCGGTGGCGTGACGATTCTGTCGATCCTGCCGTCAGAAGAGTTTCAACACTTTCTTGGTGTGGCCGATCTCATGCGCCAGGAAGCGCGCGAACGGATCGAGGGACATTTCGAGGTTTTTGCCAAGTGGATGCGCGACCGGCAAGGCGTGGATCCAGAGCTGGTGATCCGCGAGGGTGAACCGGTCGCTGAGATTTTAAGCCTGATCCGCGAGGATCCGCAAATCGGCATTCTGGTGCTGGGGGCGGGCACCGACAAAAGCGGGCCGGGGCCATTGGTGACGATGATGTCAAAGAATTCCGGCAACCTGCCGATACCGATCACGATTGTGCCGGGGGAAATGTCGAAGGAACGTCTGGAGAGCATTACCTGATGCGCGCGCGTCCCGCGCAGACAATCGGGGGGGCGACACCGCTTAGAACCGTTCCAAACCTTGACTTACCCCGCCCCAAGGCGCATATCCGAGTGGAACCGTCGGAGATAGCCATGTTCATCCAGACCGAATCCACGCCGAACCCCGCCACCCTGAAATTCCTGCCCGGTCAAAGCGTTCTCGACATGGGCACCGCTGATTTCCCAAGCGCCGAGGCCGGGACAAAATCGCCTCTTGCGCGGCGGATTTTTGCGGTTGAGGGGGTGACCGGCGTATTTTTCGGCACCGATTTCGTGACCGTCACCAAAGCCGAAGCGGTGGACTGGGCCCATATCAAGCCCGCCATTCTTGGGGCGATCATGGAGCATTTCCAGTCCGGCGCCCCGGTGATGGAAGGCTCGGAAAAGGCCGCCGGCGGTCATGCCGCCCATGACGGGCCGGACGGCGATATCGTCAAGCAGATCAAAGAGCTTCTGGATACCCGCGTGCGCCCTGCGGTGGCGCAAGATGGCGGCGATATCACCTTTCACGGCTTTGACCGCGGCATTGTCTATCTGCATATGCAAGGCGCCTGTGCCGGCTGCCCCTCGTCAACGCTGACGCTGAAAATGGGCATCGAGAACCTGCTGCGCCATTATATCCCCGAAGTGCTTGAGGTCAGGCCCGTTGCCGCCTGAACCAGTGATTCTGGCGTTCGACACCTCGGCCGCGCATTGCGCGGCCGCTGTTGTTTCGGGCGGCAAGCTGCTGACGGCCGCCCATGAAGATATGGCCAAGGGTCAGGCGGAACGGCTGTTTCCGTTGCTGGAGGAAGTGCTCGCGGCCTCGGGGGTCGGCTGGCGCGATCTGACGGCATTGGCGGTGGGCATCGGTCCGGGCAATTTCACCGGCGTGCGTATCGCGGTTTCTGCGGCCCGCGGGCTGGCCCTGTCGCTGGGCATTCCCGCACATGGAATCAGCGGCTTTGAGGCGCTGGCATACGCCCTGCCGCGCCCGGTTCTGAGCAGTATCGACGCGCGGCAGGGGCGCATCTATCTGCAAGGTTTCGGGGCGCAAGAAGCTGCCCCGCTGCAGACCTATCTGGCAGATCTGCCGGACGGCCTCAGTGTGGCGGCGCTGACGGTTTGCGGGTTTGCCGCAGATCAGATCGCAGACCACCTTGGCGCAACTGCTGCCGCCCCAACCCTGCCGCTGGCGGTGGCGATGGCCCATATTGCCGCCAGCCGGGAGGCGCCGACCCGGCGTCCGGCCCCCTTGTACCTGCGCCCTGTCGATGCCGCGCCATCGCGCGATGCGCCGCCGGTGATCTTGCCATGACGCCTGCGGCGTTGGCCAGCATACATGCCGCGTCGTTCATCACCCCGCGCCCGTGGTCCGCAGCGGAATTCGCCGGTTTTCTGGCCGACCCTTTGTGTTTTCTGATCCCGGACCCCGGCGGCTTCGCGCTGGGGCGCGCCGTGGCGGGCGAGGCAGAATTGCTGACCATCGCGGTCACGCCCCGA
>JANMDM010000389.1:0-1580 GCA_031376305.1 Pseudomonadota bacterium | reverse complement strand
GGGATATTGGTGGCCATGCCGACGGCAATACCGCTGGAGCCATTGGCCAGAAGGTTGGGGAAGGCGGCGGGCAGCACCACGGGTTCTTCCAACGTGCCGTCATAGTTGGGGCGGAAATCGACGGCGTTTTCGGCCAGTCCTGCCATCAGCGCCTCGGAGGCCGCTGTCAGGCGGGCTTCGGTGTAGCGGGCGGCGGCGGGGTTATCACCGTCGATATTGCCGAAGTTGCCCTGGCCGTCGACCAGCGGGTAGCGCATGGCGAAGGGCTGGGCCAGCCGCGCCATCGCGTCATAGATCGCCATGTCGCCATGCGGGTGATAGTTGCCCATCACGTCGCCGGAGATTTTGGCCGATTTGCGGAAACCCCCGGTGGGAACAAGTTTCAGCTCGCGCATCGCGTAAAGGATGCGGCGATGCACCGGTTTCAGCCCGTCGCGCGCATCAGGCAGGGCGCGGTGCATGATGGTGGAAAGCGCATAGGTCAGGTAGCGTTCGCCGATCGCGCGGGAAAGCGGTTCGGAGGTGGTGGCGGGGCCCGGGATTTCGTCGCTGGCGTCAGTCATGGCCCCCGTGTAATTCGGGGCGGGCGGGCAGTCCATAGGGAAGCGGAATGGAAAAGACGATCCTGATCACCGGATGTTCCTCGGGCATCGGTTATGATGCGGCGCATGGGTTGAAGCGGGCGGGCTGGCGGGTGTTTGCCACTTGCCGGGCTGAAGCGGATTGCGAAAGGCTCAGGGGCGAGGGGTTGGAAAGTTTCCGGCTGGACTATGCTGATGAAGGCTCGATCCGGGCAGGGCTGGACGAGGCTTTGGCGCGGACCGGGGGCACGTTGGGCGCGCTGTTCAACAATGGCGCGTTTGGTTGTCCGGGGGCGGTGGAAGATTTGCCGGTGGGCGCCTTGCGCGAAATCTTCGAGGTCAACCTGTTTGGCTATCACGCACTGGCGCGGCAGGTGATTCCAGTGATGCGACGACAGGGCTATGGGCGGATCGTCAATTGTTCGTCGGTGCTTGGGCTGGTGGGGATGCGCTGGCGCGGGGCCTATGTGGCGACCAAATTCGCGATGGAGGGGTTGACGGATGTGATGCGGATCGAAATGTCGGATACGCCGATCAAGATCATCCTGATCGAGCCGGGGCCGATCACCAGCCGGATCAGGGCCAATTCGATCCCGCATTTCGAGCGGTGGGTCGACTGGAAGGCCAGCCCGCGACGGGCGCAGTATGAGGGCAGGCTTTTGAAGCGGCTTTATGAACATACCGGCAAGCCGGACCGGTTCGAATTGCCTGCGAGTGCAGTGACGGCAAAGCTGCTGAGGGCGCTGGAAAGTGTGAAGCCGAAGGCGCGCTATTTCGTCACCACGCCCACCTATCTGATGAATGTGGCGCGGCGGATATTGCCGGGGGCGGCGCTGGACTGGGTTTTGGGGCGGAGGTGAGGGGATGGCGGAGGTCAAGATACTGACGATCTGCGGGGCCCTGCGCAGCGGATCAACCAATCGGCTGTTGCTGGCCGAGGCGCGGCAGGCCTTTGGCGAGGCCGAGTGGCAGGACGCCGACCTGCGGCTGCCCCTGTTC
>JANMDM010000368.1:0-5005 GCA_031376305.1 Pseudomonadota bacterium | reverse complement strand
GCCGATTTTGTCGCGCGACCCACGCCTTGCGCCCCGCGTTCCGAGTTCATCCCGTAAAAGCAGCCGGTGACAGCGACGATAAAGCCAAAGGCCGCGCCCTTGACCAGGCCAGATCCGATATCCCAGGCCTCAAGATATTGGGCGGTATTGGTCAGATAGGTGGCCGGGTTAAACCCAAGCCGGTTCACGCCTACAAGATAGCCGCCCAAAATGCCGATGCTGTCGCCTACTGCCACCAGCACCGGCACGGCCAAAGTTGCCGCCAGAACCCGCGGCACCGTCAGATATTTCATCGGATGCGTCGAAAGCGTGACCAGCGCGTCAAGCTGTTCGGTAACTTTCATCGTGCCCAGTTCGGCGGCAATGCTTGAGGCGACCCGTGCGGCCACCATCAACCCGCCCAACACCGGGCCAAGCTCGCGGACCATGCCGATGGCGACAATCGACGGCACCACCGCTTCCGCCGAAAACCGCGCACCCCCGGCGAAGATCTGCAAGGCCAGCGCCCCGCCGGTGAACAGCGCTGTCAGCCCCACAACCGGCAGGCTGAACCAGCCGATCTGCACCAAAGCCTGGATGAATTCCTTGGGGTAAAACGGCGGGCGCACCAGATGCCCCAGTGCCGATCCGGCAAATATCGCGATACGTCCGATGGCGCCAAGGGAGGCGAGTGTGGCGCGGCCGAGGCCTGCAAGCGGGCTAAGCAGCATCACGCCTGCACCCCCACATATTGACGTGCATAGCGCTGGCCAAGGGCCGTCAGGATTTCATAGCCAATGGTGCCCGCAGCGCTTGCCAGGGCATCGATGCCTTGGGCGGGGCACAAAAGGTCAAGCGCGTCGGGGGTGCCCTGAACGGCGCTGATATCGACGGTCACCAGATCCATCGAGACGCGACCGACAAGCGGGCAGGGCGTCGACCCATGCCAAAGCCAGGCACGGTTCGACAGCGACCGGAAGAACCCGTCGGCATACCCGGCCGCCAGCGTGGCAATGCGCGCCGGGGCCTTGGCGACCCAAGTGGCGTTGTAACCCACCGCATCACCGGCGGCGAGGGTGCGGACCTGCACAACCGGCACCGAAAGCCGCGCGACGGGCCGCGCCGCCGCATAGGGTGCGCCGCCGTAAAGCCCGATGCCGGGGCGGGTCAGGTCAAAATCATAGGCGCGGCCCAAAAGGATACCCCCTGTTGCCGAAAACGACCGCGCAATGCCGGTGCCATCGGTCATGGCGCGGAAGCTGGCCAATTGCCGGTCATTCAGCGGATGGCCCGGCTCGTCCGAACAGGCCATATGCGACATCAAAAGCTGTGGTTTGTGCGAAATCACCGCAGGGGCCAGCACGGCCCAATCCGCTGCGTCAACCCCCAGCCGGTTCATGCCGGTTTCCAACTGGATACCAAAGGGATGGCCGGGGAGGGTGGCGAAATGCCGTTCCACCTGGGCGCGGCTGTTCAGCATCGGCACCAGATTGAAGCCGGCAATCCGGGCGCTGTCGCCGTCCATATGGCCGGAGAGGATATTGATCTCGGCGTCCGGGCCTAACGCAAGACGCAGTGAGACACCCTCTTCCGTGAGTGCCACAAAGAATCGCCGCGCCCCGACCGCCATCAACGCCCGCGCGACCGGTGCGGCGCCAAGCCCGTAGCCATCGGCCTTGACCATCACGGCCGTTTGCACCTGCGCAGGCGTCATAGCATCCAGCGCCCGCCAATTGGCAGTGATCGCGTCAAGGTCGATTTCAAGCATACCAGAAGCCATGCCCGCCTTTTGCCATCTGGCAGAGCAAGGTCAAGGGCAAAGCGTTTCCGGCCGCGCATCTGAGCCTGGCTGCGCCGCAACAAATTCCGCATCACGGGTATTTTGGGGGTTTGATTGGATATTGGTCGGCGGGGTTTCGAAAAGGCTGAACCAGCATCCGGTCAAGCCGAAGATCGTCAACGCTCCGGAACTGTTCGATTCCAACAGTCATGCCGGTCTGGCCGTCGCGGGGCTGCGCAAGATATGTCCCGAACACCCGGTCCCACCACGGCACAGTGAAGCCAAAATTGCTGTTGGTCTCTTTTGGGTGGATCGAATGATGAACGCGGTGCATATCCGGCGTCACGATCACAGACCGCAGTCCGGCATCAAGCCAGTCGGGAAGGCGAATGTTTGAGTGGTTGAACAGCGACGCGGCATTCAGCAGGACTTCGAAAATCAACACGGCCGTGGCCGATGGTCCAAGAACCGCCACGATGCCCAGTTTGACGCCCATCGACAGCAAGATTTCCAATGGGTGAAACCTGAGCCCCGTCGTCACATCGAACGCAAGGTCCGCATGGTGCATCCGGTGCAGCCGCCACAGCACCGGGACCGCATGAAACACCACGTGCTGAAGGTAGATGGCAAGATCAAGCGCCAGAATCGCCAGGGGAATTGCAATCCAGCTGCGGGTTTCAAGGGCGTTGAACAGCCCCCAACCCCGGTCCTCCAGGATCATCGCCAACCCGACCGCCGCGATCGGAAAGGTAAGCCGCACAAGAATTGTGTCAATCACAACCAGCGCCAGATTGTTTGACCAACGAACCAGCCGCGGAATCTCGATCCGGCGCCGCGGTGCCGCAACTTCCCAAAAAGCCATCACTGCCAAAACACCGATAAACACCGAAAGCCTGATCGCCGGTTCGTGGGAAAGGATCGTTGCGGACATCGCGTCGCCCCCCTGTGTATTGGCGGGGCGACGATAGACCCGCGCCCGTACTCCGCAAACGGTCGCTGGCTGCCAGAGCAAAATGCAGCCACATCCGGTTGCGGGGTTTCGGGCGCGCTGGTCTTAAGGACGCACCGGTTTTCTCAGAACCCTTCTGGCCCATTCTGCCACGGCTTCGCAAGATTGCCAAACCGGGTGAACTGGCCCTCGAACGACAGCTCCACCGTGCCGATCGGCCCGTGGCGCTGCTTGCCGATCACCACCTCGGCCTTGCCGTGGACCCGCTCCATCGCATCTTGCCACTTGGCCATGGCTTCCAGATTGTCGTCGCCGGGCTTTTCGCGTTCCTTATAATATTCGTCGCGGTAGACGAACATCACCACATCGGCGTCCTGTTCGATCGAGCCGGATTCGCGCAGGTCTGAAAGTTGCGGGCGCTTGTCCTCGCGATTCTCCACCTGACGCGACAGCTGCGACAGGGCGATCACCGGGATGTTCAGCTCCTTGGCGATGGCTTTCAGGCCCTGGGTGATCTCCGACACCTCGTTCACCCGACTGTCCTTGGCGGTGGCCGGGCGGACCAGTTGCAGATAGTCGATGATCAAGACATCCAGCCCATGGGTGCGCTTCAGCCGCCGCGCACGGGCGGCCAACTGGCTGATGGGAATTGCGGGGGTGTCATCAATGTAAAGCGGGCAGGTTTCCAGCGCCTTGGCGGCTTCGACAAAGCGGCGGAATTCCTGTTCGGACATGTCACCACGGCGGATCTGCTCTGAGGGCACTTCAGCGGCCTCCGAAAGGATCCGCGCCGCCAATTGCTCGGACGACATCTCCAGCGAGAAGAACCCCACCACCCCGCCGTTGACCGCGCCGTCGGAGCCATCATGCCGCCGACCTTTCTTATAGGCCTTGGCAATGTTGAAGGCGATGTTGGTGGCCAGCGCGGTTTTGCCCATCGACGGGCGTCCGGCCAGAATCAGCAGATCGGACGGGTGCAGCCCGCCCAGTTTCTTGTCCAGATCGACAAGCCCGGTGGATATCCCCGCCAGCCCGCCATCTCTTTGATAGGCGGCATTGGCGGACATCACTGCATCCGTCACGGCTTTCAGAAACGACACAAAGCCCTTTTCGGCATGCCCCTGCTCGCCCAGGATATAAAGCCGTTGTTCGGCATCAATGATCTGGTCTTTGGGGTCATGGTCGACCTCGATGGTTTGCGCCCGCGCCGAGATGTCGCGCCCCAGACCGATCAGCGCGCGCCGCACCGCCAGCTCATAGATCATCTGCGCATAGTCGCGCGCCGCAAAGGCAGAAATCGCCGCCCCGGCGATGCGGGCCAGATAGGCCGGACCGCCGAGCTCCTTCAGGCCCTCGTCCTCCTCCAGATACCCCTTCAAGGTCACCGGCGAGGCCAGCGCGTTCTTCTGGATCTTGGCCACTGCCACCTCGAAGATGCGCTGATGCACCGGGTCAAAGAAATGCTCGGCCTTCACCAGATTGGCGATGCGGTCATAGATGTCGTTATTGGTCAGGATCGCACCCAGAAGCTGTTGTTCAGCCTCGATGTTATGGGGCAAAGCCCCGCCTTCCGCCGCCAGCGCGGCAGGCAGCATCGGCCGCAAGGTCGCTAGTTCACTCATGCCTCAGCTCATTTTTTATCTGTCCCGCCGCTCTCAATGCCGCAAGAACGCCTGTCTGGCAAATCCGGCCGCGGGCCACCGTTTATTGCGGTTCCATCGCCCTAGTCTACCAGATTTCGTGGCTTGGGTGCGGTTTTTTGTCAGGCGCGATTCGCCGTGGCTTTTGTCCCCAGATTGGCCCACAGGAATCGGTATAGGGCTGAGCGGGAGCGGCGCTACTTGGCCGACCGCGCCGCCTGCCAGGGACGGGGGTTGGTCAAAAACGCCTCGACCTCGTTCAATGTCGCCGCGTCGAAACTGCCCTGCGCGCGCGCCTCGGCCAAAACGTCCCACCAGGTGCAGAGGGAATGCAGGGCGACGCCGTGATCGGCCAATGTCTGCACCGTTTCAGGAAAGATGCCGTAGTAGAAAATCACCGCAGTATGGGCGCAGGTGGCCCCGGTTTCGCGGATCACCTCGACGAACGAAAGTTTTGACCCGCCATCGGTGGTCAGATCCTCGACCAGAAGCACCCGCTGGCCCTCGGTCATCACCCCTTCAATGCGGGCGTTGCGACCGTAACCTTTGGGCTTTTTGCGCACATAGGTCATCGGCAGCGCCAGCCGTTCTGCCACCATCGCGGCAAAGGGAATGCCCGCCGTCTCGCCCCCGGCGATATTGTCGAAGGCCTCAAAG
>JANMDM010000251.1:0-4325 GCA_031376305.1 Pseudomonadota bacterium | reverse complement strand
TCGGTTGTGCGTGCCGGACCCATGATCAACCCCCAACCGCCCAGCGCGCCCAGAAGCCGCCGAACACTTCGAATTTCGCCAGAAACGATACCAGCACCACCCAACCCAATGACAGCGGCAAGAACACTTTCCAGCCAATGCGCATCAACTGGTCATAGCGGTAACGTGGGACGATGGCTTTCACCATGGCGAACATGAAGAAGAAAAAGCTCATCTTGCCAACCATCCACAGCACCCCGTCAGGTATGCCCGGAATTGGCGACAGCCAGCCGCCGAAGAACAGCAGGGTGATCAGCGCGCACATCAGGAAAATCGCGATATATTCGCCGGCCATGAACAACAAAAACGGCGTCGAGGAATATTCGACCTGATAGCCCGCCACCAGTTCCGACTCAGCCTCGGGCAGATCGAAGGGCGGGCGGTTGGTTTCGGCCAAGGACGAGACGAAGAACAGCACCACCATCGGCAGATGCGGCAACCAGTACCAGTTGAACAGGCCATATGACCCCGACTGCGCCCGGACGATATCGCCGAAATTCAGGCTGCCGGTCGAGATGATGACGCCGACGATGATCAGCCCCAGCGACACCTCATAGGAAATCATCTGCGCCGCCGAGCGCA
Organism: Pseudomonadota bacterium; assembly: GCA_031376305.1. Classification (GTDB taxonomy): domain Bacteria; phylum Pseudomonadota; class Alphaproteobacteria; order Rhodobacterales; family Rhodobacteraceae; genus TMP-24. The sequence continues at coordinate 3,704 of JANMDM010000251.1, read as the reverse complement.
AAGACCCAAGGAACGGGTATTTGGAGTTCGAGGCCCAGCCGCCCATGATCACGCCGTAGACCTCAAGCGAGGAGATGGCGAAGACGTAAAGGATGGCGACGTTGATGTCCGACAGCACCCAACCGTCGTTGAAGGGGATCACCGCCCAGGCAATCATCGCCAGCACGAAAGACGCCATCGGGGCGAGGAAGAACACGAAGCGGTCGGCCCCGGCAGGGACCACAATTTCCTTCAGCACATATTTCAGCGCGTCCGCCACCGATTGCAAAAGCCCGAAAGCCCCCACCACGTTCGGGCCGCGCCGCATCTGCACCGCCGCCCAGATCTTGCGGTCACCGTAGACCAGAAACAGCAGTGAAATCATCACGAAGGCGATGATCCCCAGGCACTGAACCGCGATCAGCAGGAAGGTGCCAAAGGGTGTTGCAAGAAACTCTGCCATGTGTCTCTGTGTCCTTCAGTCTCTTGTCGGGATGCCGCGTTGCGCACAATCGTCCACCGTCACTTCCGCATCGATGGTCTGCAAGCCTTTGGGCAGCGCGGACGAGACGCTGTAAACAGCATCCGCGCGCCAAATGCCACCCTCTTCGTCGGTATTCGTGCGCAGATGCCGCAAGAAGCCGCCGCCTTGTTTTTGCACATAACCTGCCGCCACGCAGCGGGTATAATCCTCGATCGCGCCGGCGTCTTTGGCGCCTTTCAGGCTAAGGCGGAAGGCCACCAGATCATCCCCCAGCGCTTCAATCCTTGCCCCCAAATAGGTCGGAGCCTTGACGGCACTGTCCGGCCCCTGGCCCGCGCACGCCGCCAGACCGGCGAGCGAGCCGGTCAGCAACATGCGCGTGGTCAGGGTGCCCGCCTGCATCGCCTACTCCGCCGCCATCGGCGACTCAAGGCGCGCCTTGGCCAAAGCCGCCAATTCCCCCATCAGGCCTGAGGCCCGCGCCACCGCATTGGTCAGGTAGAATTCGCGGATCGCATTGCGGAAATCCGCCTTGGCCGGGGCTTTCAGCGGCAATGGGTTCCAGTCGTTCACCGGCACGACATCAACCGCGCCAAGATGCGGATGGGCCGCGACCAGTGCCTGGCGCAGGGCTGCAAGGCTGTCCCAAGGCTGCGTAGCCCCAATCTCTGCCGATAACGCTCGCAAGATCGCCCAGTTTTCCTTGGCCTCGCCCGGGGCAAACCCGGCGCGCATCGCCAGTTGCGGGCGGCCTTCGGTATTGACGAACAGGCCGTTTTCTTCGGTATAGGCGGCGGCAGGCAGGATGATGTCGGCCCGCATCGCCCCGCGGTCGCCGTGGCTGCCCTGATAGATCACAAAGGGCCCCCCATTTGTTCGGGCGGCGATGTCCACCTCATCGGCGCCCAGATTGAAGATCACCTCGGCGCCTTCAGTGGCCTTAACCAGACCGCCCGCCGTCACCGCCCCCACATCCATTGCGCCCACGCGCGCAGCGGCGGTGTGCAGGATCAGCAGTTTCGAGTTGCTGTTCTCGGCCAGTTTCATCGCCTGGCTCAGAACCGCCTCGCCATCTGCCTCGGTCACCGCGCCCATCCCCACGATCACCAAAGTCGGCTTGGCGCGGGTTTCGTCCGAAATCGTCTGCGCCGCCAGCTTTTCCAGCGCCGCCCGGTCGGTGCCGACATGAACGTAATCATAGGTCAGATCGACAGCCGCGCCGATCAGGCCGATGGTGGCCCCCTTGCTCCAGGCCTTGCGGATCCGCGCATTCAAAACCGGAGCCTCAAGCCGCGGGTTGGTGCCGATCAGCTGGATCATCGTGGCACTGTCGATATCTTCGATGGTCGCGGTGCCGACATAGGCTGAACGGTTGCCAGCGGGCAGCTTCGCCCCATCGGTGCGGCATTCGACATGGCCGCCCAGCCCCTCGATCATCGCCTTCAGCGCGAAAGCCGCCTCGACCGGGACCAGATCGCCGACCAGACCCGCGACCTTTTTCCCCTTTATCGCCATTGCCGCCGCCGTCAGCGCCTCGGGCCAGGACGCTTTCCTGAGCTTCCCATTCTCACGAATGTAAGGCACATCCAGCCGCTGGCGGCGCAGGCCGTCCCAGACAAAGCGGGTCTTGTCGGAAATCCATTCCTCGTTCACGCCGTCATGATTGCGCGGCAAAATCCGCATGACTTCGCGGCCCTTGGTATCCACCCGGATATTGCTGCCCAAAGCGTCCATGACGTCGATGGTTTCGGTCTTGGTCAACTCCCACGGGCGGGCAGTGAAGGCATAAGGCTTTGATGTCAAAGCCCCCACCGGGCAAAGGTCGATGATATTGCCCTGCAGATTACTGTCGAGCGTCATCCCCAGATAGGAGGTAATTTCAGAATCCTCGCCCCGCCCGGTCTGGCCCATCTGGGTGATCCCCGCCACTTCGGTGGTGAAGCGCACGCAGCGGGTGCAGGAAATGCAGCGGGTCATCGCGGTGGCAACCAAGGGGCCGAGGTCCAGATCCTCGCTGGCCCGCTTTGGCTCGCGGTAGCGGCTGAAATCAACGCCGTAAGCCATCGCCTGATCCTGCAGGTCACACTCGCCGCCCTGATCGCAGATCGGGCAATCCAGGGGATGGTTGATCAGCAAAAACTCCATCACCCCCTCGCGGGCCTTTTTGACCATCGGCGAGTTGGTTTTCACCACCGACAGTTCGCCATTCGGGCCGGGGCGCAAATCCTTGACCTGCATGGCGCAAGACGCCGCAGGCTTCGGCGGGCCGCCCACCACCTCGACCAGACACATCCGGCAGTTGCCGGCAATCGTCAGCCGCTCGTGATAGCAAAACCGCGGCACCTCGACCCCGGCCTGTTCACAAGCCTGGATCAGCGTCAGGTTCGCATCAACTTCAACTTCGATGCCGTCGATGATGATCTTGCGGAGGTTGGACATTCTTCAGTTCTCCGAACGGGTATTGGCGGCCACGCGTACCGGCGGCCAGGATTTGAAGGCGAGGACCAGAAGCGGGGCCAGCGACAGCGGGATCAGCACCAGCGGCAGGATCATCATCCCGCCGCCCATCAAACCCCGGATCATCACTTGCGCCAGCGCCGCGCTAAGCAGCGGCGTCGCACAGACCGCAAGCCAGGCGCCGCGCAGGCCCGCCTTCTGGAAGATGATCACATAAAGGACGCTGGCAACGATATGGCCAAGGATCTGGAGTGCCATCATTGGAAGTCGTCCCCCGATGATCCGCCCATGCGGGCCACCATGTATTTGAAATCATAAGCTGCGGTTGACGGCCCGTCGGCGGCAAGCCGCGCCAGACGCGATTTGGCCTCGCGCATCGTCGGGCGGTGCCCGTCAGCCACCGGCCAGATCACATAGTTCGGCCCCTGCGCCGGTTCGAACCACTCGGCCCGCCGCCGCAAAAACGCGCCGTGCACGGTTTTCTGGACGAAACTCTGCAGATCCTCCGGCCTTTCCCAGACCGACAGCGAGGCGGCGATCAGCGGGTCTTCGTCAAGCATCTCAAAGGTCACGGTGTCCGAGATGCGCGCGGCGTCGTCCTGCATCCGCCAGACAAAGCCCGCGCTGCGTTCGGCAATGGCATTGACCTTCGGCACATTGTCAATGAACCCCGCCACCCGCGGATCGCCTGCCGGGTGGCGCAAACGCGCGTAGTTCATATGGGCGATATGGGTCATGCAGCCGCCCCTTGCGCACAGCGGCGGGCCTTCCACAGCTTCGCCTG
>JANMDM010000361.1:0-3215 GCA_031376305.1 Pseudomonadota bacterium | reverse complement strand
ACGGCTTTCGGGTCGGTTTCCTGACGCGCGCGCCAGTCGCCGACGGTCCAGCCCGCGGGCAGGTAGCCGTGCAGCGGGTCATGGGCGGAGGTCTGGTCGGTGACGATGTCGGGGCGGGGACCGCCGGCTTTCATGCGTTTCACCAGTTCCGGGAAGATCTCGGCGGCATTGCCCAAGAGGCCCACGGATTTCGCTTCGCCGGCCTGGGTCCAGCGGGCGATGAGGCCGAGGGCTTCGTCCAGCGTCTGCGCTTTTTCATCGACGTATCTGGTGCGGATGCGGAAATCGATGCGCGTCTCGTCACACTCGACCGCCAGACAGCAGGCCCCGGCCATGACGGCGGCCAGAGGCTGGGCGCCGCCCATGCCGCCAAGGCCGCCGGTGAGGATCCATTTGCCCTTGAGGCTGCCGCCGTAATGCTGGCGACCGGCTTCGGCGAAGGTCTCATAGGTGCCCTGCACGATGCCCTGGGTGCCGATGTAGATCCACGACCCGGCGGTCATCTGGCCGTACATCATCAGGCCCTTTTTATCGAGTTCGTTGAAATGGTCCCAGGTGGCCCAGTGCGGCACCAGATTCGAGTTGGCGATCAGCACACGCGGCGCATCGACATGGGTTTTCACCACCGCGACCGGGCGGCCGGACTGGACGATCAGGGTCTCATCTTCCTCAAGGTCTTTCAGCGTGGCGACGATCCGGTCGAAATCGCCCCAGGTGCGGGTGGCACGGCCGATGCCGCCGTAGACCACCAGCTCATGCGGATTTTCGGCCACATCGGGGTGCAGGTTGTTCATCAGCATCCGCAAGGGCGCTTCGGTCATCCAGCTTTTGGCATTCAGTTTGGGGCCGGTGGGCGGGAAGATGTCGCGGGTGTTCTTGCGGGAGTTGTTCAGATCGTTCATGGGAGCCTCCTTCGATCAGGCGAGAAGATGTGCGGCGATGATGTTGCGTTGAATTTCCGAGGAGCCCTCGTAGATGCGCATGATGCGCACGTCGCGGGCGTAGCGTTCCAGCGGCAGGTCGCGGGTAAAGCCGTAGCCGCCGTGGATTTGCAGGGCGGCGTCAGTGACGCGGTGGGCCATTTCCGAGCAGACGAGCTTGGCCTGACTGGCGGCGAGGCTGAAGCGCGGGCCGCCGCGGTGGGCAGCTTCGCGCTGGCGGGCGGCCTCTTGCGCGACCAGAAGCGCGGCCTGATAGTCGGTCGCCATGTCGGCAAGTTGCCAGCGAATGCCCTGACGGTTGGCCAGCGGCTCGCCGCCGATGATGCGGTCCTTGGCGTAGGTGACGGCGGCTTGCAGCGCCGCCCCGGCGATGCCGAGACACATGGCGGCGACCTCGATGCGGCCATTGTCGAGAACCTTCATCGCGGTCTTGAAGCCCTGGCCTTCGGCGCCCAGCAGGGCGCCTTCGGGCAGGTGGCAATCAAGGCCAAGGGTGAAGACATGGCCGCCCCGGAGGCCCATGGTGCGTTCGGGTTTTCCGGCGACAAAGCCGGGGGTGTTCGTTGGCACGATGAAGGCGGACATACCGCGATGACCGGCTTCGGGGTCGGTCAGGGCAAAGACCACGACGAAATCCGCCTCGCCGCCGTTGGAGATGAAGCATTTCGATCCGGTCAGGTGCCAGCCGGTGTCGCTGCGCCTGGCGCGGGTTTTCATGTCGGCGGGGTCGGAACCGGCGGTGGGTTCGGTTAGGCCAAACGCGCCGAGGATTTCGCCGGTGGCGGCGCGCGGCAGCCAGTGGGCGCGCTGGGCGTCGGTGCCGCCCAAGAGGATCGAGTCGGTGGCAAGGAAATGCGCGGTCAGGGCCGAGACGGTCGAGCCGCAGGCCCCGGCGATGATCGCGACGGCGCGCAGCAGGGCGGGGGCGGAGATGCCGGGGCCGCCGTCCGTTTCCGGCAGGTTGGCGCCCAAGAGGCCAAGGTCGGCGAGGCCCTGCAATTGCGGGCGCACAAAGGCGGCGGTCTCGTCGGTTTCTGCCGCCAGTGGGGCCAGTTCCCCGGCGGCGTAGCGGTCGAGCATGTCGGCGAGGCTGCGTTCTTCGGGCGACAGCATATGCCAGGGGTCGGTCATTGGCTGGCCTCCATGAGAATGCCCCTGGCGCGCAGATCGGCGATGCGCTGCGGGTCAAGGCCCGGCAGGTGCGACAGGATGTCATCGGTATCGGCGCCAAGGGCGGGGGCGGCGGTTCCCGCCAGCGGCTTGGCGCCATCGAAGCGGACGGGCTGGCCGACGACGGGCACCGGGCCAAGGCGGGGGTGGGGCAGGTTGGCGATCAGGTCGCGCTGGGTGGTCTGGTCGCTGGCGCAGGCCGCGGCGAAGCTGCGGATCGGCGCGCAGGGGATGCCGGTGGCGGTGAGGGTCGCGGCGGCGGCTTCGGTGGTCAAGCTTCTGCTCCAGACCTCGATCAAAGCTTTGAGGGCGGGTTCGTTGTCAGTCCGGGCGCTGTCCGTGGCGTAGCGGGGGTCAAGGCCAAGACCGGGGTGGCCGATCAGGCTGGCAAAAGCCGAAAAATGCTTGTCGTTGAGGACGGCGATGGCCACCTGCCCGTCTTTGGTGCGGTAGCAGCCAAAGGGTGTGGACAGGGGGTGGCGGTTGCCGACCCGTTCCGGTTCGCGGGCGGCGTAGAGGTATTGCGCATGGGCAGTGGGCAAGAGCGAAAACAGCGCGTCGTGCATCGACACATCGAGTGTCGCCCCTTCGCCCGAAGTGGCGCGGCGCAGCAAAGCGGCGAGGATTGCCCAGCTGGCGAACAGGCCACCCATCAGGTCGCCGTAGCTTTCGCCGACCTTCAAGGGCGGGCCGCCGTCTTCGCCATTCACCGCCATCAGGCCAGAGAGGGCCTGCACAACCAGATCATAGGCGGGCAGGCCGGTCCACGGGCCGGTCTGGCCGAAGCCCGAGATCGATGCACAGACCATGTCGGGGCGGCGGGCGCGCAGGGTTTGCGCATCAAGGCCCAGTTTGGTGGCAACGCCGGGGCGGAAGTTTTCAACCGCCACGTCGCAGGTGGCGGCGATGTCCTGGGCCAGACGCTGGCCTTCGGGGGCGCGCAGGTCGAGGACGATGGATTTCTTGCCGCGGTTGGTCAGCTGGAACAAGGCACTTTCGCCATCGCGGAACGGGCCGATATGGCGGTATTCGTCGCCTGCGGGGGGCTCAAGTTTGATGACCTCGGCCCCCAGATCGGCCAGCAGGGCGGTGCAGTAGGGCCCG
>JANMDM010000352.1:0-7085 GCA_031376305.1 Pseudomonadota bacterium | reverse complement strand
GATCTGGATTTTCTGATCGACGTAAAGGATGGCGAGGTCTATCTGGGCGAATTGAACCCGCGCATCTGTGGGGCAAGCTCGATCACCAACCATTCGGCTTTTGCCTATGCCGATGCTCCCTTGTTCCTGTTTCACTTGCTGGAATTTTCCGGGCTGAAATACAAGATCGACGTCGAAGAACTGAACGCCCGCTGGGCGAAAAAGGAATTCATTGATTCCTGGTCGCAGGTGGTGCTGAAATCGACCGACAAGACCGTTGATATCGTCACCAATGCGCCGCCTACGGGTATCTACCGGATGGCGGATGATGGCACCGTGTCTTATGATCGCTTTGATTTTGACCGGCAGGCGATTGAATCTGAGCGTGAGGCATTCTTTTTGCGGATCACTGGTCCGGGCGATTATCGTTATGAGGGGGCTGATCTGGGGATACTGATCACCCGAGGGCGGGTCATGGGCAACGACTTTGAGCTGAATGACCGGGCGCGCAACTGGATCCGGGGTATCAAGAAACTTTATGCCGGCAAGTCGATTCCCCCCCCCGAGGTGGAAATGGCGCCGCAACCCGGGTCGTTCAAGATCCTTTAGGGCAGAATGAAAGTGCGCCAGCCGATGGAAATCACCTTTGAAGCCATAGATGAAGACCGTCCCGGTGCCAAATGGCGCCGGGTTTATGATCGGCATTGGCATGGTTACAGCCGCTGGTTTCTGAGCGAGGGTGTTCGTAAACGCTCGACCTATCTGGCCAGCCTGCGGGCCTTGCGTCTGCATATGCCGGAACTTCTGCCGGTCTTTGAGGAGATTTGCAAGGTTTCGGGTGGTGGCGATCTTGAAGCGCGGTTCTTGTCGATGTGGTGCCCGCCCGCCTATATCGGCGGCTGCTCGCAAGCGATGATCGGCGGGGCGGAACCGGCCTTGATCCGCAACTACGATTATGGCCCTAAACTGCTGGAGGGCATCTTGTTGCGGTCGCGCTATTGCGGCAAGCGGGTTGTTGCGATGGTGGACAGTCTTTGGGGGGTTCTGGACGGTATCAATGAAGATGGTTTGACCGTGTCGCTGTCATTTGGCGGCAGCCCGACGGTGCAAGAGGGGTTCGGCATTCCCATCGTTCTGCGCTATGTTCTTGAAATAGCATCCAATACCAAAGAAGCGATTGCCATTTTGCAGCGGGTGCCAATCCACATGGCCTATTCCATAGCGGTGCTGGACAGGGCCGGAAATCACGCCATGGTTTACGTCTCGCCCGGTAAGGATGTCGAGGTGCACGACCTGTGTGTTGCCACCAACCATCAGCACAAGCCCACCTGGCAACGCCACGCCGAAACCACCAGATCGGTCGAACGTGAAGCTGTGCTGCTGAAGGCGCTGGCTAGTGCCAATGACCCCGACGCCTTGCTTTCGGTCTTTCTGCGGCCGCCGGTTTATCAGACCTCGTTTGATCGCGGTTATGGAACGCTTTATACGGCACGATACCTGCCGCAAACTGCCTCGCTTGAGCTGATCTGGCCCGACCAACGCTGGGTACAGTCCTGCGATGACTTCGAGGAAGGGTCGCGCACGGTGCAATATGTCGCGACACCACGGCAATGAGGCCACGGGTCTTGGGCCACCGGGTATGAGGCTCCCCCAGCGTGATCTTTGCTACGGCCCGTCATTGATGCGAGAGCTTGCGCATGCCTTGGTGGGGATATACTAAATCGGGGATGATGCGCGTTCCGGCCGGGGGGGCTGCATTGAGTATATATGACCAGATCACCCACCGGATCAGACAGGTCTGGCGTCAGAAACCGCCACCCGCCACCGTGCAGACCAAAACCACGGGACATAGTTCCATGACCGATACCGCCCCCACCGCCAGATCGCGCTTTCTTGTCGCCGGAATTCAGATGCCGGTGCTGATCGGCGGAAAGAACATCCCGGCCATGATCGCGCAGATTAGCAAAACCGTGGCGATCCATCCCGGTGTCGAGATGATCGTGTTTTCGGAATTGTCCGCCTATGGCCCGTTGCATTTTTTCGTTCAGGACGATCTTTCCGCCGACGAAACGGTGTTTTGCGATCTTGCCCGCAAGCATGGCGTCTGGCTTATCCCCGGATCAATGTTCGTGCGGCGGGACGGCAAGGTCTACAATCATACGGTGGTGATCTCGCCAGAGGGTCAGATTGTCGGCCGCTATGACAAGATGTTTCCGTTTCGCCCCTTCGAGGCCGATGTCGAAGGTGGCACCGAGTTCCTGATTTTTGACGTGCCGCAGGTCGGCCGCTTTGGCGTCAGCATTTGCTATGATATCTGGTTTCCCGAAACCACCCGGCAGCTGACCTCGGCAGGTGTTGAAGTTCTGATCCATCCGGTTTTGACCGGCACCACTGACCGGCAGGCGGAACTGGCCATCGTGCAGGCGACGGCGGCGATGTTTCAATGTTATGTCGTTGATGTAAACGGGCTGGACGCGGGCGGCTGCGGTCGCTCGCTTGTCGCCGATCCCACGGGTACTGTGGTGTATCAGGCGGGGGAGATTGCGACGATTTTCCCGATCATGCTTGATCTGGGTCTTGTCCGCCAGGTGCGCGCAACCGGAGCGAATGGCCTTGGCCAGGTGCTGAAATCATGGCGCGACCGCAGCGCCAGCTTTCCAGCCTATGGGCCTGATGTGTCTCAGGAGTATTTGCAGTCCCTCGGCGCTTTGGTGCCTCTGCGAAAGTGATCCGTCGGGGAATTTTTGGCATTACTTCAGATCGGGATGCGACCAAAATCCAGCAAGATCCGCGGCCATTTTGGTCTGACTGATCGCCGAAGGCACATAATTGCGAGCGCGTGATTGGCGCAGCGCAAGAATTGATTTCGCGCCGGGGTCTTCTGAGTGTAGCAATGCTAGGGTTGCGCCGTCTTGTTCCCGTGGCGCGCGCAACTGCTCTGGATAAGTTTGATTGTCGGCAAACTCTGGCTATCCGGCACCGCTGCGCTTGATACCGCATCTGCGGGTCGGGTGAAATCAGATGACCAAAAGGGCCAAACCCCCAAAAATGGCAATCACATCGACTGACCGATCACTGACCGCAAGGCTAACGACAATTACCCGCGACGCGACACGCTCAGCGCGCACAGATGATTTGCCAGCAAGAGTGCAAGGCATCGTCAGCGAACATGAAATGACCGGCGAAGTGCTGGTTAAACTGATCCAGATTCTTGTCGCCACGATCTGGATTACGCTCTACGCGGTTTCCCGAAAGACTGACGCGGGAACCTCATTCTCGCCCGTGCCCTATGCGCTTGCGGCCTACTTTCTGCTGAGCGCCGGCGGGCTTTACTTTGCCCTGCGACGCCCGCTTCCCGCCTGGGCGGTTTATCTGTCCAGTGCCGTTGATGTTTGCCTGTTGATGCTGTTGATTTGGAGCTTCCATATTCAGTACGGTCAACCGGCGGCGTTCTATTTGAAAGCGCCGACGCTACTGTATGTGTTCATTTTCATTGCCTTGCGCGCCCTCAGGTTCGAGCCGCGTTTTGTGCTTGCGACTGGCGGATTTGCGGCCTTGGGATGGATGGCTCTGGTCCTGGTTGCAATTTTTGAAGAAGGCGAGGGGACGCGCGTTACCCGCGACTACATTCATTATATGACCAGCAATTCCATCTTGATCGGGGCCGAGTTTGACAAGATCGGCTCAATTCTTCTGGTTTCCGCCGTCATCGCCCTTGCACTTAACCGAGCCAACGGGTTTCTCGTGCGCGCGACGGCTGAAGCCGTCAACGTGCAGGATCTGTCGCGGTTTTTTGATCAGTCGGTTGCGGACCGTATCAAGGACACCGAAAGCCCGCTTATGGCGGGTGACAATGCGCGCCGTGAAGCCGCCATTCTGTTTGTCGATATTCGGGGCTTTACGCCAATGTCGGCGCTGCTTGATGCGGAAGCGGTGGTCACGATGCTGACGGCATATCAGACCCGCATTGTGCCGATCATCCAAGGTCACGGCGGCGTTATCGACAAGTTTCTGGGCGACGGCATCATGGCAACTTTCGGCGCCGTCAAGAAAAGCGACACGCCTGCGGCGGATGCTTTGCGCGCTTTGGATGCGATCATTGTCGAAACCGACACCTGGGGGCCAGACGATGGGTGTCTTGCCGATTTACCCCGTGGCAGTGTGAACGGTGCGACGACGGTGGGTCAAGTCGTGTTCGGCGTTGTCGGCAACGACAAACGGCTGGAGTATACGGTTATCGGCGATCCGGTGAATTTGGCCGCCAAACTGGAAAAACTCAATCGAACCGTGCGATCACGGGCAGTGACCAGTGCGCTGACTTTGCGCGTCGCCATTGCGCAAGGCTATAGTCCGCGAGCGGACCTGCGGCGACTGGAAACCGAATATGGCGAGGTCGTGGTCTTGTCGGAAACCCTTGCGCAGAAGGCGTCTGGCTAAGACAAACCCGCGTCAGCCCGGCTTCATCCCCGCCTTGCGCGCCGCGATGACACCTTGCAAAGCCGCTTCAACCAAGGGGTTCTGATCCATCAGCCGCAGCAGATCCGCCGCATCCAGCACCAGCAATTCGCACGTCTCCCGCGCGATCACCGTCGCCGTCCTTTTGGTCCGCCCGATGACCGCGATCTCGCCAAAGAAATCGCCTTCTTTCAGCATGACTTCGCCCACCGGCACCACCACTTCAACCCGCCCCTGCAAGATGAAGAACATGCTCTCGCCCTCATCGCCCTTCTTCACGATCACCGCATCGCGCGGCACCTTGCGCGCCTTGAGCATGCTGGCAAGTTCCGAAATTGTAATTGCATCCAGCGTGGCAAACAGCGGCACGCGTGCGACCATGGCGTAGTTGATATTGAAATCACGGCGCCGCATCTCGGCCAGAAAGCTGGATGCGATGATGGCAATCGGCAAGGCAAAGAACACCAGCCCGGCGATGATCACCGCCCCGGCAGCAATCTTGCCCCCCGGCGTGATCGGCACCACATCGCCGTACCCCACCGTCGCCAGCGTCACCATCGCCCAATACATCGCATCGGGAATGCTCGCGAACTTCTGGGGCTGAGCGGTATTTTCCAGCAAATACATCGCCGTGGACGAGACTAGCAACATGCCCATCCCGATGATCCCGGTCGCCATCAAACTGCGCCATTCCGCCGCCAGAACCCGACCCACGGTGGCAAGCGCGGGCGAATAGCGCGCAAGTCGGAAAAACCGCAACACCTGAAGCAGCAAAATCACCGCCCGATCCTGCGGTGCCACACTCAGCAACAGCAAAGGGGCCAAACCGGCCGCATCCAGCAGCATCAGCGGTGTCCTGGCATAGCTGATCATCCCCCGCCACGCGCCGCCGCGCCCATAAAGCGGATGCTCGGCCGCCGTCGAAAGCCGCAGCAGATACTCCAACGCAAACCAGGCGCCAAACACGAATTCCGCCCAAATCAGATTGGCGCGCAGGTCGGCGCTCAGGCTCGGCAGGGTCGATGCCACCACAGCACAAACGCTGAGGATAATGCAGGCAACGCTCGCCCGATTGAACAGATGGCCCGCCAGCGTGTCCTTCACCCCCGGCTCGACTATCTCATAAGCCTTGCGGCGCAGTCCTTGCGGCATGAAATCCAATTCCCCTCAGCGCGCCATCTCAACCACGGTCTGCCAGCGCGGATGGCTGTGCAGCGGATTGAAATCGGTATCGTTCAGGATCCAGATCCTGGTTTCGTAATTGGCGCGCGGCAGCATTTCCATCAGCAGATCAAAGGCGGCGTCCAGATCGCCAAACACGCAATACAGGCAGGCGATGTTGTACTTGGTCAGCACATCGTCGGGGTCCAGCGCCAGCGCGCGCGCGGCCCAGTCCTTGGCCTGCTCTACCTCGCCAAGTGTGGCCAGCGCATTTGCGCCAAGATAAAGCGGTCTCGGGCTATCGGGGTTGCGGGCGATATCGCGGGTGGCACGCTCAACCGCGCGGCGGGCCGCATCACGCGCTTTCTCGGGCTGACCAAGGCCGTGATAGACCTGTTGCAACAGCGACGGCGATTGATAATCGTCGGGGTTCACTTCGGCGGCGCGCTCGAAATGGCGAGCGGCCTCTGGCATCTTCTGTTGGGTATAGCAGAAGCGGGCATAGAAATAATGTGCCTCGAACAGGTTGGGGTTGCTGGCGATGGCCAGTTCGAATTCGGCCTCGGCCTCGGCAAATTTCTGCTGCAGCGACATCGCCAGCCCGCGCGAGGCCCGCGCCTCGGCCAGCCTTGTGTCGATGCTCAGCGCCTTGGCGCAATTGGCCAGAATGCCGTCGATCGATACATCTTCGCTGTACTGCAGGAACAGGAAGCTGTCACAATCGGCCATGCCCGCATAGGCACGGGCATAAAACGGATCCAGCTCAATGGCCTTGGCGAACATCTGCCTTGCCAGCAGCAGATTGGGCTTGGTGGACCGTCGGAAGAATTCGCGGCCCCGCAGGTAGTAGGTATAGGCCTCGATATTGTCGGTGGGGGCCTGGGTGATCGCCTGAATTTCCTCGGGCAGCAGTTTCACCTTAAGCTCGGCCACGATGGTCTGGGTGATCTCGTCCTGCACCTCGAAAATATCGGTAAGGTCGCGGTCATAGCGCGCCGCCCAGACATGGCCGCCGGTCGAGCCTTCGATCAGCTGCGCGTTGATGCGCACTTTTTGCCCCGCCTTGCGGACCGAGCCTTCGAGCAGATACGACACCCCCAACTCGCGGGCCGTCTGCAGCAAGTTCACCGATTTGCCCTTGTAGGCAAACACTGTGTTGCGCCCCAGCACGAACAGGCCCGAGACGTTGGACAGATCGGTGATGATATCCTCGGTGATGCCGTCCGAGAAAAACTCCTGCTCGGGATCATTGCTCATGTTGGAAAATGGCAGCACCGCCACCGACGGCTTATCGGCCATCGGCGCAGGCGGGCTTACACCGGCTTGCGGAGCGCTCGCCGGGGCCGCCTCGGCCATGTTGATGAAGTACACATGCACCGGCTGCGCGATGTTCTTGACGGTCTTTTCGCCCTGATCGAGGAACTCCATCTCGAGCTTGTTGCCGATCTGCGTCCGCACCGCCGCCGAACACGAAATCCCCCCCAGCGGCG
>JANMDM010000245.1:0-1626 GCA_031376305.1 Pseudomonadota bacterium | reverse complement strand
TACCATCTGGACGGGCTGCGTGTCGATGCCGTGGCCTCGATGCTTTACCGCGACTATTCACGGCAAGACGGGCAGTGGGTGCCAAACAAGGACGGCGGGCGCGAAAACTACGAAGCCATTGATTTTTTGCGCGACATGAACCGTCTGTCCTATGGCCGGATGCCAGGGATCATGACCATTGCCGAAGAATCGACGGCCTTTCCGGGCGTCTCGAAACCCACCGATCACGGCGGCCTTGGCTTTGGCTACAAGTGGAACATGGGCTGGATGAACGATACCCTGTCTTACATGGCCCAGGATCCCATTCACCGCCGCTGGCACCATAACCAGCTGACCTTTGCGCTGACCTATGCCTGGTCGGAAAACTTCATCCTGCCCATCAGCCATGACGAGGTGGTGCATGGCAAAGGCACCATGCTGACCCGGATGCCGGGGCAGGGTGCCGATAAGTTTGCCAACCTGCGCGCCCTTTATGCCCTTATGTGGTGCCATCCCGGTAAAAAGCTGTTGTTCATGGGGCAGGAATTTGCGCAGGGCGCCGAATGGGCCCATGACCGGGGCCTGGACTGGGCGCAGTTGGACCACGCTGCCCACCTGGGGGTTCAGACCCTTATCCGCGATCTCAACCGGCTCTATCGCGATGAAGCGGCGCTGCATGGATCTGATGCCCAACCCGAGGGGTTTTTCTGGCTGGATGCCGATGACAGCGACCGCTCGATCTTTGCCTTTGTGCGGCAAGGGGCAGGGGGCAAACGTCTGGCAGTTGTCGCCAATCTGACCCCCGTGCTGCGGGAAAATTACCGGTTGGGTCTGCCTTCCGGAGGCCAGTGGCACGAAGTCCTGAATACCGATGGGTTTTCCTATGGCGGTGAAAATCGCGGTAATTTGGGGGGGGCTGTGGCCGCAGGGGCCTCGGCCCAGGGGCAAGCGCAATCCGCATTGATTTGTCTGCCACCGCTGTCTGTCGTGGTGTTTCGCGAAGTGTAAGAGGCCAAGGGGAGAGACGACATGTCAACACGACCAAATCAGCGCCTGTCGACGCAAGCGATGGCCTTTGTCTTGGCCGGCGGCCGCGGCAGTCGGTTGAAAGAGTTGACGGACAAGCGGGCAAAACCGGCGGTCTATTTTGGTGGCAAGACCCGGATTATTGACTTTGCGCTGTCAAACGCCCTGAATTCGGGCATCCGCAAAATGGCGATTGCCACGCAATACAAGGCGCACAGCCTGATCCGCCACATGCAGCGCGGCTGGGGGTTCTTTCGCGCGGAACGCAACGAATACCTGGACATCCTGCCCGCCAGCCAACGGGTGAGCGAGACCCAGTGGTATCTTGGCACCGCCGATGCAGTCACGCAAAACATTGATATTGTTGACAGCTACGGGGTCAAGTACATCGTCGTTCTGGCCGGCGATCATATCTACAAGATGGATTATGAGATCATGTTACGCCAGCACGCCGAGAGCGGTGCCGATGTGACCATTGGCTGCTTGACGGTGCCGCGACTGGAAGCCACGGCTTTTGGGGTGATGCATGTGGACAAGGGCATGCGGATCACGGAGTTCCTGGAAAAACCCAGCGACCCGCCAAGCATTCCGGGCGATCCGGACCATGCTCTGGCCTCTATG
>JANMDM010000335.1:0-2307 GCA_031376305.1 Pseudomonadota bacterium | reverse complement strand
CCAAGGCGCGGAGCTTTGCAACCACTTCCGGAGCGTCTTGCCGGAACCGCGGCGTGAACCAGCGCTCCAAGGTGCTTTCGATGGTGGCCGCCGGGCCGCCCGCGCCGGTCTCGGCGGCGCGCTCCTCAACCAGTCTCTGCGCCTCGGGGCTGCGCTCATGGGGTGAGTTCAGGATGACAAGGGCCGACACGCGGGACGGATGGTCCATGGCAAAGCGGCGGTTTATCATGCCGCCCAGCGAAAAGCCGATGATGCTGACGCGGGCAATCCCCAGGTCGTCCAACAGGGTGACGAGTTGATCTGACAGCACCGTCAGGCTGGGCTTTTCTTGCGGCAAAGCACTTTCGCCATGACCCGGCAAATCATAGGTCAGAACCCGGTAATGCTCTGCGAACACGGGAACATACGCATCCCACGTTGCCCGTGTCAGGCCAAGCCCGTGCACCAGAACCAGAACCGGCGCCCAAGATGGTCCGGTCAGGTCATAGCTTGTGCCGGTTTTGCTGCGCGCCAAGGGTTATACCCCCGCCGGGTTATCAACGTCGCGGCCCATCTCACGAAGGTCTTCGTAGCGGTCACCGATCCGGTGCAAGGGATGACCCCCGATGGACGCACCAAGGGCTATGATGATCTCATCCTCGGCCGGGGCATCTGGCACGGTCAGATGGATGGTCTGGTAGTGCGACCGGCGCCCGCTGTCATTCTTGTCCATCAGGGGGATCATCAACGAACAACCAGCCGCACCACGGGTGTTGGTAAAGACCAGATAGGTCTTGGCCTGAACCGCATCGCGGAACTGGTTGCCGAACCACAAAGAATGGGTCAGCGCCTGCGCATGCTCAATCTCGCCGCCCATGCCGACGACGGAGGCTTTGCCATACCCCTCCAGCTTGTCACCCGTCACCTCTAGGATCATGCCCGTCAGCAGTTTGCCAATTTCGTGGCAGATGTCACGGACCTCTGGTCGCAGGTTTTCCACCCAGCCGCGCCCGAACCACGGGTTGCGGATGATCGCAAGCGCCGCAACCAGCTTGGTCGGCACGGGCACAGCCTTGCCGCCCTCGATGCGGGTGGTCTGGATTTGTAACAGGGTGCGGCGAATTTCAGCGGGCATGGGTGTCTTTCAGGTAAAGGCGGGCATGACTTCGTTGCAGAACAGTTCCATCGAGCGTTTCTGTTCGGCGAGGCCCAAGCCAAGGCTGGCGTAATAGATGAACTCATCCACCCCCAGCGCCTCGTAAAGCTTCAGCTTGGCAATCACTTCATCCGGCGTGCCGAACATCAGATTGCGGCTCAGCATTTCGGGGTCATATTCCGCCCGGTTTCCCAGCTGATCAAATGGGATCGAGCGGGGAAAGCCGTTTTCCACATCGCCAATGTTCTTGAACAGGTTTTCAAACTGGCTCAGCTGCCGCTGTGCCGCGCGCACCGGCACCATCCAGTCCGCCGTTTTGTCATATACTGCCGTGTGGCGCATCATCGCCATGATCGGCCGCTTCATGCCGGGATTGTTCGCCATCGCCTCATTCATCCGGCCCATATAGGTTTCCGCCTCGGTCATGTCGCGCGTCAAGGGCCAGGACATGATGTTGCAGCCGTTCTTGACCGCGTAATCATAGGTGATGGGCGCACGGGCCGCGATCCAGACGGGGACGTTCTTTTGCAAGGGCTTGGGCACCGATGTCGCCTTGGGAAAGGACCAGAACGCGCCGTTATGCTCGTAATCGCCCGCCCACAGCTTTTGCACCACGGGCAGCATTTCCTGCATATATTGCCACGCGTCCGACTGCTTCAGACCAGTATGCATCCTGTCAAACTCGCGCTGATAGGCCCCTGACCCGATGCCAAACTCCAGCCGCCCTCCCGAGATCAGGTCAAAGAATGCCGCCTCACCGGCCAACTTGATCGGGTGCCAATAGGCGGCAACGGCCACGGCTGGCCCAAGGCGAATGCGGTCGGTATGGGCGGCCCACCATGTCAGGATCGAGAACGGATTGGGTGCAATGGTCATCTCCAGCGCGTGATGCTCTGCCGCCCAGGCGATGTTGAACCCGCCCTGATCGGCCATCTGAACCATTTCGAGCGTGTGGCGCGCAACCTCCTTCATGCTGAGGCTGTCGTCCATCCGCTCCATGTTGATCGCCAGTTGAAATTTCATGCTTAAGTTCCCTCAGCGCGCAACAAACTGGTTGCCCAGTGGTTCATCTGATGTGTTGATCCAGGCCGTCTTCGGCCGCGTGTAATCGTAAACCGCCTGAAGCCCGCTTTCGCGGCCATAGCCGGAGTTCTTGAGGCCGCCAAATTCGG
>JANMDM010000263.1:0-7225 GCA_031376305.1 Pseudomonadota bacterium | reverse complement strand
GGCCGCTTTGCCCCCGACGAGGCGGCGGTAGAAGCGCAGCGCGCAGCAGATGGCAGTATAGATAACGAAACGCCTTTGTCCGAAGTTTTCGAAGATCAGATCGCCTGTGCCGATATCGTGCTTTTGTCGAAAGCCGATCTGGCGGGCGAGGCCGGGTTGGCGGAAGCCCGCCGGGTGATCGAGGCAGAAGCCCCGCGCGTCTTGCCGATTCTGGCGATGACTGAGGGGCGAATCGACCCGCGTCTGATTCTGGGCCTGAATGCGGCCGCCGAGGATGATCTGGCCGCCCGCCCCTCGCATCACGATGGCGCCGATGACCACGAACATAATGATTTCGACACCATCGTCGTGAACCTGCCCGAAGTGACCGACCCCGAGGCGCTTACCGTCGCCGTCTCCCGACTGGCGCGGGAACAGAATGTCCTGCGGGTAAAAGGCTATGTCGCCGTTACCGGCAAACCGATGCGGATGCTGGTGCAGGCGGTCGGCGAGCGGATCCGTGTGCAATATGACCGGCCCTGGGGCGATCAGCCGCGCCGCTCACAACTGGTGGTCATTGCTGAACATGCCGATATTGATGTGCCCGCGATCCACGCCATTCTGCTTGCCGATTTAGTGGAGGCCTGAGCCGCGCCATGCATGTCGTCTTTCGCGAAAGTCACGGGCTGGAGGAAACCGATACCCCCACCGATCTTGGCCAGGATCCGGCCGAGTTGGTGGTGCTGTCGTTTTCCGACAGTGACCTTGGGGCCTTCGCGGCGGGCTGGCATCGGGGCGAGGGGAAACTGGGAAAATTGCCCACCCTACGGCTGGCCAATCTGGTGGCGCTGCGGCATCCGCTGTCGGTTGATACCTATGTCGAGCAGACGCTTTCCGGTGCGAAAGGCATTCTGATCCGGCTGATCGGCGGTGAAAGCTACTGGCCTTACGGGGTGATGCAGGTGCAGGATCTGGCGCGCCGCAAGGGCATCGCTTTGGCAGTTCTGCCCGCCGACGGGTGCGAAGATGCGCGGCTGGATGCGCTGTCGACCCTGCCCTTGTCGACGTTGCGGCGCCTGTCGGCATTGTGTGACGCAGGCGGAGCAGTGGCGGCGCAGGCGGCGTTGCAACAGCTTTCCCTGGCGGCAGGGCTTTATGCGGGGCCGGTGGCGGGTGACAAGAGCGTGCCGCAGATGGGTTGGTACGACCCGGCCAAGGGGGTGGTGCCGCAACCCCATGCGCACAGCAGCCACGGACTTGATCCGCGGCCTCTGCGGCACCGGCCTTTCGTAGCCGTCACATTTTACCGCTCCTACCTGACCGCCGCCGATACCGATCCGGTCGACGCATTGGTTGCGGCCCTGCGGGCGCGTGGCTTCGATGCGCTGGGACTGTTCGCGCCAAGCCTCAAGGACGCCGCCGCATCCGCCTGGATCGCTGCGGAACTCGGGCGGCTGAAGCCCGCCGCCATCGTCAACGCCACGGCCTTTTCCGCGAAAGGCGCGGATGGGGCCGCCTCGCCGCTGGATGCCGCGGGCTGCCCGGTCTTTCAGGTGGCGCTGTCGGCGGCGCGAAAACGCGACTGGTCGGCGTCGGACCGTGGTCTGTCGCCCACCGATCTGGCGATGCATGTGGTGCTGCCCGAAGTCGATGGTCGGCTTTTTGCCGGCGTCATCAGCTTTAAATCCCCCGGTCGCCGCGACCCGGATCTGCAATTCTCGCGCTTTGCCCATCGCGCTGATCCGGCCCGGATCGCGGCGGTGGCCGACCGGGTTGCCGGCTGGTATCGGCTGGCCCGGACCCCGGCGGCCCAGCGCAAGCTGGCGCTGATCCTGTCCACCTATCCCGGCAAGGCGCATCTGCTGGCCCATGCCGTGGGCCTTGATGCTCTGGCCTCGGCTGAGCTGATTCTGGGCGATCTTTCCGCTGAAGGCTACGACGTGGCGCCTGGCCAGGGCTTGGGTCAGGCGCTGTTGTCCGAGGTGCTGGAGTGGCCCGTTTCAGCCTATACAGAGACACTTTTAACCCTGCCTGAGAGGCTGCGGACTGATCTGGAAGCTGCCTGGGGGCGCCCCGAGGACGACCCGGCGGTGCAGGACGGCCAGTTCCGCTTTGCCTGCCTGCGCCGGGGGGCGGCGCTTGTCGCCTTGCAACCCGAACGCGGCGAAGTCATCTCGCGCGGCGATGATTATCACGACCTGTCGCGCACCCCGCGCCATGCCTATGTGGCGTTTTACCTGTGGCTGCGGTCGCAGGGCATTCAGGCGCTGGTTCATATCGGCGCACATGGCACGCTGGAATGGCTGCCGGGGAAATCTGTGGCCTTGTCAGAAACCTGCTGGCCCGAGGCGCTGACCGGCGATATGCCCGTCATCTACCCGTTCATCGTCAACGACCCCGGCGAGGCCGCGCAAGCCAAACGCCGGATCGGGGCGGTGACAATCGGGCACCTGCCGCCGCCATTGATCAGCAGTGCCGTCCCGGACGGATTGCTGCGGCTGGAACGGCTTTTGGACGAATATTCCACCGCCGATGGGCTTGATCCGTCGCGCCGTGATCGCCTGATCAGTGCGATCAGGGACGAAGCGCAGGCGGCTGGCGTCGAGACAGACCTTGGTATCCCGGTTCAGGCCTCGCCCGCCGAGGCCATCACCCGCATCGACCGCTTCGTTTGCGACATCAAGGAAAGCCAGTTTGGCGACGGCCTGCATATCTTCGGGCAGGGCGTTTGCGGCGCTGAGGAGCGCCGGGGGCTGCTTGTTGCCCTTGCGGGACAGCGCGTTGCCGCAGGGCCATCGGGCTCCCCCTATCGCGGCCGATCGGACGTGCTGCCCACCGGGCGCAACCTCTTTACCACCGATCCGCGTGCGGTGCCTTCGCGCGCCGCCCATACACAAGGCGTGAAGCTGGCCGAGGAATTGCTGCGCAAACACTTGCAAGATCATGGCGACTGGCCGCGCGGGCTGATCATTGATCTGTGGGGATCGGCCACCATGCGCACCGCGGGCGAAGAATTTGCCATGGCCCTGCATCTGGCCGGGTTGTCACCCAAGTGGGATGATGGATCGGATCGGGTTTCAGGCTTCGAGATTGTTCCGCTGGCTTTGCTGCGGCGGCCGCGCATTGACGTCACCTTGCGGGTCTCAGGCCTGTTCAGAGACGTTTTTCCTGGCCTTGCACAGATGTTCGAAGCTGCCACCGGAGCGCTTTCAGCGCGCGAGGAAGCCGTCGAGGATAATCCCTATTTTGCCAAATCCCCTCGGGTGTTCGGACCCAAGCCAGGGCTATACGGGCTTGGCATGGGCGCGGCGCTTGAGGACTATAGTGCGATAGGTCAGGCAGCAGCAGGCGAGGCATGGCTTTCGGGATCGGAATGGGCGATCGACGCGGCGGGCAATTCCCACGCGGCCCGCGCGGCGCTGGAATTCCGCGTCATAGCGGCCGACGCGTTTGTGCATGTGCAGGATCTGGCGGAAACCGATGTGCTGCTGGCCAGCGATTACGCGGCGCATGAGGGGGGCTTTGCCGCCGCCGTTGCCCGTTTAGGCGGGCAAGCCCCCGCGCTTTATCACCTTGACGCCACCCGCCCCGACACACCCCACGCCCGGACCCTGTCCGAAGAAATCGGGCGTGTGGTGCGCGCGCGGGCCGCCAATCCGCTTTGGGCCGACGGAATGATGGCGCATGGTTTTCGCGGGGCCGCAGAAATTGCCGCGACGCTGGACCACATGGCAGCCTTCGCCCATCTGGCGCGGGCGGTTCCGGCGCATCTGTTCGACCTTTACCATGACGCGACCTTGGGTCGCGCCGATGTGGTCGCGTTCATGGAGCGCGAGAGCCCCGCCGCACTTGCCGCGCTACGCGACCGTTTCGCCGCATTGCGCGATGCGGGTCTGTGGATCACCCGCCGCAATTCGATTGCAGCGACACTTGAGGCAGGGTTGTGAGCGGCCCCGAAATCAAAGGCTGGTGCCCAGGTGCGCTTCGCCCCATGCGTTCCGGCGATGGCTATGTCGTCCGTATCCGCCCCCGTGGCGGACGCCTGAGCCAAGAACAGGCCGCAGGCATCGCCGATCTTGCCCGCGCCCATGGCAATGGGCTGATCGACCTGTCTGCCCGCGCCAACGTCCAGCTGCGCGGCGTCACCGAGGCCAGCCATACGCCGCTGATCGACGGCTTGCGCGCCCTTGACCTGATCGACATGAGCGCCGGGGCCGAAGCGCGTCGCAACATCACCGTGACGCCCTTTTGGGATGAGGGTGATGGCACCCAAGACATGGCGACCGCTTTGGCCGAGGCGCTGACAGACCAAAATGCCCCGGATCTGCCGGGAAAATTCGGGTTTTCGATTGATCTTGCCAAACGCTCGGTGCTGCGCGGCAGCTCAGCAGACATCCGTATCGAATGGCACAGCACCCATTGGCTGGTGCGGGGGGAAAGCTTCGTGACCGGGGCGCTGGCCGCAACCCCAGCCGAGGCAGTCACAGCCGCTTTGGAACTGGCCCAATGGTTTATTACCATGGGCGGGGCTCACGATGGCCGTGGGCGGATGGCACGGCTTTGGCCGCAAGACACCCTGCGTGCGCGTCAGGGTCGTTTGCCCAAACGCTTTCGGGACGGCGGCGCGGTTCTGGGCGCGGCGCCGGTGCCGTTGCCTGGGCATTACCCGCAGGGCTGGCTGGCGGGGCTGGAATTCGGGCAAATGACGGCTGATACCCTCGCCGCAATGGCGGAATTGGCTGCGCTGCGGATGTCACCCTGGCGGATGGTGCTGATGGAAGGTCTGGCGGCAGCCCCTGTGGTGCCCGGCTTGATTTCGAACCCGGATCACCCGCTGCTGAATGTCATCGCCTGCACCGGTGCGCCCGGCTGCCCGCAGGCTTTGCAACCAACCCGGACTTTGGCGCGCGCCCTGGCGCCAGCAGTGCCGCCGGGGGAAACCCTGCATGTGTCGGGCTGTTCCAAGGGCTGCGCCTTGCCCGGCCCTTGCGCGCATACGCTGGTGGCCACGGCCAATGGCTTTGCCCATGTCCGCCGCGGCTCCGCCGCTGATGCCCCGGCGCTGACCGCCCTATCGCCCGAAGCCCTGATTGCCCACCCAGACCTCTTGTTCGGAACCCCCTGATGCCGCATGTCTATGAAACCAATGGCGCCGCCATCTATCTGGCCAGCTTCGCCACAATCCGGGCCGAGGCCGATCTGGCCCGCTTTACCGCCGAGGAAGAGGTGGTTGTGGTGCGCATGATCCACGCCGTCGGCATGGTGGGACTTGAGCGTCATGTGCAGTTCACCCCCGGCATGGCAATAGCTGCCCGCGCCGCACTCGAAGACGGCGCGCCGGTCCTTTGTGATGTGCGCATGGTGTCGGAAGGCATTACCCGCACAAGGCTTCCCGCCAAAAACCAAGTGATCTGCACATTGCAAGACCCAAGAGTGGCTGAGATGGCCAAAGCCATGGCCACCACCCGTTCAGCGGCAGCGCTGGAACTTTGGCGCCCACATCTTGCCGGGGCCGTGGTGGCCATTGGCAATGCGCCCACCGCGCTTTTCCATCTGCTCAACATGCTCAAAGATCCCGCCTGCCCACGCCCTGCCGCGATCATCGGCTGTCCGGTCGGTTTCATCGGCGCCGCCGAATCCAAAGACGCGCTTATGTCCGACCTGCCCGCTCCGTCGGTCATCGTCAAAGGGCGGCTCGGGGGGTCGGCCATTACTGTGGCCGCCGTCAATGCACTTGCGAGCCGGAAGGAATGAGGATGACCGCCACGACCGGCAAAGTGATCTGCGTGGGTCTTGGCCCCGGCGATCCCGACCTGATGAGTGTGCGCGCCGACCGGCTGGTGCGCGGCGCCACTCATGTTGCCTATTTTCGCAAGGAAGGGCTTGCCGGTCAGGCGCGGCGAATCGTCGAGGGCATGCTGGCCCCCACAGCCTGCGAATATCCGATGGAATACCCGGTTACGACCGAGATCCATTTTTCCGACCCAGAGTATAACCGTCAGCTGGCCGCTTTCTATGATGCATGGGCAGATCAGCTGGCCGTTTTGGCCAGAACAGAGACTGTTGTTGTCCTTTGCGAAGGGGATCCGTTTTTCTACGGCTCGTTCATGCATCTTCACACCCGCCTGCAAGGCCGCGCCGTGGTTGAAATCGTGCCGGGCATCACCGGCATGTCCGGCTGCTGGACGGCGACGGGTTCCCCCATCACCTGGGGCGACGATGTGCTGACCGTGCTGATGGCGACTCTGCCCGAGGCTGAGCTGACTGTCCGCGCCCAGGGAGCCGATGCTTTGGTGGTCATGAAGATCGGCCGCAACCTGCCAAAGCTGCGCCGCGCCCTGGCCGCCGCCGGGCGGTTGGACGCGGCCTGGCTGGTCGAACGCGGCACCATGCCCGATCAACGTGTGCAGCGCTTGGTTGATGCACCCGACGGCGCGCCCTATTTCTCGATCGTTGTCGTCCACGGACAAGGGCGGCGGCCATGAGTGGCTGGATCGCCGTCGCAGGCCTCGGGCCGGGGGACGAGGCTTTGGTCACCGCGGAAGTGCGCGCGGCTTTGGCTGAGGCGACGGATGTGGTAGGCTACATCCCTTATGTGGCGCGGGTAGCGGCGCGCCCCGGACTGACTCTGCACCCGTCGGACAATCGCGTCGAGCTTGACCGCGCCCATCACGCATTGGACATGGCGGCAGCGGGCAAGCGCGTTGTTGTCGTGTCTTCTGGCGATCCCGGGGTTTTCGCCATGGCCTCGGCCCTTTTCGAAGCGTTGGAAGCCCGGCCTGATCCCGACAGGTTCGAGATCCGCATCCTGCCCGGCATCACCGCCATGCTGGCTGCCGCCGCCCGACTTGGCGCCCCCTTGGGGCATGACTTCTGCGCCATCAACCTGTCAGACAATCTCAAGCCCCGGGATCTGGTTGAACGCCGTGTGCGCCTTGCGGCACAGGCTGGGTTTTCGATGGCCTTTTACAACCCGCGCTCGGCCGCGCGCCCGCATCACTTCGCGCGGGTTCTGGAGATTCTGCGCGAGGAGTGCGGAGGAGAAGTGCTGATTTCTTTTGCCCGTGCGGTGACAACCCCCGAGGAACGCCTGCTGACCGTAACGCTGGCCGAGGCAACGCCCGAAATGGCCGACATGCGCACGGTGGTGATCGTTGGCAATGCTGACACACGCCGCGTCGGGCGTTTCGTCTATAGCCCGAGGCGCGCGGGATGATCCATCAGCCAGCCCATGACCTCCTCCACA
>JANMDM010000256.1:0-7681 GCA_031376305.1 Pseudomonadota bacterium | reverse complement strand
GGTTGCTGGGCGCGGTGGTGACAATGATCGGTGCTGCAGACATCGTCTCCGCCACCGGGCGCAGGTGTTCCAAAATAATCTGCCCAAGGGTCTGATGCGCGATGGTCGGCAAAACTTTGGTGACCATGTCATGTAAAAGCGACTCCAACGTTCCCAAAACATGGCAACGTGCATCGCGGTAGGACAGTGACATTTCCGTCAGGTTGCGCCCAAGATCGGCCCGCAGCCGCGCCACCTCGTCACTTTGCGCGGCAACGGAGTCATCCCATCCGGCGGAATAGCCTTGTTCATAGGCAGCCAGACGCATTTCTTCGACTTCGACTTGGGCGCTTTCGGGCAGGCGGTCCGCCAAGCCTGGCAAATCGAAGGTTTCAAGATGTAACAGTCTGGCCATCACGCTTTCTCCTCCGCGGTGTCATCCATCCAACTCCGCAAAATCTCGACGGATTCGTCTTGCCGCTCAGTGATAAGTCGCCGCAACCGGGCGATCGGGTCGGTAACTTCGGCGGTTCCCCCCAGCGTTGGGGCCTCGCCGCGACGACCGCCATTCACCAGCGCCATATCCCGGGGCATGAATGCCCCCTCCTCGATTACGCCGGTCAATACCGAAGACGCAGCGATTGTCGGCAACGGTGCCGCCAGTGCCGGGACACGACTGTTGCGCACCGTCAGGATCGGACGCAAAACAAAAAGCCCAAGCACCAGCGAAACGATCGCCAGAACGGTCAGTTGCACAAGGCGCATCACATCTATTGGAAACGTTGAAAGGAACGATCCGCCCGCCTCGGTTCCCACCTCTGCAATGGGTTCGAACGCCAGCGACTTTATGGAAATGACATCGCCGCGCGACTCGTCAAAGCCGACCGACGCCGCGACCAGATCCCGCAACGCAGCCAGTTCATCATCGGGGCGCGGTTGCCAGGTTGCTTGCCCGGCCGCATCGGTTGTCTCAAGCCCGTCGACCAAGACTGCCACGGTCATCCGCCGGATCGACCCGGGGTTTTTCACCACATCGCGCTTGGTCTCACTCACCTCATAATTCACGCGCTCCGTGGTTTGGCTATCCGTGCTTTGCGAAGTTTTTCCCCCGCCCGCCCCGACTCCTGCCGGAAGGTTTGAGGCCACCGTGACCGCGCTGCTGCCGCTGTCATTGGCCGAAGACGTCTTTTCATCACTTTGCGAAGAAATCGCCACACGCCCCTGCGGGTCAATTTTGCGCTCCGAGATGGCTTCGCTGTCGGTCACGGTTTCGACAGACACCTCGACCACGGCCTTGCCAAAACCCACATGCGCCTCAAGAATTCGGGTAACATTTTGGCGCAGATCTGCGGCGCGGTCATCGCCACCATGCGCCCCCATATCGTCGTCACTTTGCACCAGGCCGCCATCGCCGCCGATAATCGCCACATCGGCCGGCACCATGCCGGCAACCGCGGCAGACACCAGAAATTTCAACGCCCTTGCGTGCGCTGCCGACAGGCTGCCACCGCGCGTCGTCACCGTCACCGAGGCTTTGGGAGCGTTTTGCGTCTGGAACCCTTGTGGTTGCGCATTCGAGATATGGACCCGCACCGATCGCATGTTGGGCAATGCGGAAATCGTCCGCGCCAGTTCCCCTTCCTTGGCGCGCCAGTAGGCGGCGTCGAACATCTGCGAGGTGGTGCCGAACCCCGAAAGCGAATCAAGCAGCTCATAGCCGGTCCCGGAACTTGCGGGCAGCCCCTCCGAGGCAAGATCCATCCGCAGCGCATCCCGCCGGGTAGATTCGACATAGATCGCCTGACCCCTGACTTCATATTTGACGCCGCGTTGATCCAGCGCCGTCAACAGTTCCCCCGCACGCGAGCCTTCGATCCCGGCGTAAAGCAGGGTCATCGACGGCCGCGTGGCCAAGCTTGTCACCCCATACACCGCCGCGAACATCGCCATCGCCGCCGCTGCCACGATCAGCCTTTTACGAGGATCCAGCGCCTGCCACACGGCTGTCAATTGTTGCACGGGGGTGCCTCCTGTCCTGCAGGCTTCTGCCCGCTGCCCCTGATCCTTCGCTGATCGCGCTTAACAATCGGTTAGCTCGCCTGGGTCTATATCAGTCGGGCAGAAGCAAGCGGGCATACCATGGCTGAAACCGAAGATACCGACGAAAGCGCCCCGAAGAAAAAGTCAAAACTCCCTTTGATCCTTGGGGTTGCCCTCATGCTGGGCTTGGGTGGCGGTGGGTTTTTTGCGGTCTATTCCGGGATGATTCTCGGGCATGCCAATGAAATGCCGTCTGCAGAGGGGGAAGACGTCGACTCCCTCCCCGATATTGCCTTTGTACCCATTGAGCCCATGGTTGTTTCCCTTGGCCCGTCGGCAGGTGGGCGTTTCCTACACTTCACCGCACAAGTCGAGGTGAATAAGGCCAGCGAGCCTGACGTGATATTGCTGCTGCCGCGCATATTGGACGTGCTGAACGGCTATCTGCGCGCAGTAGAAATCAAGGAACTGGAAGATCCAACAGCACTTGTTCGGCTTCGCTCACAAATGCTCAGACGTGTGCAGATCGTGACTGGCGAAGGTCGGGCACGCGACCTGCTCGTGACTGAATTCGTCATCAACTAGGAGCCTGTGATGGAGCTGATC
Source organism: Pseudomonadota bacterium (assembly GCA_031376305.1). Lineage (GTDB taxonomy): Bacteria > Pseudomonadota > Alphaproteobacteria > Rhodobacterales > Rhodobacteraceae > TMP-24. The sequence continues at coordinate 5,056 of JANMDM010000256.1, read as the reverse complement.
GCCGATATTCTTCTGGGTGCAGGGGCCTTGGGGGCGGGGCTGTTTTGCTATGTGCTGTCCCAGCGCCTCAGCGCTTTCTCCACACTCGAAACCGGCATGGGCGGTGCTATTGCAGTATTATCGGCGCAGGTCGACGATATGACCCAAGCGCTTGATGCCGCACAAAAGACGGTGGCAGAGTCGTCGCGGTCTTTGATCGACTTGACAGGGCGGGCGGAACTGTCGACGCAACGTCTCGAACTTTTGTTGGCCTCATTGCACGATCTGCCCGATCCCGATTCGGCACCAGTCAGGCGCACGCGGGTGATCCACCGCCGTCTGCGCGACAGATCGGAGGAGGCAGCATAATGGCCCGATTTTGGAAAGGTCTATTGGCACAACGGCACACGGGCCTGTCCGACCGGCCCGCCAGGGCTTTACGCCCACGTCGGGGTGGGTTGTTTTTCTTGGCACTATTCATGGGGCTGTCCGGAATTTTGCGCCTGGGGGAGGGTGTTGGAAACGCTTTCGCCGAAACCACGCCCCCCGAACCAGCGGCCGCTGACGCGGGCGGCGCAGCGCAGATGTGTGAACCGGATTCAGGGGCGCAGGCCATGCTCGCCGCCCTGCGTGACCGTGAAACGCGTCTGGCAAAGCAAGAAGCCAAAGCCGCCGAACGCGAGCAAACGCTGGCCTTAGCCCGCAAAGAAATCGACGCTCAGATTGCCACTCTGGAAGCCACGGAACAAAAGCTCGCCCAGACTATCGCCCTTGCCGATCAAGCATCTGAAAAGGATGTGGCCAAACTGGTGGCCATGTACGAAACCATGAAGCCCAAGGACGCCGCCAAACTGTTCGGCGAAATGGATCCGGATTTCGCCGCAGGATTTCTGGCACAGATGCGGTCGGACTCGGCGGCCGCCGTTTTGGCTGGACTGGCACCAGCCAAAGCCTATGCGATCAGTCTGAAATTGGCAGGGCGCAATGCCAATGCGCCAAAAAGCTAAAACAAAAACGGATTCTTAACCGGCTTCGGCAAGGATCGGGCGAGCAGCGAAAAACACCGGCAGGGAGAAGGTTCTGGCATGATCGGTTTCGTCGGGATTGCGATCATCTTCATCATGGTTTTCGGCGGCTATGTGTTGCACGGCGGCGAACTTGGAATCGTTCTGGAAGCCGCTCCGTGGGAAATGATCATGATTGGCGGCGCGGCGGCAGGCGCCTTTGTGCTGGGCAATGACATGGCCTCGATCAAGCAGACACTCAAAGACGTCGGCAAGGTGTTCAAAGGGCCAAAATGGAAGCCACAAGACTACCGCGATCTGCTGTGCCTGTTGTTTGAGCTGATCAAACTGGCAAAGTCCAACCCGGTTGCGGTCGAAGAACATATCGAAAATCCAGAGGGCTCGTCGATATTTGGCAAATATCCGAAGATCACACATGACCATGAAACCGTTGAGCTGATCTGCGACACCATGCGCTCCGCCTCGATGAATTACGATGATCCCCATCAGGTCGAAGAGGTCTTGGAAAAGCAGCTCGAAGCGAACCTGCACCACGCCCTGCATTCCTGTCACGCGCTGCAATCGATCGCCGATGGCCTGCCGGCGCTGGGCATCGTCGCAGCGGTGCTCGGGGTGATCAAGACGATGGGATCCATTGATCAACCGCCTGAAATTCTGGGCAGCATGATCGGTTCGGCACTGGTGGGCACGTTCATGGGCGTTTTCATGGCTTATGGCCTGGTGGGACCCTTCGCGGTAAAAGTTCAATCCGTGGTCACGGAAGATTCGCATTTCAACAAACTGATCCGCGAAGTCCTTGTGGCAAATTTGCACCGTCACGCCCCGAACATTTGCATTGAGGTCGGCAGGCAAAACACCCCACATCATTTCCGGCCCAGCTTTTCAGAGCTGGAAGAAGCTCTGCGCGCGGTAAAATCGGACGCCGCCTGATGGATCGCGCGCCCGCATTCTGGCGATTGATCTGCGGTGCCGTCATGGCTCTGGCCGGCCTGCCGTCACAGGCGGAAACCATCCACATTCGCGCCGGAGAGCATGCGGGATATACCCGCCTGGTCCTTGAAACAGCGCCCGAGACCGATTGGCAGCTCGGCCGCGTGCCCGGTGGATATGAATTGCGGCTGACAGATCAGGGGTTGAGTTTCGACACGTCATCCATTTTCGATCGCGTGCCGCGCAGCCGCCTTGCCGATGTCGGATCAACCGACACGGCTGGTGTGCTTGCCCTGGCCGTAACCTGCGAATGCCATGCACAGGCGTTTGTAACATCGAACGGGCACATCGTTGTCGATATTGCCGCCGGTCCGCCTGCCGCCTCCTCGCCTTTTGAACAACAGCTTCAACGGGCCACGGAACCCGAAAGCGTCGCTCCCGACCCAGTGCCAGGCCGCGAACCGCAGCCTGCTGCGAAGGCGACCCCTGGCAGTGGCATGGCCACTTTGGCCTTTCGCCCTGGTCTGAACCAAGAGGCAAGCCTGCCGATCTACTGGCGGAATCTGCAAGTGCCGACCGCTGCCACATCCACACTCCCAATTATTGACGTGCCGCTTGCGGTGGTGCCGCAAACGACCCCGCAGATTTCGCCGCCCGCCGATCACATCACCCGCCCGACCCAGAACGTAGCCCCGCCCTTTCCGACGCTCCTGCCTCTGCCTGTCGAAGGGCGGATCGCCACTATTGCGCTGCCTCAACTACCCTTCCCTGTCCCGAAGCCTGCAACCGCAGCCATCGAAACCGCACTTCTTCATCAGTTAAGCCGGGCAGCCGCGCAAGGCTTGGTCAAGATCGACGCCGCGCGCCAAGGCCCTGGCGGTGCAAAGGCCAACGGCTTGCCCGATCGCCCGGATACAGTCCAGAGTGATGTTCCCGCAAACGCGACCGGACCAGACGACACAGATCAAGCCGATCCTGACAACCACATGGAATTTCACGCTGAAACCAGCATCGACCGTGACTCTGCCCAAAATCCCATGCCCCGCCACGTCACCGCTGACGGCGAAAGCTGCCTCAGCAACGAGGCTTTGGATGTCGCCAACTGGGGGGATGAGAGGCCCGCCACGGTGCAGATCACGAATGCACGCGGGCTTCTTTCCGGCGAATTCGATCGCCCCGATGTGGCGGCGGTCGAAAAGCTTGCGCGCCTGTACCTTTTCTTTGGCATGGGTGCGGAAGCCAGCCAAACCCTGACTGCTTTCTCGATCGACGAAAGCAAAGTGAAGATCTTGACGGATATTGCGGACATTCTGGATGACCGTCCTGTCGCCGCCGAGAGTGCGCTTCATGGCATGCGCGATTGCGACACTGCCGCAGCACTCTGGGCGTTTTTGGCCGCCCCGGTCACAGACGATGTCAGGGTCGCCAATGTGTCTGCGATTGTCCGGGCTTTTTCAGGCCTGCCAGGTCATTTGCGTTACCTTCTCGGGCAGCGGGTATCGAACCGATTAATTGCGATCGATGCTGACGATGCCGCCAAGTCCATCCGCAACGCCGTCGCACGCCAGGCAAAAAATGGTGATCGCGTTGTCAGCATGCTGGACGCCGAAATTGATCTTGGGTTGGGCAAGGCGGAACAGGCCGAAAAATCCCTGGACGTTCTTACACATGCCAACGACGCATTATCAGCCGAGGCGGTGATCTTGACCATTCAATCGCGGCTGGATCGCGGCGAAGCGATCGATCCAAAACTGATCGAAACGATTGCCGCCTTGGCTTTTGAACACCGCGCAAGCGCAGACAGCGCCATCTTCGCCCATGCCGAGATACTTGCGCATGCTGCAGGCGGTGATTTCGTCGCTGCGTTCAATAGCTACCTTCGGTGGAAGAATGACGCCCCCGAGGCCGCCCGCGGGGACACGGCGTTGCAGCTCTTCAACCTGCTCGCCTCCAAGGCTCAGGATCGCGACTTTATGAACGCCTATTTCACGCATCGCGATCTGTTGCCAGAAGCCGGTCCCGATATCGGGCTCCGACTTGATCTGGCTGGGCGGCTTGCGGGCCTTGGTTTTGCCGAAGACCTGCGCGAAGTGTTAACCGGCGAGGCCGGATATACCGAACGGGGACGTCGGCTGCTCGCCCGCGCCGACCTTGACCTTTTTGAACCGGAAAAGGCTCTTGCTCAGGTGAAAGCCCTCAATGGAAATGACGTGCTGGGGATACGGGCAGAGGCTTATGCGATGCTGGGCGATCACCTTACCGCCGCTGACGCCCTGGACCGGATCGGCGCGACCGAAGCTGCCGCGAAAGCTGCTTGGGCCGGGGGGGATTGGGCGCGCGCGGCACGGGGCGATGACACGTTGAAAGCCGCCCTGCGCGGGCTTGGCCTGACTGCGCCAAAGCCGCCCGAGCCTACCGGGCGCGCGGCGACGCTCAAGAACAGCAAGGCCATTCTGGAGAACAGTACATTGCTGCGCCAAACCTTGAACGATCTGCTTGGGCCACCCGCCGCCGACCCAGCACTTCCCGCGCAATAAACTGTCGGTTGCCGACGCGTGGTTACTAAATCTCAATAGCTGAAACCTAGGCTGACCCGCAGTAGCAAGAATGCTCACGCAGGTCAGAATGCCCCTATTTTCAACCGAACCAATACATATGCGAATGCGCCCCGGGCGCGTGCGTCGCGACTTCTTTCTGATATTTATTTTTTTGACACAAACTCTTGCGGTATCCGCCGCATCGGATCCCTCGGCGATCTGCGAACAAGCCGCGGCTGAAGTGTCGCAACTTGAAGGGGTGCCGCTGTCGGTTTTGCAGGCAATTTCTCTGAATGAGACCGGTCGCAAAAACAATGGCAGCTTTCGCCCCTGGCCGTGGACCGTGAACATGGAGGGCAAGGGTGTGTGGTTCGACACCCGCGACGAAGCGCTGGCCTTTGCGCAAAAAGAATATGCCCGCGGCGCGCGCAGCTTTGACATCGGCTGCTTTCAGATCAATTTCAAGTGGCATGGCGAACACTTCAGTTCAATCGAACAGATGTTCGACCCGATGGCCAACGCGCTCTATGCGGCGCGCTTTTTGCGCACACTTTACACCGAACAGGGCTCATGGGAGGCGGCCGC
>JANMDM010000209.1:0-9939 GCA_031376305.1 Pseudomonadota bacterium | reverse complement strand
CCGGGCGTGAAGTAGACTTCCCCGGCAGTCAGTTTAGGAGGATGACATGGCCTATGTTGATGGATTCGTGGTGCCTGTGCCGGTGGCACGCATCAGTGAATACCTCGAGCTTGCAAAACTTGGCGCCATGGTCTGGACCGAGCATGGCGCGCTGTCGGTTACCGAAGCACAGGCCGACGACGCGCCAATGGGCAAACTGACGTCATTTCCCCGGTCCGTCCAGATGCAGGACGGCGAGACAGTGTTCTTTTCCTGGATCACTTACCGCGACCGCGCCCACCGGGATGCGGTGAACGCGCTGGTGATGGCCGATCCCCGGATGCAGATGGACATGGCGCTTGCTCCCTTTGACGGCACGCGGATGATATTTGGCGGGTTCGAAGTTAAGGTGACCGGGTAGGCTTCCCTCCAAATTGACGGAACGATTTATGACAGTCCTAAAAAGCTGGGTGGAAAGCGCCAATTCCCCCACCGCAGACTTCCCCCTGCAAAACCTGCCTTGCGGAGTGTTTTCCCTGAAGGACGAGGAGCCGCGCTGTGGCGTGGCCATTGGCGACAGGATCCTTGACCTGGCCGGGTTGGAGGCGGCCGGGATCATTTCCGCAGGCGAAGACCCGGTGTTTGACGTGCCGTTCTGGAACGAGTTCATGGAGCTTGGACCGGAAGCCTGGGCCGGGTTCCGCGCAGCGCTGAGCGAGCTTCTGGCCGATGGTTCCGACTACCGGACCGAAGTCGAACCCTTTCTGGTGCCGATGGCCGCAGCGCGGCTACATATGCCCTTCCTCGTCTCTGAATACACCGATTTCTACGCGAGCCGCGATCATGCGGTCAATGTCGGCTCGATGTTCCGCGATCCGGCCAATGCGCTGCCGCCGAACTGGTTGTCGATCCCGATCGGATACAATGGCCGCGCGTCCTCTGTGGTGGTTTCGGGAACCGACGTGCGCCGCCCATGGGGTCAACTGAAAGCCCCCGATGCGGAATTGCCCAACTTTGCCCCGTCGCGCCGCTTTGATCTTGAACTTGAACTTGGGGCGGTCGTGGGCCGGGCATCAGAAGGCATGGTTTCCGTCGCGGACGCAGATGCGATGATCTTCGGCTATGTGCTTTTGAACGACTGGTCGGCCCGCGATATTCAGGCTTGGGAATACCAGCCGCTCGGGCCATTTCAGTCCAAAGCGACGGCGACGACGATTTCCCCCTGGATCGTGATGCGCGCGGCATTGGAACCTTTCCGCAAACCCACCCCGCCGCGCGACCGCGTGCTTTTGCCCTATCTGCATGAACCGGGGCCGATGCTTTATGACATCGCGCTCGAAGTGGCGCTGGCCCCTGACGGGCAGGCCGAAACGGTGATCGCCCGCACCAATGCCGCCCGGCTTTACTATTCCGCAGCACAGCAACTTTGCCATCATACCACCAGTGGCTGCCCGATGAATGTCGGCGACCTTTTGGGGTCCGGCACGATTTCCGGCCCCACAAAAGACAGTCGTGGAAGTTTGCTGGAGCTCAGCTGGGGCGGCAAAGAGCCGATCACATTGGCCACCGGTCAGACCCGTAGTTTTCTTGAGGATGGCGATACGCTTTCCTTGCGTGGCCACGCGCAGGGAAAAGGCTACCGCATCGGCTTTGGCGATTGCACGGGCCGCATTTTGCCTGCCCATGCCGACCCGGTCGGCAAAGGGCGCTAATTCCCCAGCGCGCCTTGCCAGTCGCGCACCGCGTCCAGCGGATAAACCAGCATAAGGATGTTCAGTGCCAGCCCATCGCGGATCAGCCAGATGGTCAGCGCCTCAAAGCCGATGACGATGGCGACACTCGCCCAGATCGGCAGGCGCGACGCCAACCAGAACCCGACAATCATCGCGGTGATGTCAGCCAGTGAATTGATGACGCTGTCGCCGTAGTAATCCAGCGATATGGTCACCGCGCGGTAGCGTTCGATGATGAAGCTGGAGTTTTCGACCAATTCCCATGCGGTCTCGACCAGCGTCGCGATGACCAGTCGCCAGCCAAAGGGCAGGCGGCGGGCGACCAGCCACAGGATCGCGAAAAACAGGATGCCGTGCAGCAGGTGCGACGGCGTGTACCAGTCCATCAGATGCTGCGAATTTTCCGACGACATGGTCTGCCCATGCCACAACTTGACGTAGCCGCATTTGCAGATCAGCACACGGCCGACCATGTACAGCCATACCCCGGCCAGCACGACGATGGCGGCGGTCACAAAATACGGAAGGCTGCGTTTTATCATGCCGTGCAAGCCATCATGCCGTCGTCCCGCTGTCCAGCCTGTAATTGCCAAAGGCCCGGAATACCTTACCTTTTCGCGGCCTCCAAGGCGCCTATGTTCCCGGCTTTTTCGTCGATGGCGCCCCACCTTCGAACCAGTTGGGTCGACGGTAGTCGCAGGGCGCTTCTTGCATCTCCAGATGCAGCCGATCGCCGGTATAGGGATGGGCGCGGGCCAGATCCTCGTCAAACTCGATGCCCAAGCCGGGGGCGTCGGGGACGGTGACATAGCCATCTTCCCATTTGATCGAATTCTTGATCAGCGCCAGATGGAAGGCCCCGCCGGTTTCAATGGTTTCCACCATCAACAGGTTGGGGATCGAGGCGCCAAGCTGAACATTGGCGGCCCATTCCACTGGTCCGGCGTAAAGGTGTGGCGCAATTTGCGCAGTGAACACCTCGGCGATGGCCGCGATCTTTTTGCACTCCCAAATCCCGCCCGCACGGCCCAAAGCCGGTTGCAGGATGCGGGCGCCGCCGCTGCGCAGAACCGTCGCAAACTCGGCTTTGGTGCTGAACCTCTCGCCAGTGGCCACCGGAATCCGCACTGCTTTTTGCACTTCGGCGAAGTCCAGCAGGTTGTCCGGCGGGATCGGTTCTTCGTACCAAAGCGGCCCGTAAGGTTCGATCGCCTGCGCCATCCGGATGGCACCGGCCACGTTGAACTGGCCGTGGGTGCCGAACAACAGATCGGCGCGGTCGCCGACGGCTTCGCGGATGGCCTTGCAAAAGGCCGCCGAACGGCTGATGTCCGATTGGCTCGGGTCATGGCCGCCCCGGATCGTATAGGGGCCGGCGGGGTCGAATTTCACCGCCGTGAAGCCCATGGCGACAAAGCGCGCGGCGGCTTCGGCAGTGGCATCAGGATCAACCCAGAATTCACCGCTTTCCTTGCCCGCCTCTGGGTAAAGATAGGTGTAGCTGCGCAGACGCGGGTTGATCTTGCCACCCAGCAGCGCCCAGACCGGGCGGTTGCGGGCTTTGCCCAAGATGTCCCAACAGGCAATTTCCATCCCCGAAAACGCCCCCATCACCGTCGGATCGGGGCGCTGAGTGAACCCCGAAGAATAGGCGCGACGATACATCAGCTCGATCTCTTCGGGGCTGGTGCCGGCCATATGGCGATCAAACACATCCTCGATCACCGCGCGCATCGCCTTTGGCCCAACGGTCGAGGCGTAGCATTCGCCGTACCCGACGATGCCGTCATCGGTCGTCAGCTTGACAAACAGCCAGTACCGCCCGCCCCATCCCGGCGCCGGCGGCGCCACGGTGAAAATCTCCAGATCCTTGAGTTTCATCTGCCCCTCCCTGACGCTCTTGGGCGAGACTTATCTCAGGCGCGCCTGATTGCCCGCTTGTCCGCGACAAGGACTGCGACGCAAATGACCATCACCCCCGCAGCCAGCAGGAACGGCGCACCCGGTGAATAAACCGGCGCGTCGGGCTTGGTGAAAAACCAGAATATCGTGGTCATGATCATCGGCGCCACGCCCATGGCGACCGACGACACCGATGTGATCACACCTTGCAACTCTCCCTGCTGATCGTCCGGCGTGCCATTGGTCATCAGCCCCTGAAGGGCCGGCCCCGCCACACCCGCTGCTGCTGCCACCGGGGTCGAGACCAGCGCCCAGAAACCCGAGGTCACGAAACCATAAAAGCCAAAGGCAACCGCATCGACGGTCATCCCATATGCCGCGGTGCGCTTTTCGCCCCAAAGCCGGATCGCCGGAGCGACACCCATCGACTGTACGACCGCCATACTGACCCCGAAGGCCGCCAGTGACAGGCCGTTCCACCAGGCATTCCAACCGAACCGTTCGGTTCCAAAAAACGCCCAGACCGACCCGTAAGACTGGAAGGCCAGCGTATAGAAGAACATGATGATTAGATAACGCTTCATACCCGGCAGGTGGCCAATCGCTTTGAACGAGGCAAAGGGATTGGCCCGCGTCAGGTTGAAGGGGCGGCGGTTATCATCGCCAAGGCTTTCAGGCAGGACGAACCAGCCAAAGATCATGTTGGCGGCGGCGATAATTGCCGCCAGCCAGAACGGTGCCCGCGGTCCCAGCTCGGCCGCAAAGCCGCCCATCAGCGGCCCCAGAATGAACCCCACACCAAAGGCCGCCCCGATGTAGCCGAAATTCTTCGCCCGATCTTCGGGCGCGGTTATGTCGGCCACATAGGCGTTGGCTGTCGAATAGGTTGCTGCGGCAATCCCGGCCACGATCCGGCCAACCAAAAGCACCCACACCGATCCTGCCGCCGCCATGATCAGGTAATCAAGCGCCATCACCGCCAGCGCCAACAACATCACCGGCCGTCGCCCGTAGGTGTCCGACAGATTGCCCACCACCGGCCCGAACAGGAATTGCATGGCGGCGAAGGACGTGGCCAGCACACCACCCCAAAGCGAGGCAGTGGAGATATCCGCCCCGGTCACATCCTTCAGCAGATCTGGCATGACCGGGAAAATGATGCCGATCCCGATCGCATCAATGGCGACGGTCAAAAGGATGAAAGCCAGCGCAAGACGCGACTGCATGGAAGTTCCTGACGAAAAATAGGTCTGTGATTTCGGTGGCTTCTAGCAGATCCCCGGCGCCGATGGAAGCCAGCGGCCCGGCGCCGGTCACGAATGGCCGATACTGATCAGAAATTCCGCCAACCGGCGCGCGAATGCCTCTGGCTGATCCACGGGCGGCAAATGGCCCGCCCCGCGGATCAATTCGAATTGCGCCCCCCGGATCAGATCGGCGGTTTCGCGCACCAGATCGGGCGGCGTGGACCCGTCGCCGCTTCCCGCGATCACCAGCGTCGGCAAGGTCAGGCCCGACGTCGGGCTCAGGAAGTCCGCGCCGCCAATCGCCGCAGCGGTGGCCATGTAGCCCTCAGCGGGGGTGGCGCAAAGCCGAGCGCGCCACGCAAGTGCCGCCTCGGTCGCCAGAAAGCGGCGCGAAAACCACCGTGCCGTCACCGTATCAGCAATCGCCTCGATCCCGCCTGCCCGCACTTCGGCGATGCGTGCCGTCCAAGTCTGCGGTGTGCCGATCTTGACCGCCGTGTTCGACAACACCATGCCCCGGATCAGATCCAGCCGTTTGACTGCCAGACCCTGCGCCACCAGCCCGCCCATTGACAGCCCGACAAAGACGCAATCGCGCACCGACAACACCTCCAGCAACCGCTCGGCGTCGCGGATCAGCGCCCCCTTCGCATAGGGGCCGGGTGGGCAGGAGGATTGCCCATGCCCGCGCGAATCATAGCGGATCAGCCGCAGCGATTGCGGTAAAATGGGCATGACCTGATCCCACAGCCGCAAGTCCAGCCCCAAGGCATGGGCAAAGACCACCGGTGCGCCTGCAGGGTCGCCGTCCTGACGCCAGTACAGGGTCACATCACCAAGATCGGCCCGCATCAGACTGCCATCAGGGAAAGCCAGCTCCGGATCACCCGCAGCGCCTCTGGCTCATCCAGAAACGGCACATGCGCCCGGTCGGGCACCTCGGCAAAGATCATGTCCGGGCGGCGGCAGCGCATCTCATCCGCGGTCAGCTTTGACAAAAGGTCGGAGTTCGCCCCCCGGATCAAAGCCAGCGGCACGTCGGCGCAGGCTTCGAACAGCGGCCAAAGATCGGCGGGCGGCCCCGCAAAGCTTTTCACAAATGCGGCGCGCAGATCGGGGTCATAGCGAATATGCAATCCCGTCGGCGTCTGCGTGTAAAGCCGTTCCGCAAAACCCCGCCAGCGGGCCGCAGACACATGGGCGAACCCCGCCATTGTGCGGGGCATCCGCGCCACCAGATCATCCAGGGTCTTCGCCGCCGGATTGCGCCCCACATAGTCAAAAATCTTTTCCAACCCCGCGCGTTCGATCACCGGGCCGATGTCGTTCAGGCACAGGCCCAGCAGCCGTTCCCTGGCAGTTGCCGCCAGCACCATGCCGATCAACCCGCCACGCGATGTGCCAAGGATCGCCGCTTTGCCGATTTCCAGATGATCAAGCAGCGCCAGCGCATCTTGCGCTTCTTGCGCGACGGTATAGCTGTCCGCCCCGGTCCAGGTCGATCCTCCACGCCCGCGGTAGTCGGCGCGGATCAACCGTACGTCGGGCAGATGCGGGGCAAGGAAATCAAAATCGGTGGAATTGCGGGTCAGCCCGGCCAGACACAGAACCGGCAGGCCCTGGCCGCTATCGCGGTAGGCCAGACGTGCGCCATCGGCGGCAGGGAATGTAGCAAGGGTCATGGCGTCATTCTCCGGCTTGGGCGCGCCCCCCACGGTGGCCGCAAATGCGCCTGCCGCACTTCTGGCGGCTCAGCCCCCAGAGCGCGCCCAGACAGTGTAGCCGTCATGGCTGGATTGCAAAGTGTAACTGTGCATGGCTGCGGCAAAGGCCTTGTCGTCAAAAAACAGCGGCTCCAGCGTGTCGTTCGGGTCTTCAATGAACAAAGACATCCGGTTGAAGATAACAAGATCGGGCCGCTCCCGTGTGATGTCTTCGGCGGTGATGCCGGTCGCCATGTGCAGGATTTGGCGGTAGCGCGCACAACGCACAAGCAAACGCCCACAATCAGTCGATCGCAATCCATTGAGCGCCCCAGGAACAAACCACTGGACAGCGAACCTGCCTGCCCAATGCGCGCCAAACTGCAGGGTCAGCGGAAACTGCGGATCAATCTGCGTCGATATGACCAGGATGGTGCGCGGTTTGGCTTGAGCCACAAAATAGGGTTTGATCAGGATGCCCGCCGCCGCAAACATGGCCCGCTAGGCAGCGCCGCGGCTACAATCGGGGCGTTGACCGAAGCTGCCGATGTCCGGCAAAGACCGATCACCCAGATCAGTGCGCAGAACATCGTTCCCAGAATGCACAGATAAAAACCGTTGGTGGACGTGATTCCAAAGATCCAGCCAGCGGTCACCGCAGGCACATTCAGTAAGAATATCAGCGGCGGATTCAGCTCAAGGATATCAACATAAAGACGTTTGCCGCCCAGCCATTCCGCCGTCGCATAGAGCAGCCACGAGCTGTCAAGATTGGGGGGATTATTCCATAATATCGCCAGAACGATCCCCAGAAACAGCTGTAGTGCCAGAACAATCGGTAGTGATTTTTTCAGCAATCTGATGTCTCGATAGAATGTGTTGGAAGGCAGGCGGGTCGGTGTTCTGAAATGAGAGCTGCAAGAATGACCCATCCAACGGTGCAACTGGTCGCCTCAGCCCCCGAGGTTTTCCGGCTGTGGCATCCCCAAAACGTGATAACCGCCATCGACGCGGATAATCTCGCCAGTGGTGAAACAGCCGTAGTCCGACGCAAGGTACACCGCCGTACCGCCCACCGCTTCCAGCGTGGCGTTTGACCTGAGCGGTGCGTTCGCTTCGGTCTGACGAAACGTCTTGCGCGCCCCGCCGATGGCTGCGCCTGCCAGGGTTTTCATCGGGCCGGGCGAAATGGCGTTGACGCGGATCCCCTGCGGGCCAAGGTCATTGGCCAGATAGCGCACAGCCGATTCCAGCGCCGCCTTGGCGACGCCCATCACGTTGTAGAAGGGCGTCACCCGGTTCGACCCCTGATAGGTCAGGGTCAGCAATGTGCCACCGTCCGGCATCATCTCGGCGGCCCGCCGCGCCACATCGATGAATGAAAAGCATGAGATGGCCATCGTGGTTTTGAAATTCTCACGCGTGGTGCTGATAAACCGCCCGGTCAGTTCGTTTTTGTCGGAAAACGCGATGGCATGGACCAGAAAGTCGATCTTGCCCCATGTCGCCTTCAACTCGGCAAAGGCCCGGTCAAGCGAGGCATCATCCTGCACATCGGCATCGACCAGGATCGTCGAGCCAAGCGAGGCGGCCAACGGCTGCACCCGCTTGCCGAAGGCTTCGCCCTGATAGGTAAAGGCCAGCTCCGCGCCTTCGGCCGCCAAGGCGCTGGCGATTCCCCAGGCAATGGATCGTTCATTCGCGACGCCCATGATCAGCCCGCGCTTGCCTGTCATCAATCCGGCCATGGTCAATTCACCCGAGATATTTGCTCATCACGAGCGTGGCATTGGTGCCGCCGAAGCCGAAGCTGTTCGACAGGACGGAATCAAGCTTCACCCCTTCACGCAGCTCGGTCACAATCTCGGAGGGATCAAGCGCCGGATCCAGAGTGGTGATGTTGGCCGAAGCGGCGATGAAATCCTTGTTCATCATGATCAGCGAATAGATCGCCTCATGCACGCCCGTTGCCCCAAGTGAATGGCCGGTTAAAGATTTGGTCGACGCGATCGGCGGCGTGGTATGGGTGCCAAACACCCGGCGGATGGCTTCCACCTCGGTCACATCACCCACGACGGTCGAAGTGCCGTGGCTGTTGATGTAATCAACGCTGCGGCCTTCGGGCAGTGTCGAGATCGCCAGCCGCATGGCGCGTTCGCCGCCTTCGCCTGACGGGGCCACCATGTCATACCCGTCTGATGTTGCGCCATAGCCGGTCACTTCGCCGTAGATCTTCGCGCCGCGCGCCAAGGCGTGCGACAACTCTTCAAGCACCACCACGCCGCCACCACCGGCAATAACAAAACCGTCACGGGTGACGTCATAGGTGCGGCTAGCGGTTGAAGGCGCGTCATTATACTTCGACGACATGGCGCCCATCGCATCGAACAGGCACGACAGCGTCCAGTCCAATTCCTCGCCGCCGCCGGCAAAGACAATGTCTTGCTTGCCCATCTGGATCAACTCAGTGCCATTGCCGATGCAATGGGCACTGGTCGAACAGGCCGAGGTGATCGAATAGTTCACACCCTTGATCTTGAACGGGGTAGCGAGGCACGCCGAGTTCGTGGATGACATGCAGCGCGTCACCATGAACGGGCCCATCCGTTTCGGGCTGCCCTTTTCCATGACGATCCGGTGCGCCTCAAAGAAGTTCGAGGTGGACGGCCCGCCCGATCCCATGATCAGACCGGCGCGGTCGTTCGACACTTCCGCCTCGGTCAGGCCGCTGTCAGCAATCGCCTGTTCCATCGCCAGAAAGTTATACGCGGCTCCCGGCCCCATGAACCGCAGATTGCGCTTGTCGATGTGATCTTCCAGCACGATTTGCGGCATGCCGTGGACCTGACTGCGAAAGCCGCGTTCGGCATATTGGGGGGCAAAAACAATGCCCGAACGCCCGGCGCGCAAGGAGGCTTCTACTTCAGCGGCATTATTGCCGATGGGCGAGACGATCCCGATCCCGGTGATGACGACGCGGCGCATGGCAGTCTCCTTTTCGTACGTCAGCTCGCGGACAGAGCGACTTTCATATCCTTGACAAGGTAGATCACTTCGCCGTCGGCTTCGACCCGGCCATCTGCCACACCCATGGTCAGACGGCGGGTCTGCAGCGCCTTGGTGAAATCTACAAAGTAGCGCAGCATCTTGCGGTCGGGCCGCACCATGCCGGTCAGCTTGACCTCGCCCGTCCCCAGCGCGTAGCCGCGCCCCTGCCAGCCGCGCCAGCCAAGATTGAAGCCGGTCAGCTGCCACAACCCGTCCAGACCCAGACAGCCGGGCATGATCGGGTTGCCGGGGAAGTGGCAGTCGAAGAACCACAGATCGGGGGTGATGTCGAATTCGGCCACAACATGGCCCTTGCCATGCAGGCCG
>JANMDM010000226.1:0-4168 GCA_031376305.1 Pseudomonadota bacterium | reverse complement strand
CTACAGTGTCTGCCAAGTTTTGGCGGATGCTGATCTTCGGTTGTTCCTCAAGGGCGCAGACGGAGCGGTCTTGGGCAGCTTTGGTGCGGTAGATGCGATCCTTGCAGGCGAAGGGCGTAAGCTTGGCTTTGCGATGAATGCGGGCATGTATCGTCCTGATCGGCTCCCGGCCGGGCTATATATAGAGAATGGGTACGAAAGTGCCGGGCTGGTGCGCAGGGCGGGGCCGGGGAACTTCGGGTTGCGACCCAACGGGGTGTTTTGCATCGGCGCCGATCGGTTCGCGGTGATCGAGACGCTGAGCTATGACGCGCAAAAGCCCGCCTGCCGTTATGCCAGCCAGTCCGGGCCGATGCTGGTGATCGGCGGCAAGCTGCATCCACGGTTTTTGCCGAAGTCGGATTCGTATTATGTTCGTAACGGGGTTGGCGTTTCGGCAGACGGCAAGACAGCCTATTTCGCCATCTCGAACGCAACGGTGAATTTCTATGACTTCGCGCGGTTGTTCCGCGATGGGCTTGGCGCGCCCGATGCGCTGTTCTTCGACGGGCATATTTCGCGCCTTTATGCGCCCGAGTTGGGGCGGAATGATTTCGGTTTTGCCATGGGACCGATTGTCGGGCTGGTGGTGCCCGCCGATTGACGCGAGGACGGGCTTTCGCTAGCAGCGGGTCTTTCGGCAGATAGGGTGGAATATGGCACGCAAAAAAGGCCGCGAGGTTTCGGGCTGGCTGGTGGTGGACAAGCCTGCGGGGATCACCTCGACCTCGGTCGTCAACAAGGTCCGCTGGGCGTTTGATGCCAAGAAGGCGGGGCATGCGGGCACACTTGATCCGGCGGCGACCGGAGTGCTGGCGGTGGCTTTGGGCGAGGCGACGAAAACCGTGCCCTACATCACCGATGCCTTGAAATGCTACCGCTTCGCGGTGCGCTTCGGGGCGGCGACCAATACCGACGATGCCGAGGGGGTGGTGATTGCAACCTCTGATTTGCGGCCATCGGATGCGGCGATCCGCGCCGGGCTGGCGGCGTATCGGGGCGATATCCTGCAGGTGCCGCCACAGTTTTCCGCCGTGAAGGTCGACGGCGAGCGGGCCTATGCTTTGGCGCGTGAGGGCGAGGCGATGGAGCTGGCGGCGCGGGAGTTGTGGGTTGACTCGCTTGAGATGATCGCCCGGACCGATGCCGACACGGTGGAGTTGGAAATGGTCTGCGGCAAGGGCGGCTATGTCCGCTCGATCGCCCGCGATCTGGGGGCGGCGCTGGGATGCCTGGGGCATGTGTTGTGGCTGCGCCGCGAATGGTCGGGGCCGTTTGAGGTGGCGGACGGGGTATCACTGGAACGGGTCGAGGAACTGGCGCGGTCGGAGGCTTTGGATGCGCTGTTGCTGCCTCTGGAAGTCGGGCTGGCGGAGCTGCCGGAATTGAAGGCGACGGCGGAGGGGGCGGCGCGGCTCAGGAACGGCAATCCGGGGATGGTGATCGCCTCGGACGTGGACTTCGGCGACGAGGCCTGGGCCAGTTATCAAGGCCGGGCGGTGGCGGTCGGGGTCTATAAATCCGGGGAGCTGCATCCGAGCCGGGTGTTTAATCTGTGAGGTCTGGGGGGTGTCCGAATCTGGACACTTTGGTATGTAGTTGATTTTGTTTGGTTTGTGATTTTTTGTTAAGGGAATTTTAAGAGTTCCGGGTACGTTTTGGCACACTACGCGGCTGTCCGGACGCGGAGCAGAACGGCCGCCGGTGGCTGCCATGCGCAAGAAGCAGCCACGTACAGTCCGATCTCAAAGACCGGAAAGCGGACTTAGCTGTCTTTGGTTGGTTTTCAGCTTTGGGTTTCACGCACGAGCGGTTGTTTGGGTGCTAACTTTCGTACTTATTCCGCGCTGGCTCGGTATGCCTGCGCTTCCGCCTTTACACGAATAGCCAATCCAAAGTTGGCCATATTGGTACTCGAATTCGCATGTCCCATACCCTCAACGCTGATGCCTTCGATCCAACGGGCTCATCGCGCGAAGGTTATAGCGACATTCAGCCTGTTGCGACTATTCGAAAAGCGCGCGCAGATGCGGGTTCAGGAAGATACCTTTCGGATCAAACTGGCGCCGGAGGGCCTTGAAATCCTCGTAGCGCGGGAATAGGGCAGCCATGCTCTGGGGTGTCATGAAGTGCAGTTTTCCCCAATGGGGCCGGGCCGCAAACTGGCCGAACAGGGCATCTGTGGCGCGAAGGTACGGCCAGTAGTCAGTACCCGGGGTTCCAGAGACTGAAAGCACGACATTGGCCCGGTTGTAATTGGGGCTAAGCCAGCCGCTTTCGGGAGCGACAACCCGAACTTCAAGCGGAAATTGGCTGTCGGGCAGGCTTTTGACCATCAGCGCCCGCTGTTCGCGCAGCACATCCTTGGCGCAGTCCACAGGCAGGAAGTATTCCAGTTCGTGAAAGTTGGGCTCGAAAACATGCGGATAAATGCGGTAACCGCGATCAACCCGGTCGCCCCGAGGGGCAACGAAATCGGCGGGAACCTCGTTGTAGATTTTCACCATGCAATAGTCTTTGCCGGCGTCCTTGAACCCATACAGCGCGGCCGAGGCATCGCTTGGCATCCAGAAGAACGAAAAATGCCGGTTGTTCGCGACCAGATCATCCCAGCGTTCCAGCACCTCGTCGATGTGCATGATGCGGATTTGCTCAAGCAGATGATAGGCGGGCACGACCTTGATCGTCACTTGCGTCATCACGCCAAGCAGTCCAATCGCAACCTGGAATGCCGGAAAAATGTCTGGGTTTGCCTCTGCCGACAGATCATGGACCTCACCATGGCCATCAACGACGCGTGCGGCGCGAAGCGTCGAGGAGAAGCTGCCATGGTCCTTGCCCGATCCATGGGTCCCGGTCGCAATGGCACCGGCAATCGCCTGAGTATCAATGTCGCCCTGATTGGCAAGTGCCAGGCCATGGTCCCAAAGGATGTCCCCAAGGTCGACGATGCGCGTTTGGGCCCAGGCGGTGACTTCCTGTCGCTCGGCATTGATCGAGATGATCCCCTGCAAGGCGTCAAGACAGAGCAGTGTTCCCGAGGTTTCGACAATGGGGGTGTCCGAATGCCCCGACCCAAAAGCGCGAATGCCGGACCCGTCAGCGGCGGCTGACCGTATCAAGTTGATCAAAGCGGCTTCGGTTTCGGGTGATGCGATATCCTGCGGCACGAAGGATTGATTGCCAACCCAGTTGGTCCAGCCTTTTCTGCCGCCTCTGGCGTCAATGATATGCGTCACGTCGCTAACTTTCATTGGCCGTTTTCCGAACCTTAATGCTGTGCTGTCTGCATATCACATTTACCGAAATTCCCCAACTCGCAGGGCCAAAGGGTAATGTTATCTCGCCAGATGAAGTTGCGGCAAGGGCCTTTGCGGTGACTGCCGATACCGTGACAGAGCCGCGTCTTGAGGTTGGTGTCCACCGTGAATCTGCGGTGGCATCGTCATTTTGTACGCGATCCGCTGGCATCTACGCGCTCGGTGGGGATACCCTCTGAGTGACGCGGACGGTTGGTTTGGGCTTGAAGCGGGCGAGCTTGAACGGCAATGAGTAGGGCGTCAAAGCAGAAGCCCCACCTTCCGCCCCTCGTGAAACGCATAAGGTGCCTGCCGGGGCGCGGCGGCGTCGCCGATGAGATGGGTCGGATAGTCGGCAAGCTCGGCTGAGAGGGGATCGAAGGCGCGGTTGGTGGTGGACATCACCAGCGCCGTGGCGGCGAGGGTCTCGGTCGCGCCGGTCAGCAGGTTGCGCAGGCGGGCGCCGTGGCCCGACCATTCTTCGATGATGTGTTCGGTCACGAAACGGGTGCCGAGTTTGGCGAGGCGGGCGCGCAAGGGGGCGTCGGCGGAGGTGCGGGTGAGTTCGCGGCCGATGTAGGGGTCGGGGGTGACGATGGTGACCTGTTTGCCCTGTTCGGCGAGGTGCCACGCGGTCCCCAAGCCGCGCCAGTGGCCGCCTTCGTCGTAAAGGATCACGCTGTCCCCGAGTTTGGCTTCGCGGCGCATGACGTCTTCGGGGGACCAGACATTGCCGTTCTCAATGCCGGGCAGGCGGTCGGCGCCGGGCAGCCAGCGCTGGAAGCCACCCTCATCCGGCAGCGAGCCGGTGGCGAGGATGACGGCATCAG
>JANMDM010000191.1:0-3514 GCA_031376305.1 Pseudomonadota bacterium | reverse complement strand
GATCGACTTTGAATACGCGGGTTTTGGCACCGCGATGTTCGACCTTGCCGGTGCCGCCTCGAATGCCGGGATGTCCGGGGCTGAAGCCACGCGCCTGCTGACCGCCTATTTCGGCCATGCCCCCGACCCCGCCACGCGCCGGGCCTTTGACGCCATGCAATGCGCCTCGCTGCTGCGTGAGGCGATGTGGGCGATGGTGTCGGAGATTTTCCTCGCCGCCCCCGGCGCCGATTACGACGCCCATGCGCGCGACTACCTCTCGCGGTTTGAGGCCTCCCTTGACCGCTATCACAGCCATTACGGAAAGACCCAGCCATGACCTTGCCCACCGTTACGCTTCCGGATCGCGCCCAGATCGTCGTCATCGGCGGCGGCATCATCGGCTGTTCGACCGCCTATCATCTGGCCCGCGATCACAAGGCCGATGTGGTGTTGCTGGAACAGGGCAAGCTGACCTCAGGGTCGACATGGCATGCAGCGGGTCTGGTGGGGCAGTTGCGCTCCTCCGCCTCGATCACCAGGGTGCTGAAATATTCGGTAGAGCTTTATAAGGGTCTTGCCGCCGAGACCGGGCTAGAGACCGGCTGGAAAATGTCCGGCTGTCTGCGGCTGGCCACCAATCAGGACCGCTGGACCGAATACAAACGCCTTGCCACCACCGCCAAAAGCTTCGGGATGGAGATGCATCTGGTCTCGCCCGCCGAGGTGAAACGCATGTGGCCGTTGATGGATGTGTCCGATCTGGTGGGGGCAAGCTGGCTGCCGACCGACGGGCAGGCCAGCCCGTCGGATATCACCCAATCCTTGGCCAAGGGCGCGCGGATGCATGGCGCGAAACTTTATGAGGGCGTGCGGGTTCTGGGCTTCGGGATGCAGGGCGACCGGATCACCTCGGTCAAGACCACGGCGGGCGAGATTGCCTGCGAAAAGGTGGTGAACTGCGCCGGTCAATGGGCGCGGCAGGTGGGGGCGATGGCGGGCATCAATGTGCCGCTGCAGCCGGTCAAGCACCAGTATATCGTCACCGAAAAGATCGCCGGTCTGTCAACCGACGCCGCCACCATCCGCGACCCCGACCGGCGCACCTATTTCAAGGAGGAAGTCGGCGGGCTGGTGATGGGCGGCTACGAGCCGAACCCGCAGGTCTGGCAGACCGGAGAGTTCGGCGGCGATGTGCCCAACGATTGGGAATTCCGGCTGTTTGACGATGATTTCGACCATTTTGAGCAGCATATGGATCAGGCCATCGCCCGGGTTCCGGCATTGGCCACTGCCGGCGTCAAGCAGATGATCAACGGTCCGGAAAGTTTTACCCCCGACGGCAATTTTATCCTTGGGGCCGCGCCCGAATGCGTGAACATGTTCGTGGGCGCGGGTTTCAACGCCTTTGGCATCGCCTCGGGCGGCGGCGCCGGATGGGTGCTGGCCGATTGGGTGGTGACCGGCGAAGCGCCGCTTGACCTGTGGGTCGTCGACATCCGCCGGTTTTCCGACATGCACCGCGACCGGCAATGGGTCTCGGACCGCACCTGCGAAGCCTACGGCAAGCACTACGCCATCGGTTTTCCGCATGAGGAATACACCTCGGGCCGCCCGCGGATCGTCTCGCCGCTGTACGAGCGGTTGAAAAGCCACGGCGCGGTGTTCGGCTCAAAACTTGGCTGGGAACGTCCGAACTGGTTCGCCCCCAAAGGCGCCGAGGCCCGCGATATCTATGCGATGGGCCGCCAGAACTGGTTCGACGCGGTCGGGGTCGAGCATAAGCACTGCCGCGAGGCGGTGGGGATCTTCGACCAATCGTCCTTTGCCAAATATGAGGTGACGGGCAAGGACGCGGCGGCAGCGCTGGATTTCGTCTGCGCCAATGATGTGACGAAGGCGCCGGGGCGTCTGACCTATACCCAGTTGTTGAACAGCCGTGGCGGCATCGAAGCCGATCTGACCGTGGCACGGCTGGCGGAGGACAGGTTCTACATCGTCACCGGCACCGGCTTTCGCACCCACGATCTGGCCTGGATCGCCGAACATCTGCCCAAGGGTGATGTCGCCATCCGTGATATCACCGAAGACTGGGGCACGCTGTCGCTGATGGGCCCGAAAGCCCGTGCGGTGCTGGCCAAGGTCACGGATGCCGATGTTTCAAACGCCGGTTTTCCCTTTGGGCATGTGCGCGAAATCGCGATCGCCGGGGCGCAGGTCCGCGCCCTTCGAGTCACTTATGTGGGGGAGCTTGGCTGGGAATTGCATGTGCCGCTTGCTGCCACCGGCGCGGTTTTTGAGGCTCTGATGGCGGCGGGCGCGGGGCAGGGGGTCCGGCCCTTGGGCTACCGGGCGATTGAATCCTTGCGTCTGGAAAAGGGCTACCGCGCCTGGTCCGCTGATATCACGCCGAATGATACGCCGTTTGAGGCGGGCCTCGGTTGGGCGGTAAAGATGAAATCCGGGCGGGACTTTCTGGGGCGGGCGGCGCTGGAAGTGGTGCAAGGCAAGCCATTGCTCAAGCGGCTTGCAGGCTTCACCCTGGATGATCCGGCGGTCGTGCTTGTCGGGCGTGAGACGATTTTGCGCGACGGGCAGGCGGTGGGCTATCTGACCTCGGGCGGCTACGGTTACAGCTTGGGTCAAAGCATCGGCTACGGTTATGTGCGCAATGCCAAAGGAGTTTCCGACGCGTTCCTGTCCGCAGGGCGCTATGAACTGGTGGTGGCCAGCGAGACGTTCCCGGCCCGGATCGGGATAGGGGCGTTTTACGATGCGGAAAATCTCAAGGTGAAGGGCTGAGATCCGAGAGCACGGAAGCCTCCGGCGGGGATATTGGGGCCACAATGAAAGATCAAGGTGTTTACGCCACCTCCGGCCGCCCGTAATAATGGCTGACCACATGTTCGGCTTCGGCAAAGAACAGCCAGCGCTGGGCGAAGGCGCCGATCAGATGCGGCACCAGGGCAAGGGTCACGGCAGGCAGGCCCGCAGGTAGGGTCACAAGGATCAGGGCTGGCAGGAGCGACGCCCCGGCCAGCGCCACAATCCGCAGCTTGTGCACATGTTTGCGCCCCACGACATGAACCATCTCGCGCATCACGTAGTTGGACGCGGTGTGGGCCGGGGCGAAGACCCGGACCTCGCCCAGAGGCCCGAGGCCGGTGGCGCTGCCCAAACTGGCACCGGCTTCGGCAAAGCGCCGGTCGCCGCTGCGGAAGGCGAACAGCATCAATGCCCCGAGGATCAGGCACAAGACTGCGCCAAGCGCGCCGGTCCCGGCAAGGATAGCGCCGCCCGCCAGTGCAAAGCCAAGGTAGAGCGCCGGGGTGGTCCAGTGGTTCCAGCGCGGCACGGTTTTGAGCTGGGCGTAGATCATCGAGGTGGCAAAGACCGTGGCAAGGCAGAGCGCCGCCGCCACCAATCCCCAAAGGCCGGGTTTTACGCCACCATAGGCCCCCCAGGCGACGGGAAGGCTTGCCAGCAGGGCTGCGGTCGAGGCCCAGGCCTCGCGGCTGAGCCAGCTGGTGCGCCA
>JANMDM010000111.1:0-16982 GCA_031376305.1 Pseudomonadota bacterium | reverse complement strand
AATTTTTTCACACCTTCGTCAACGCTTGGCCCCCCGGGGGGGGTTCACCGGCTCGCAAAAACTACAACCTACGGGTTAGCTGTCTTACAACATTTTTATCTAAAATCTTTATTTTGGTTCACAGCCTGCTACGCCCTGCCTAGGCTTGACGTGAGGAACCGTGTAGGGGCGAGGAGCCATTGCGACGCCGGAACATGAGTCGCCCAATGATTTGGGGGTGCTAGGGGGGGTATGGTCCGGACATTTGCTGGCTAAAGCGTTTTACATTTGATCTGGTTCACCAGATCAAATGTAAAACGTAACATCCCACTGGTCTCTCATCTTGGTTTATAGCCAACCTGATTCAGATTGACCGCTAACAGCCTTAACACGCGGGCTCCGTTTTGCGAATCTGATCTACTGGCCAATGAGGAGAGGACATTGAAAGTTGCTGTAATTGGCACTGGCTCGATCGGCCGCGCGTGGGGCATCAGCTTTGCCCGTGGCGGGCACGATGTATATTTTTACAATCGTACCCCGGACAAGGCTCGTGAGGCGATTGAATTTGCCCGCGCAATCGTTGGCGATCTTGAACGATATGATCTGCTAAACGGCCATTCTGCTGCTGATATGCTGGCGCGCCTGCATGTGGCGCGTACTTTGGAAGAAGCACTCGGCGGTGTAGGCTATGTGCAGGAGAACCTTGCCGAGGACGTCGCTTTGAAGCGGCAAATGTTCCTTGAGATGGAGCGGCTCGCCCCGATTGAGAGCGTGCTTGCCAGTTCAACCTCGGGTATTCCCGCTTCAGTATTTACCGACAGGCTGGTTCATCGCGAACGCTGCCTGGTGGCGCATCCGCTTAATCCACCATATGTCATTCCCGCTGTTGATCTCGTCCCCTCGCCGTGGACGTCGCCTGCAGTGATGGACTGGACGGCTGAGTTTCTGACGAATTGCGGTCAGTCGCCGATCCGCATGAAGGCTGAAGACCCCGGTTTTCTCACCATACGGCTTCAAGGCGCGCTGTATCACGAGGCGTTCCGATTGGTCGCCGAAGGCTTGGCTGATCCGGAGGCCGTTGATGCCTGCATACGTGACGGGCTTGCCCTGAGATGGTCATTTATCGGGCCCTTCGAAACCGCCGATCTGAACGCGCCGCGCGGTGTCCGCCAATTTGTGGAACGTTTTGGCCAGCAGTATCAGAACCTATACCCACGGGGCGGGCCGTTTGCCTGGGATGGCAGGGTGATGGACGACGTCGAGCGCGCAAGGCGGGAGAAATTGCCGATAGGCGATCACCAAGCGCGACAGTTGTGGCGGGACAAGCGGCTTATTGCGCTGATCGCCCACAAGCGCGTTCAGGACAAGAACGATCGCCGTGCCGAGAGTTAAACGCATCCTAGCCGCTGAATGCAAACTTGCGCTGCCGAAACCGATCCGGCTCGGGCCTGTCGAGATAAAAACCCGGGATTTTGTTGCGTTGCGGCTGGAAAGCGACAACGGGCTTTTTGGCGACGCCATTTCCTACCCACGCGGTGCCAATCTCCTCGATGCAGCGCACATCCTTGCGCCGCACATTGTTGGAACCAGCAGTTCCATGCGGCGCGGAACGATCGAAAACACGCTTCAGGGCCTGGTAAACAACCGGGCCAGTCTGGTGAAAGCCGCGAGCCTGTACGAAATCGCGCTTTGGGATCTCTTTTGCAGATCGGTGTCTCAGCCCTTGCATGCAGTTCTTGGCGGCATTCGGAGGCGGGTGCCGGTCATGGTCGTTGCAGGATATTTCCTGCAAGAGCGCTCAATCGAGGACGTTTGCGAAGAGGTTCGTCTGCGCGTCGATCAGGGTTACAGATTGATTAAGATCATGATTAACGGAAGCGATCCTGATCACGACGAGAGGCTTGTAGCCGCGGCAGTGCAAGTCGCCGGCAGTCGCATCTGTGTTGATGCCCACTGGACCTGGACCAGCGTCGCGACAGCTTTGGAAACCTGCAAACGGCTTGATGCCTACAATGTGAAATTCATTGAAGATCCCTTTGGCCAACCCCAAAGTTTCCTTGCCGGAGAACTGCAAAGGTGGATCAAGACGCCGTTGGCGATTGGCGAGGATCTGCCGGATCTTCAGACGATATATGCGGCCATCGAACCCTTGCTGCTTTATCGGCTTGACGCGACCACGTGCGGGGGCATTTCGATGGCGGTGACCGCCACGGAAAGCGCCGGGATTCGGGGCAAGAGCGTGCTTCCGCATGTCTTTCTGCCGCTACATGCGCAACTGGCAGGCGCACTTCGGCCCATAGAGGCCGTCGAATTCATTCCTCCCGAAGTTGGAGCCTGCCCGATGTTCGATCTGCTGGACGCACTGCCCAAAATTACCGATGGCATCCTTGATATTGATCAGGAACCTGGTGCAGGATTTCATCTCGACTGGGACAAGGTGGCAGCGACGGCATGGCGCACCTGGGTGCATGACATCAACTACTAGGTCTTATTCGGCGCAATCCGACCAAGCGGCCCGTAACTCGCAGACTGCCGCATAAGCCTGGTCGCGGCCAATGGCGACAATGGCTGAACCGGCCGCGCCCTGCCAGGAGTTCAGGCGAACCGGGGCGTGAAAGACGTGTTGCACACCGTGCAGGATGAGCGGGCGGTCATCCTGCACGGTGTGCAACACGCCTTTCAGCCGCAACAGATTGTGACCATGTCGCCGGATAATATTACCAACCCTCTGTTCCAGACGTTCCCAATCAACTGGCCGGGGGTCTTCGATAAGCCAAGTGCCCATTGCTTCGCCGTGGTGGTGGCTCCCACTGAAATGAAGCGTAGTTGGGTTCGCGACTGTGTCGCCAAGGCGTCCGGTGCGGTGCCCTGCCACATTCAGCCATTTCTCCAAATCGGCCTGACCTGTCTTGGCGTCCACCAGTGACAGGCCGAAAATCATTTGCGCGTCGACCTCGCCATGATCGGCAGCCACGATCCGGCTTCCGCTGTTCATCGCCTGAAGCTTGGCGATAAGAGCGGCCACCGCCTTGGGTTCCGCAAGGTCGGATTTGGTGACTATCCGCAGGTCGGCGAAAGCCGCCTGCGCGCGGCAGACTTCGTGCTGTTCAAGGTTTGCGGTTCCGTTGACGGCGTCGATCGTCGTAACCACGCCGTCCAGGCGTATGACCGCGCGCAGGCGTAAATCCACCATCACCTGACGCATTATCTTGGCCGGGTCCGCAAGGCCCGTTGTTTCGACGATGATGCGGACGGGCCGGGAGGGACCGCCACGAACCAGATCCAACAAGGTTTCGACCAGATCATCGCCGGCCAGACAGCACATGCACCCGCTCGCCAAAAGCCGGACGTTGCCAGGCCCTATTGCATCGGCGAAAATGGCGTCATCGATACCGATTTCACCAAATTCATTGACGATGACGGCCATGCCAGCCAAGTTCGGCCGGCGCAGCATCGCGGCAATCAAAGTCGTCTTGCCGCTGCCGAGAAACCCCGTAACGATCGTCACAGGCACCCGACCCTGGTTCACGTCATGCACAATGGTGCTCCCGAAATCTCAGAACTCGCTCAGCCCTTCCGTATAGGGCTTAACGATCCAAGAACCGTCAGTTGGAACGCCCGCGCGCGCAAACAGGTTGTCGCGCGCCGTCTCAACCGTTTTGCGAAAGGCCGGGAAATCGATGCCAACCAACTTGCCGTGGCGCTTCTTGATCTCGCCATTTACCAGCACGGTATCTATGTTGCCTACATTCGCAAACTCGACCACCGCCGCGACCGGGTTGTTGATCGGGATCATATTCATGTAGTCGGTCCGAACGAGCACGATATCGGCGAGTTTGCCCGGGGTCAGCGATCCGATTTTGTGATCGAGCCCGCAGGCCGCTGCCCCGCGAAGCGTTGCAAATTCCAGCGCGTCGCGGCTGGAAAGGGGCAGGGGATCAACCAGCTTGTTGTTTTGGATGGCGGTTTGATACACCATTAGGCGCGTTCCCGCGATCAGATGGCGCATTGCGTTGAAGAAATCGCAGGGCGTCGTTGTCACCACGTCGCTCGAAATGCTTGGGCGGATACCTGCTTCAAGCATACGAAGCGCGGGGGGCATGCCATGCCCCATTTGCATTTCGATCTCTGGTGAAATCGAGGTATGTCCGCCGCTGTCGCCAATCAGTTTAAACTCTTCGTCGTGAAGCGTGTTGCAGTGCACATAGGTCACGTCGTCGCCGAGAATGCCCTTTTGGTTCATGCTGACCAGCGGCTTGTTCATTCCCCAAAGACCGTCGCCGACATGGATACTGATCCTGAGGCCAAGTTCCCGCGAAAGCCGGAAGTCGTCGACCGTGTTTTCGATAGACGTGAACTGCGGCCCGCGCGGCGCGGTAGCCATCGTGACCAGCGCGTCATCCGACGAAAGGATGTCGCGCCGGATGCGCCGGATTTCCGCATAGTTCGACGGAATATCATTTGGCACATTCCACTCGGGGGTTGAGTTGCCGTACCCAAAGACGGCACGCAAGCCCGCAGTCTTCAGTGCATCGATGGCGGCTTCCGCATGCTCGGGCGAGTTATTGTTGTGGGACCAGTCGAAAAGCGTCGTGGTGCCGGCGTCGAGTGAGTCGAGCGCGCCAAGCAAATTGCCGATATACATGTCTTGCGGCGTATAGACGTCGCCCATGACCACGCGAACGGCAGTCAGATATTGTGCCAACGACCAGTCGGGCCCAGCATTGCGCAACAGCGCCTCCCAGGTGTGGCGATGGGTGTCGACGAAACCTGGGATCGCAATGCAATTGGTTGCATCGATAACCTCCGTATCATCGGCAGAAATGTTTCGCGAAATCGCGACAATATTTGCCCCATCGATCAGAATATCGCCGCCAATCAGATCGCCAATCTTCGGGTCAACCGAAATGATTGTCGCATTCTTGATTAGTTTACGTGCCATTGCCTTCATCTCCTTGATTGTGCATGTGTGCGATTGCGTTGGGTGCAAGCAAATTCTGTTTGCGTATCGCGGGTTTGAGGCAAAACGGGACGTGAGACTTAATATGCGGGTGGCGTACACGCGAGGAGCAGGACTAGTTTTCCTTCTCCCGCATTTTGCCAGCGGTGCGATTGTTCGCTTGAGAAATAAACACTGTCGTCCTTTTCAAGCACAAATGTCTCATTGCCGACCGTCATCTCGACGGTTCCCTCGAGAACGAGGCAACACTCTTCGCCGCGGTGTTCAAAGGGTTGGTCGCCTGAGTTGGTGCCAGCTTCGGCTTCCATGATGAGAAGCTGCATTTCGCTGACAAGATTGGGAGTAATCATCTGATATTGCACGTGTGAATGGGGCAGGATGACCGTGCGGCGCCCGTTCTTGCGGACAATGTTGCTGGCCCTGAAGCCCTGCAGTGTCTTAGATATCGGAAGAATGTCTTCCGGCGTGTTGACTTCCCGCTGACCGTTGGGCGGACTTTCTTGCTGGCTTTCGTCCCGCAGAAGCTCCCACACGGTTTTTCCGAGGGCTTTTGCCAGCCGGTCCAGTGCGGCTAGTGACGGGCTCGCTTCGCCGCGCTCGACTTGACTGATGTAACTATAGGAAAGGCCGCATTTGGCGGCCAGATCTTTCAGTGCGATCTTCTCGGCCAGCCGCGCTACTCTGAGCTTTGCACCAAAACTCTTATCCATGTCGCAACTTCCCTTTTGGGCTTCTCTTTGGCATTTATCTCATTATCGCGCGTTTATCTCATTATCGCGCGTCGGCTTTATATTCTTGGTGGTCACATCAGTTGCCCTCAAAGTTTTGAAGCGTTCCTTTTTTTGCAGCAACTCGCCCGGCAGAGTTGTTGTCTTCCCGTTGTGGACGCCGATTGCGCAACAGCTGCCAGATTTTCTCAAACATTCCAACTAAGCCATCCGGTGCCAGGACGATGAAGAAAACAATCAGGATACCAAGGCCCATGTTACGATACTCGGCGAAGTCCTTGAGCTGTTCGTCAATCAGCATAAGCAGGGCGGCGCCGACGATTGGTCCCCAGAGTTTCCCCAGACCGCCGACAACCAGCATAGAAACAAGAAATGCCATAACCGGAAAGCCAAGGATCGAGGGGCCGACTACCTTAAAATGCGCGGCATAGACCCCACCGGCGATTCCCGTTACAAACGCCGAAGCCGCAAAAACCAGAAGTTGATATTTGTAACGATTTATGCCGACGGAAACCGCAACGGCCTCGTTGTCTCGCAACGCCCGGAACGCATATCCCAATGGGCCGCGCACGATCAGTATCGAAAGACCGATCGCCAGTACCATCGTTGCAAGGGCAACATAAAAGTTGCCAATCTGATAGTCGCGGCCAAGAAGCTCGCGGAACCCGTAGTCTCCGAACTGGCTGAGTCCGCGCTGACCGCCTGTAAGGGTCTGACATGTCGCACCCGTGCCAATGATGCAGGCTGTGTCTGAGTTCACCAGGAGAACGGCCGTTTGAGTAATGGCGAAGGTCAGCAATGCAACATAAATTCCCCGCAGTCGGAGGCAGGCGAAACCGATTATCAAGCTTACGCCGACGGTCGCAAAACCAGCAATGAAAGTGCCGATCGCGAGGTTCACGCCAAAATACTTGCCGAGAACCGCCGTAAAGTATCCGCCGAATGCGAAAAGGGCCATCTGGGCCAGCGAGAATATTCCGGCGAAACCCATTACGATGTTCCACTGGCTGACGACCGTTGCCCAAATAAGAAACAGAGTAAGCTGGGAAAGAAAATAGCGGCTTTCGACAAAGAAAGGCAGCGCAATTCCAATCGCAGTGATTGCCAAAAGAGCAGCGAAGTCGCACCCAATAGGACTAAGCTGCGGGATATGGGTTCTGTTTCTTACCATATTCGGGTTTTCCTTCAGTTTCGTAAGATTGTAGCGGAACCGAAGAACCCGTTTGGCCGCCAGATTAGGGAGGCGATGACAAGCAAGAGTAGTAACGGGAATGCAAGCCTGACACCGAAGGTGAACTGGAATATGGCTTCAAGCAGACCAAACCCGATTGCAATAAAGAACGCTCCGTAAACGTTGCCCAGTCCCGCCACCGCCACGATAATGAAGGCTTTTACCATTGGAGCATCGCCCATTGTCGGTGACAAGGTCGTGATTGTACTGAGCATGATACCGGACACGGCAGCGAGGCATCCGGACACGGCCATGACTTGAGCATAGACTTGGCCGACCGGTACACCCATAAGCAGGGCCGCGTCCTTGTTCATTGAGGTCGCACGAATGGCGCGCCCGGTCCGAGTCTTGCCTAGCAGAATTCCGACCAGCCCTACCAGAACCACCGATGACGCCAGGATTGCGATATTCTGGTAGGGAATGAAAATGCCGCTCAGTCGAAATCCACCTTCTATCACGAGAGGCTGACGAAATGGATATGCCCCGAAGAAATTGAGGATCGTGTTTTCTGACAGGATCGCCAGACCAATGGTCGCGATAATGATATTCGTCTCGAAGGCCGGATGGCGAAACATCTGACGGACGATCAGGAGATAGACCAGCAAACCCACCAACCCGCTGATGATCACCGCCATCGGGATGGCAAGCCACATCGGAGCACCTAATTGGGTGATGATAGTGAAGCAGACATAGCTCCCGACAGCCAGGAACGCACCATGAGCCATGTTGAGCATGCCCAGCGCACCCCAAGTCAGCGACAGCCCGATGGCGCTGAGTGCGTACATACCGCTCAGCGTAAGGCCGCTAACCAGTACAAGAATGACGGTTTCCATGTTTCTCCTGTCGGCGTTCAGCCTAACCGCCCAAATAGGTTTTCATCAGAACGTCGTCGCTCATCAAATCTGCGCCGCCACCACTCCAGACGACATGGCCGTCGTCAAGCAGGTGCAATTCGTCGGCCAGATCCGTCAGGCGACTTACGTTTTCCTCAACCACGATCAGCGTGCGGCCCTCTGCCTTCAGCGCGCGGATCACGTCATAGATATGCTCTATCATCAGCGGCGCCAGCCCAAGCGACGGCTCGTCGATCATGATCAGTTCGCTTTTGGTCATCAGTCCGCGGCCAATTCCCAGCATTCGCCTTTCGCCTCCCGACAGCCCGCTTGCAAGCTGTTCGGTCCGTTCGCTTAGTTTTGGGAAAAGATTGTGGACATATTCCAACTGTTTTGCGCTGTCGGCGCGCGCGGCTGGCAGATAGGCACCCATCAAAAGGTTCTCGCGCACGCTCATCTGGGGAAACACCAGATCGCCTTGCGGCATATGCGCGACACCCCTCGCGACAACCCGATCGGCGGAGAGTTCGCTTATCGTCTCGCCGCGCAGCTTGATAGAGCCGGAACGCAACCTGACGAGGCCCGAAATGGCCCGGAGTAGCGTCGTTTTGCCATGACCGTTAGGACCAACCAGGCCGACGACCGCGCCACGCGGAATATCGATCGAGACGCCTTTTATTACGTCGACGCTATTATAGCCGCAACAAATATTTTTCAAAGTTAGAAACGATTCGCCCATGTGTTACGCCCTATTTTCGGCGAGCGAACGAGCCGTGCGTTCGCCCAAGAAAACTTTGATGACACTGGGGTCCAGAATAACGCCCCGGGGGTCACCTTCGTAAAGGCGTTGCCCCCGGTTCAGGATCAGGATCCGGTCACTCAATTCCAGCAGAAAACGCATGACGTGCTCGATCAAGATCACTGTTACGTTCTTCAGGGAGATCTGCCGGATCAGTTCAAGGATCTTGTCGGTCTCCCCTGGCGTCAGGCCACCCACCGGCTCGTCGAGCATGAGTAGCCGGGGCTGCCGCGACAAAGCGCCGGCTATCATCAGGAGTTTCCGCTGAAAGACTGGCAGGGTGCGAACTTTCTCGTGGGCGTAGCGTCCAAGGCCCACCGTATCGATAACCTCGTTCACATCTTCGATCATGCGGCTATCGAAGAAAATGCCCGGTAACTTGCGGTTTGTCCTGCCGAAATATCGGCTCACCTTGAGGTTTTCCAGAACGGTTAACGAGTCGAAACCCGAATTTAGCTGAAACGTTCTGGACAGTCCAAGGTGGCAGATCTGGTCGGCGCGCAGACGGTCGATCCGAACCCCACCGAAGGATATCGAACCTTCGGTGCAGGCGTTGATCCCCGAAATTGCATCGAAAAGCGCGGTCTTGCCCGCGCCGTTGGGCCCGCCAATACCAAGTACCTCGCCTTGCTTGACTGAGAAGCTGAGATTGTCGACCGCTGCCAGAGAGCCAAATCTCTTTGTCACGCCCTGGCAGATTAGCAGATCGCCCGTTTGGCCCATCATGTGTTACTTGCTCATCCAGGGTGGAGCCAAATAGGACGCTGTTTCGTAGGGCGACGGCGCGATAACTTCAGCGTCTTTCTTCCAGTCCTGGATCTGCGAGTACTGGTGTGGCATGCCCAGAGAGGGATCGCGGGTCGCATCCGGGTAGGGAACCGCGGCCTGCCACTTGTCGAAAAACCGCGTGGTGCCCTTGACGCCCCGGTAGATCGACTGCTTCAGGACGGCGGCCACTTTCCGGTTCTGTTCCATTTCACCTGGCTCTCCGGTCCCGCCTGCGATGGCGGCTGCCGCAGCATACATGAAGACGGAATCGTAAGGAATCGCACCATTCAACGGGCTGGTCCCTTCGGAACCGAATTTGGCACGATAGCGTTCCATGAAGGCCAGACCGATCTCGTCTTGCAAGGATTGCGCGACCGACGAGAAGATGACCCCTTCCGAGGAGGTTTGCGCGATGTCGCGGAACGCTGAAAGTGACGGGCCGTACTGCATGTAGACCAAGCTGTCGGTCGGGTTTGGCGTAAACTGAAGCATGAATTGTGCCAGATCCTGCGGCGCCCAGTGGGTGAAGGCAATGACGCCCGGCGGGTCATTCCGAAGCTTTGAGATAATCGGACCCCATTCGGAAATGCCGTAGGAAACGGTTTCAGTCAAGCCAATGGTCCAGCCATATTTCTCCGCGTTGTCGGAAATGCCCGACCCAATGACTGCACCGTAGCTGTCAGACCCCAAGATGAGGGCCATCGTGCGATTCTTCGGCTCAAACTGCCCGCTTTCGGTAAGTCCTTTAAGGAAACTCAGAAGCCCCTCGCCATACCAAACCTCGGCCGGGTCCGACATGAATATAGTTGCAAATCGCTCTGGGTCGCGTTCCAGCGCATGGTGATGCTGAACATCGGTGTTGGCGTGGATGTAGATCAGGCCGTCATCGGCGATGAGGTCGTATTCGGCCGTCGCGGTCGAACCGTTGTACCCGTTGATGATCGCATGAACTTTTTCCCGATCGATCAGCCGCTGAATGGCTGGCACGACATTCTCGGGGCCCATGACCTGCGTGTCTTCAAAGTGGAACTCGATTGGGCGGCCGAGAATCCCGCCCATGGCATTCACTTCTTCTGCAGCAAGTTCAAGGCCCCGCTTGTATTCAATCCCATCCGCGGCGGCCCAACCGGTCAGAGGCACGGCGGCCCCAATCGGAATCGGCACACCATCGGCCGCAAGACCTTTGTTTACCGAAGCAAGCACCCCCGCTGCTGTAAGCCCGGCAAGTCCGCCCGCCGAGCCTGTAATAAAGCCACGCCGGGACAGTGCAGTTTGATCTACTGTTCGGTTTAACATGTTTTTTCTCCTTGTTGGCAGTTTCGATTTTCTTGATCCGGATCGCGTTGGCGGATCGACTAAATGCTTCGTCACGCCCAATATAAATTGTGTTTATATCACAAATTGTGTTGTGTCGACAAAAATTTCCAGACTCTGGCTAGGTGCCGGACGGCGCAGCTTTCTACCGAAACCAGCCGAGCGGCTCGCAGGCCGAAAAATTAATTATTATAACAATAACAGTTTATTAGATGGAAGCTATTTACCCAAGAACATGATTCTTCGTCCAATATCGGCGACCGTCAAGGCACCACCCGCAAGGTGTCAGGTTGCCCGTAATCTATGTTGACAGCACAATTAATGTGCTTTAATCATAAGCCGCGTAGCGCCAAGTCCCGCCGCGGAAGCATAAGTGTGCCTCAAAGATCTTGGCATCCAAATTCCTTGGCTGACACACCTGCGGCGACGACGGGGATGATCCGTAAATTGAAAGGGGTCAAAAAAAATGATCGATTTGGTGGAGGATGGCGTCTTTGCCGAAACCGATACCCGGGGGTGCAACGCCGGCTTTGTGGTTACATCCGATGGCGTCGTCATGATCGACACGCCGCAGTTACCAACGGCCGCGATCCGTATGAGAAAGCAGGCCGAAAGCCATGGACCGATCAAATACCTGATCAATACCGAGCATCATGTCGACCACATTTTCGGGAACTACTACTTTAATGGCGTCGGTGCAGTCGTATCCCACGCCTACGTCTATGACGAATTTATGACCGTGTCCCCCCAGATCAATCCCTACGAGTATGCGAAAGAGGCCATCCCCACCGATGACCCTGAAGGCGCGGCACTGTTCCCCGACGAGGATACTTATTTCAAGAACATGAACCGGCCCAATTTAACCTTCACAGGAGATGTCACGCTGCGTTTGGGTGGGCTCACGTTTGAGTTGATTGCCACTCCTGGCCACTCTCCAGGGCTCATTGCGGTGCACATTCCAGAGAGAAAGCTTGTTTTTGCCTCGGATAACGTCTTCAACGGTGTTCAGACTTGGCATTATGCGTCCAATATCCCCCAGTGGATCGAGGCGCTGAACCGTCTCAAGAAACTCGAGGCCGAGACTGTCGTTCCGGGTCACGGGCCGGTCTGCCGGGCTGATCGCATTGATGCTCAGATAGCCATCCTGTTCGAATGGCAGTATCGTGTGCTCGACTGCGTTGCCAATGGGCTTTGCGTCGAAGAATGCGTGAAGCACATGGAAATACGGGACCGCTTTCCGGTCGATATCGGCCAAGAGTACATGCTTGAACATGTCATTGAGAACAACGTGCGAGCGCTTTATCGCAAGTTTTCATGAGGCTCTGGCGTTGGCTTTCGGCGCAACTCAGCGGTGGATTCGTCGACGACCACGGCGGTAGGGAGATACGTCAGCATAGCCCCTTGCTGCGAAGGATTCAGACAACCTTTTGAAAAAGCGAGTATGATATGTCCACGCGCGTACTTACGGAATTTTCGCTGCTTACCCCGCAAACCCTTGATGAAGCGCTTGAGTTTGCGGGCAAGTTGGGTGATCGCGCGCGATTTCTGGCTGGCGGCACCGATCTTCTTGTGAAAATGAAAATTGGCGCGATTGAGCCGGAAATATTGATCGGTATCAAAAAGATAAGGCAACTCAGAGCCATATCCTATGATCGCGAATCCGGTTTGGTGATCGGCGCATTGACCACCTATCGCGATCTATGCCAATCGCCGGCGACAGGCGGCGCATATGCAATCCTCCGCGACGTTACAGATATCTTTGCCAACGAGCAGCTTCTCAATATGGGGACGGTCGGCGGCAACATTTGCAACGCCTCGCCGGCGGGTGATTTGATCCCGCCGTTCCTGGTACTGGATGCCAGGGTAGAGTTGCTGTCCCATGCGGGTACCAGATCGGTTCGGTTGGCTGATTTCTTTGTCGGCCCCGGAAAGACCGTGCTGCGACGCGGCGAACTTATGAGCCGGGTAACTGTGCCGGCCTTGGCTGCGGACGTCGTGGGGGGGTTTTTGCGTATTACGCGCACCGCCGAGGATCTTGCGAAAGTATCGGCGGCAGCGGTTCTTGCAGTGCGCAAAGGGGTTTTTGCCGATGTGCGGCTTGCGCTTGGTGCCGTGGCTCCGACGGCAATCCTGCTGCCGCAGATAGAGGCCTATCTTGAAGGCCGTCCTGCTGACGATAAGACGATCGAAACCGCGGCAAACATGGTGGCTGAACTTATCAGCCCGATCACAGATCTGCGCTCGACGGCGAAATACCGGACAAAAGTCGCAGGGATAGTGCTGAAACGCGCCATCAATCTATGCATCAGCCGGAGGCCCAAGTTGTGAACGATAAAACGATAAAACAAGAATCGAAAAGGCTTATCCGGCTTACGGTTAACGGCGAGCCAAGCGAAATTTTCGCGGCGGCGAACGAAACACTGCTGAGCGCGCTTCGCAACCGGCTTGACCTTACCGGGACCAAGTATGGATGTGGGACAGGCGATTGCTGTGCTTGTACCGTAATTCTGGACGACGAGGCGGTTCTGTCGTGCCTATGCTTAGTCAGAGAACTTGACGGATGTTCCGTCACTACCATTGAGGGGCTTTCCGACGGGACGAGGGTGAACCCGGTACAGGCGAAATTCGCTGAGCTGGGCGCAGTACAATGCGGTTTCTGCACGCCCGGTATGATCATGACGATCAACGCACTGCTAAGTGAAAATCCGAACCCGTCAGAGGCCGAGGTGCGCCACTATCTCCGGGGTAACCTGTGCCGCTGCACTGGTTATGTAAAGATCGTCGCTGCAGCGCTGGCAGCCGCAAAATCGATGAATGGAGACACCGCAAAATGCTGAAGAGCCCCGATCCACTGATCGTGCGTAACGACTCCGCCGAAGCCGGGGGCGAAGAATTTGTCGCTGTGGGCGCGCGCTTGCCGCGGACCGATGCCTGGCGCAAAGTCACAGGCCAAGAGCACTATATGGAAGACGTCCGCCTTCCGAAGGCGTTATGGGGCAAAATCCTTCGAAGCCCGCATCCGCATGCGAGAATTCGCGGCATTGATACAACCCGTGCAGAACACCTTGCTGGCGTAAAGGCCGTTGTTACGTTCAAAGATACCGTTCCGTTCAAGATCGGCTATGCGTCTCATGCTGATCAATATGCGCTGTGCAGCGACCGGGCGCGCTTTGTCGGCGACGAAGTTGCAGCGGTCGCTGCGCTGGACGAGGAAACCGCCGAGCGAGCCCTGAGCCTGATCGAAGTCGATTACGAGGTGCTGCCTTTCGTCCTTGACCCGTTCGAGGCGATGAAGCCTGACGCCGTTGTCCTGCACGACGACAAGGGGACAAACATCACCACAGAGCAGCATGTGGAACACGGCTGCATCGAAAAGGGTTTCGCCGAGGCCGACCATGTTTTTGAAGATGAGTTCAACACCCAGCGTCAATGCCATGTTTGCATGGAAGTGCACGGCTGCGTGGCAAACTGGGCAATTGACGGAACGCTTGCGATCTGGACCTCGACCCAATCGCCGCACATCGTCAAGCGGTTCCTCGCGGAGGCAACGGGCCTGCCGATGAGCAAGGTGCGCGTGATGCGCGTTGGTGTAGGCGGCGCTTTCGGCAGCCGGACCGATCTTATGCCCCACGATGTCATCGCGGCCTATCTGTCGAAAAAGGCACGCAGGCCAGTTAAGCTTCTGTTTTCACGACAGGAAGAATTCTATGCCTCGGCAACGCGTCACCCGGCGAACGTACGGATCAAGACCGGTATCAAGAATGGCATGATTACGACTCGCCATGTAACGGCGGTGCTGAACGGCGGCGCCTATACGACTCAGACCGGTGCAGTCATGGGGTCGCTGGGCTGGAAAGCGTCCAACTATTACCGTATTGAGAACTACCGCTACGACGGTTTCGGAGTGCTCACCAACACATCAGTCGCCACCGCCTATCGTGGCTATGGTGGACCGCAGGTCGGCTTTGCGCTCGAGTCGCAAATTGACATGATCGCAATGCGTCTTGGAGAAGATCCGGTTGCTTTCCGGCTACGCAACGCGAACCGTGAAGGCGACACTAGCGTGTCTGGCAGTTACTTCTCTTCTTGTCAGCTAACGCAATGCATCGAGCGGGCGACCGACGCGCTGGATTGGAGCCGTCTGCGCATTGGCGATCAAGGCAAGGGTTTGGCAATCGGATTCGGCGAAAGTGGGTGGCGCGGTTCCTATTACAACAATTCCGATGTCTCGGCCGCGACGATCAAGATGAATATGGACGGCAGCATTCACGTGATAGTCGGTGGCTCCGAGATCGGAACCGGCTACGACACGACCATGGGCCAGGTTGCGGCCGAAGCGATTGGCGTGCCGATCGAGGATGTGACGGTGCGCTCGGGCGATACCGATGACGCAGCTTATGACTGCGGGATGTATGCTAGCCGCGGCGCGATTACCTCTGGTACGGCGATAAGAATTGCCGCCGAAAAGATCAAGGATCTACTGTTGGATGCCGCCGCTGATATCTTGCGCGTCCGCCGCGGCGAACTTATTATTCGCGATCGTCACATCCTCTCACGAAATGACGCTTCGACGAGGCTGCCTTTGGCTAAGGTTGCCGAGCATATCTATGAGGCCGACGGGTTGGCTATCTTTGCGACCGGTATCTACGATCCCCAAACCCACCTTGCTGACGAACATGGATTTCACGCGTCGCCTGGTGGATCCATCACATATCCATTCTGCGCTGTAGCGCTGGATGTCGAAGTGGACCGCGAAACTTGCGAGTTCAAAGTCAAACATATAGCCGTTGCGGTGGACTGTGGGCGAGCGCTGAATCCAACGATCGTCGAAGGTCAGATCGAGGGCGATGTATTTCATGGACTCGGCATGGCAACGGTTGAGCCCGGGCTTGACTACAACAAGGCCGGACAACCAAAGTTCCACCATTTGGTTGACTACAAACTGCTGACTGCTGAAGACATGCCGAAGATCGACAGCATCATTGTTAAATCGGTTGATCCGACGGGACCGTTTGGGATGAAGGGGGTCACCCAGCTTATAACCTCTAGCGTCGGAGCTGCGCTGGCAAATGCAATCTACGATGCCGTCGGAATCCGTCTGACCGATTTGCCGATCACGCCGGAGAAGCTGGCAGAAGCCATGGAGTGCGCTTCAAACGCGAAACCTCATTAGGCTCAGACCGGCAGTTTCAATGGGACTTTGTTTCACCGTGTCAAGGCGGTTGCGTAGTGTCCGACCGGACCCTGTCGGAACAAAACCACTTTGGCACATTCGATGCCGTCGGGTGGGGGCATCCACCGCATCAGTTCATATCTGCCAACAGCCGCTCCAGTTTGGCATTCTCGTCTTCGAGCGACTTCAGCCGCTTGGCCTCGCAAGCGTCCATCCCGCCAAACTTGGCCTTCCATTTGTAAACGGTCGCATCGCTGGCGCCATGCTTGCGGCACAGATCGGCAATAGAAACGCCGGTCTCATGCTCCTTCAGAATGCATGTTCCACGCGAAGGTGGGCAGTCGTTCCCCGGGATCGTGGGCAGGTTTGACCGGCAATCAGAAGGCATAGGTGTTGGCTGGTGAACAGCCAGGAGCCACCATGCCAACCGAGAGATTGTCGATGCGCCAAATACGTGACTTGTTGCGACTGAAGTATGCTCAAGGGCTGAGTGAGCGGGCGATTGCCCTGTCGCTTGGGCTTGGGAAGGGGACGGTTGGAAGCTATCTGGCGCGGGCGCGTCAGGCGGGTTTATCCTGGCCGCTGCCGCTTGATTTGGACGACGACAGCTTGGAGTTGCTGCTGTTTCCCAGCCCCACGATGGCTTCGCGGCTGGATCGGCCTGTGCCGGATTGGGCGGTGATGGACCGTGAGTTACGCCGGCCCGGCGTGACGCGGGCGCTGTTGTGGGACGAGTATCGGGCCCAGTCTCCGGACGGGTTTGGCTATGCCTGGTTCTGCGAACATTTCGACGCCTGGAAAGGCCGGGTCCGGCCAACGTCGCACCGGAGGTGCGCTTTCAGCGCAACGCGCCAGACGCATGTGGGCGGAGAGAAGGTCTTTGTCGACTTTGCGGGTGACACGATCAACGTGATCGACCCTGTGACAGGCGAAGCGCGGACCATGAAGCTGTTCGTGGCGGCGATGGGGGCTTCGAACTACACCTATGCCGAGGCGGTGGCCTCTGAGGGCTTGGAGGACTGGACCCTCGCCCATGTCCGGTTGTTCGCCTTTTTGGGCGGTGTTCCGAAGGCCGTGGTGCCCGACAACCTGAAGTCGGCCGTGATCAAGGCCGACCGGTTCGATCCCGGTTTGAACCGAACCTATGCCGAGTTGGCGGCGCATTATGGCACGGCGATCTTGCCCGCCCGGCCCCGC
>JANMDM010000104.1:0-16023 GCA_031376305.1 Pseudomonadota bacterium | reverse complement strand
GAAGATTTCCTCCTGCGCAATGCGCATGGTATTGGTGGCATTGGTGAACAGCGTCGGGCTGACATAGCAGCCGCCCCCCGGACCGTCGGCCTTGGTGCCACCTGCGGCAACCGTCGCCCCTTCGGATTGACCAATGGCGATATATTCCAGCACCTTTTTCTCATGCACCGGATGGATCAGCGGCCCGACGACGGTTTCTGGGTCGAGCGGATGGCCGACTTTGATGCGCTTGGCTTTTTCCGCAACCATCGCGGTGAAACGATCATAAACCGACGCCTCAACCAACAACCGCGAAGACGACGTGCAGCGTTCGCCGTTCAGCGAATAGATCATGAAGACGGCGGCATCGGCGGCACGCTCAAGATCGGCATCGGCAAAGACGATCACCGGGTTCTTGCCGCCAAGTTCGAAATGCACGCGTTTCAGCGTATCAGCCCCCTGCTTCATGATCATCGACCCGGTGCGGCTTTCGCCAACAAAACCGATAGCCTTGATCAACGGATGTTCGGTCAGCGCTTTGCCCGCTTCCTCACCCAATCCGTTCACCAGATTCCACACCCCGGCAGGCAGACCGGCACTTTCGGCAATCTCAACCAAAAGCCGCGCCGTCAGGGGGGAAAACTCAGCCGGTTTGTGGACGATGGTGCAACCGGCAGCCAGGGCCGGGGCGATCTTCCAGGTCGAAAGCATGAAGGGCGTGTTCCACGGCGTGATGATCCCCACCGGCCCAATCGGGGCCCGGCTGGTGATGTTCACCTGCCCCGGCGCGCGCAGGCTAAGACCATCCCGCGCGCCCGGCGCCAGATCGGCAAAGTAACGGAAATTTTCCGCGCCGCGCAGCGCCGCCTTCGACATGAAGCGCAGCGCCTGCCCGGTGTCCATGCATTCGACAAAGGCGATCTCTTCGGCACGGGCGACGATGGCATCGGCGATCTTGTGCATAAGCTTCTTGCGTGTCTCGCCCGACATTGCGGCCCATTCCGGGAACGCGGCTTTTGCGGCCTTGGCAGCCCGGTCAATATCTTCGACCCCGCCACGGGCAACGCGTGCCATAGGCTGCAGATCAACCGGCGAGAGGATGTCGAACGTTGCCCCGGAAGCCGCGGCCATCGACGTGCCGCCGATATGGTTCATAACCCCGTCACGGCGGAAGCGTTCCAGATAGGTCGCGGCCCGCTTTTGGTTCTGCGCCAGTTCCGTCATTGTGGCCTCATATCTTTGCAGCGCCGCGAAGGCGCGGGTGAATGGCGTTGTTTTTCCAGCTGAAATTTCCGTCGATCTCGACAATCTCCAGCGACAGCGCGAAATGCGGTCGCGCCAGTTCGGCGGCGAAATGCACCGCGGCCACCGCCATCAGCGCCCGACCCAGCGATTGCCGCTCAGCGGCGCTGCGCCCCTGCCCGATCCGCAGGCGCAGGTCAGCAAAGGCATTGTCGGGATGGCGGTCGGCGATTGCATAGGCGTCGTAAGAACAGGCCCGCACCCGGACCGCGCCCAGTTCGAACAGGCCACTTTCCAGCATTGCCCCATGCAATGCCTCACACAGGGCCTGCATTTTTTCACGACCCTGCAGGTTTGATGAATACTCGATGGACAGATGCGGCATATCGGCCTCCGCTATTTATTTAACAAGTTAATCATAACTCAAATAGCCCGTCAACCAAATTTTGCAGGGCTTGCCTCGCAAGGCCAAGTGTGGATATGACAGAGAAATGTCAGACACTTTGCACGAAACAGCTCAGAACGCCTTGCTTCCCAAAGATACGCGGCGGTCCTTGCCGATGGCACTTTTGCGGGCGCGCGAAATGGTGATGAGCCGGTTTCGCCCAATGCTGGATGCCCATAACATTACCGAACAGCAATGGCGGGTTTTGCGGGTACTGGATGAAAGCGGCCAAATGGACGCCTCTCAGGTGGCTGCGAAGGCCAATATTCTCAGCCCGTCGCTCACCCGAATGATCCGCTCAATGACCGAACGGGGGTTGATCGGGCGTGGCCGTGACGACAATGACGGCCGCCGGGTCATGTTGGAAATTGCGCCAGCGGGGGCCATGCTGATTGCCACGGTCAGCCCCCACAGTCACAAGATCACCCAGCAGCTTTCAGAACAATATGGCGAGGAAAAGCTGGCCACCTTGTTGGCCTTGCTCGACGAGCTGGCGCATTTGCCGGACAAAACCGCCTGAAACCATTTTCGGCCTTCGCCGGTGGCCGGTCGCGGCCCGCGCCGGGGCAAGGGCTGTAAGCTCACTCGTCAGGCAGTTGGCGCACCGCCCCGGTGGCTGCCGAAGTTGCAAACAACCCGTAAGCCTTCAGCGCCTGCGAGATTTTGCGCGGGCGGGGCTTGGCCGGTTTCCAGCCTGTGGCATCTTGTGCCGTCCGGCGCCTGGCCAACTCAGTTTCCGACACCACCAGCGCAATACTGCGGGCCGGGATGTTAATCTCCACCCGATCCCCCTCCGCCACCAGCCCGATCAGACCGCCTGAGGCGGCTTCGGGGCTGACGTGGCCAATGGACAGACCCGAGGTGCCGCCGGAAAAGCGCCCATCGGTGATCAACGCGCAGGCTTTGCCCAGACCCTTGGATTTCAGGTAACTGGTGGGATACAGCATCTCCTGCATCCCCGGTCCGCCCTTCGGCCCCTCATAGCGGATAACCAGCACATCGCCTGCTTTGATTTTGTTGGACAAGATCGCCTCGACGGCGGCGTTTTGCGATTCAAATACCCGCGCCGGACCGGCAAAAATCAGGATGGAATCGTCCACCCCTGCGGTTTTGACAATACAGCCTTCCGGGGCGAGGTTGCCGGACAACACCGCCAGCCCGCCATCCTTGGAAAAGGGCGATTTGGTCGAGCGGATGACGCCCTTTTCGCGGTCAAGATCCAGA
Organism: Pseudomonadota bacterium; assembly: GCA_031376305.1. Lineage (GTDB taxonomy): Bacteria > Pseudomonadota > Alphaproteobacteria > Rhodobacterales > Rhodobacteraceae > TMP-24. The sequence goes on along the minus strand of JANMDM010000104.1, from coordinate 13,133 downwards.
TCTTCCCAGCGTCGGTTCTGGCTGAAGGCCACCTGCGTCGGTACGCCGCCGGGGGCTGCCATGAAAAACTGACGCACGCTTTCTTGATTGGTGCGGCTGATATCCCAATGATCAATCGCAGCCCCCAGACTTTTGGCGTGAACCACGGGCAAATCACGGTGCAACAGGCCACCTGCATCCAACTGACCCAAGATCGCCATAATCCCGCCCGCGCGGTGGACATCCTCCATATGCACATCTTGCTTGGCGGGGGCGACCTTGCACAGCACCGGCACCCGGCGCGACAGCCGGTCAATATCGGCCATCTTGAAATCCACCCCGCCTTCATGGGCGGCGGCAAGGATGTGCAGCACGGTATTGGTGGACCCGCCCATGGCGATATCCAGGGTCATGGCATTTTCGAAGGCCTCTTTGGTGGCGACATTGCGCGGCAAGACCGAGGCGTCGTTTTGCTCATAATAGCGCTTGGTGATATCAACGATCAGATGACCGGCTTCCACAAACAGCCGCTTGCGGTCGGCGTGGGTGGCAAGGGTCGAGCCGTTGCCGGGCAAGGATAGCCCCAGCGCCTCGGTCAGACAGTTCATCGAATTGGCGGTAAACATCCCCGAACAGGATCCGCAGGTCGGACAGGCGGCCTTTTCGATCGCCAGCACATCGGCGTCAGAGACGGCATCGTCAGCCGCCGCCACCATCGCATCGACCAGATCCATGGCCTGCATCTTGCCGTTCAGCATGACTTTGCCAGCCTCCATCGGCCCGCCCGAGACGAAGACCACCGGGATATTCAGCCGCATCGCCGCCATCAGCATCCCCGGCGTGATCTTGTCGCAGTTGGAGATGCACACCATCGCGTCGGCGCAATGGGCGTTGACCATGTATTCAACCGAATCGGCGATGAGCTCGCGCGACGGCAGCGAATAAAGCATCCCGTCATGGCCCATCGCTATGCCGTCATCGACAGCGATGGTGTTGAATTCCTTGGCGACACCGCCTGCCGCCTCAACCTCGCGCGCCACCAGCTGGCCAAGGTCTTTCAGATGCACATGACCCGGCACAAACTGGGTGAAGCTGTTGACGATGGCGATGATCGGTTTGCCAAAATCGCTGTCCTTCATCCCCGTCGCCCGCCAAAGGCCACGGGCACCCGCCATGTTGCGGCCATGGGTGGTGGTACGGGAACGATATGCGGGCATGGGCGTGATCCTTAGGAAAACAGGTGCAAAGGACATGGCATTCCCGCCCGCCGTCGTCAAACGGAATGCGCCAAACTGCCGCTATTCGGTGATGTCCCAGGCTGCGCGCGGCACAATCGCCCCCGGATAGGCTATGACCCGCCGGGCGAAAGCATGCCCCGCCGCCATCGCCCGGACGAGATCCCCGGTTGTCAGATACGTCCCCAAAAACCCGCCGGCGAAACTGTCGCCTGCGGCGGTGGTATCAATGATCTGCGCGGCCGACGCATAGTTTTGCACCGCCTGTCCTTCACCGCCAATCGGCAACGGCCCCTCGGCCCCCCGTTTCAGCGCCCCAACCTTCGCACCATAACCGGCAAAGCGCGTCAGAACTGCCTGTGGATCAGGATCCCCAAACAGCGCCATTTCATCATCCACAGATGGCAGGGCAATATCGCACAGGCGCCAGGCCCGTTCGATTATGTCACGCGCCACATCGCCATCGGGCCAGAGCCGCGGGCGGTAGTTGGAATCAAAGGCTACCAAGCCGCCGTCTTTGCTAAAATCGGCCAACCAGGCCAGCAGCCGTTCGCGCGCCACGGGGCTGATGATCGCCAGGGTTATCGCGGAAAAATAAACAACATCAAATCCTTGCATTGCAGATGTAAGGTCATCTTGCACGCCGTCAAACAAACACCGCGCCGCCGAATTTTCGCGCCAATAGGAAAAGGTCCGTTCCCCTGCCGCATCAGTGGCAATCGCGTAGATGCCCGGCAGCCGGGTGGCATGCCGGAACAGATGGGTGACGCTGACGCCTTCGGCGGCGATAAATGCCGCCATCCGGTCCGATAAAGCATCTTGCCCCACCACCGATACGAACGCCACCTCATGGGACGGGCCAAGGGCGCGGGCCAGGTAGATCGCCGTATTCAATGTATCGCCCGCAAAGCCGATTCCTGTGCCATCAGAGCCGGTCGGAACGCGGAGTTCCACCATCGCCTCACCGATACAGGCAATGCGCATAGCTTTCAGGCGGTACGCGACGGAATGCGGTTTTCGAGCCAGCGGAACAACAGCACGATCAACCCGGCCATCACCATATAGACCACGGCCAGGATCAACAGCGGCTCATAGACGATGAACGTATCCTGAGTGACGCGTTTGGCCAGTGAATAGATATCAACCACGGTGATTGTCGCCACCAGCGGCGTGGATTTCATTTGCAGCACCGTTTCGCCGCCAATGGTCGGCAAGGCCCGGAACAGCGCCTGCGGCAGCCATATCCGCCGGAACGCGGTGAAGCGCGGCATCCCCATAGCGCGCGCCGCCTCAAGCTGGCCACCGGCCACGCCTTTGAAAGCGCCGCGCATCACTTCGCCTTCATATCCCGCCACGCTCATCGTCAGGGCCAGAACCGCATAGGGCCAGGCCTGCCGCAGTATTGGCCACATAAAGCTGTCGCGGATCCAAGGAAACTGCGGAAACAACGAGCCAAGTCCGTAGTAAAGCAGCCAAAGCTGCAACAACAACGGTGTTCCACGGATGATCGAGCAGTAAATACGCGCTGGAACCGACAGATACGCTGGCCCGGCGGCCTGTGCGAAGCCAAGCATGATGGCGAAGATCATTCCCAGCGACATGGTCACAACGGTAATCCAGATGGTCCGCCAAATCGCCAATGGAATCAGGTGCAGATAGTCGGGCAACCAACTCCAGTTAAGCTTCCATGCACAAAACAGGATCAGGGCCAGGGCGATGCCGATCATCACCAGCCGATGTGGTTTTAGAAAATCTTTCATATCCCACCCCCCCCGGCATTGCGTTGGCCGCGCCTTGCCCAACGCTCAATCCGGCCAAAAATCACGCCGGAAACCAGCGACAGCAGCAGATAAAGAATACCCGCGGCCAAATAGAAGGTGAGAAAGGATTTGGTCGTGCCAGCTGCCAGCGATGTGGCTTTGGTCAGCTCGATAAAGCCAATGACCGCCAGAAGGGCAGTGTCTTTGGTGACAGTCAGCCACAAATTGGCCAGACCGGGAACTGCCGCCGAGGTCATCAGCGGCAATGTGACCCGTCGTGCCAACAGCATCGGCGACATGCCCATCGCCCGTGCTGCCTCGATCTGACCGGCCGGGACCGACAGGATCGCCCCGCGCAGAACCTCCGTCGAATAGGCGCCCTGAACGACACCCAGCACGACAATGCCGGCGGCGACGCCGGAAAATTCAATTGGTCCGTAGCCATAGATATTCAGCAGGTTATTCAGCGCATCCCGTGCCGCAAAGTAGATCAGCAGCAGCAACACCAGTTCCGGCACAGCCCGGACAAGAGTGGTGTAAACGGCCAGCAGGTCTTTCAGAATCGGCCCGCCGTAAAGTTTGCCAAAGGCCCCCGCGACGCCGATCAGCAACCCAAGCGCATAGGCACCAAGGGCGATCAAAATCGTATTCCAAAGCCCCGCGACCAGTGTCGCCCCCCAACCGGGGGGCGACCAGGCCAACAGGTCTAGCGCGGACGCTGCTCCTGCAGTTACGGCAAAGCTCAGCACCTAAGCCTCAACCGCCGTAGATCGACGAAGCGAAGTACGGCTTGGAGATGGTTTCATAAGTACCATCGGCGATAACCTTGGCAATTGCGGCGTTGAACTTGGCTTTCAGCTCATCCTCGCCTTTGCGCAGACCGACGCCAACGCCGGCACCAAGGATCGCCGGATCATCAGCCACTGCGCCAATGACTTCGCAGCAGGCTTTGCCTGCGTCGGAAGACATGAAGGCGTCGATGGCGATGCTGTCGGCTTGGCTTGCGTCGACGCGGCCAGCGGCCAGATCCTGAAAGCCTTCGTCGGTGGTCTGGTAGGTTTTGATTTCAGCTGCATCCGGGAAATGCGCCTGCGCATAGGCCTCATGGATGGTCGACACCTGCACACCGATGATCTTGCCGGCCATCCCTGCCGCATCCGGGGTCAGGCCTGAGCCTTTCGCCGTGACGATCATCGTCGGCGTGTTGTAGTATTTGTCCGAAAAATCAATGGTCTTCATCCGCTCTTCGGTGATCGACATCGAAGCCATAATCGCATCAATCTGGCCGCCGGTCAGCGACGGGATGATGCCTTCCCATGCCACCGGAGTGATCACGCATTCCATTTCGCCCGCAGCGCAGACGGCGTTAATGAAGTCAACCTCCCAGCCGACCCAGTTTCCGGCGGCGTCTGGTGAGGCGAACGGCGGATAGGGTTCGGCGGCAATACCAATCTTCAGCGGTTCGGCAAGCGCCGCGGTGCCAAACGTCATCGCGACTGCGACAGCAAAAATAGTCTTCTTCATTCTAGAACCTCGTTGTTGGTGGATTTTCCGGGCTGACCCCGGATTTCAGGAAACCGATTTCAGGAATTGCTTCAATCGTTCGGATTTCGGTGCGCCGAACAGTTCGGCGGGCGGGCCTTCTTCTTCGACAAGGCCGTTGTAAAGATAGATAACGTGGCTCGCGACTTCGCGGGCGAACTTCATCTCGTGGGTGACCAGGATCATGGTGCGACCTTCGTCGGCCAAGCCGCGGATAACGTTCAAGACCTCGCCCACCAGTTCCGGGTCAAGCGCTGATGTCGGCTCGTCAAACAGCATGGCACGCGGCTCGATCGCCAAGGCCCGCGCAATCGCGGCGCGCTGCTGCTGACCGCCCGACATAAAGGCCGGATAGACGCCGGCCTTTTCGGCCAGTCCGACCCGTGCCAGCAGCTTTTCGGCACGCGCAATGGCTTCGGCCTTGGGCACGCCCAGGACATGCACGGGAACCTCGATCAGGTTCTCAAGGACGGTTTTGTGCGACCACAGATTGAAGCTTTGGAACACCATACCCAAATGTTGACGCAACTTTTCGATCTGGCGACGGTTTGCAGGGCTGCCGTCAGGGCGCAGGGCCACTTCCTCGCCACCGATGACAATTTTTCCCGACGTCGGCGTTTCCAGAAAGTTGATGCAGCGCAGCATCGTCGACTTTCCCGACCCGGAGCCGCCGATGATGGCCACAACATCGCCTTCATGCGCGGTCAGGGAAACGCCCTTCAACACTTCAAGCGCCCCGAACGATTTTCGCAGCCCCTCAATACGGATCGCTTCCGGGCGGGACTTGGCGGCGTCTGGGCGCAAGGCAGCGTTTGACATCAGGGCTCCGTCATAAATCTGGTTGCAATTAACACCAAGCCCTGACAATTATGCAAGCGTATAATTAACCTGATGCAAAATAACTGACGGACAACACAAAATGACCGGCGAAAGGCGCAAATTCCGACACCAAGGGGAAGAACGGCGGCGCGACTCTCTGATATGGGCGACCCTTGACCTGGTGGCAGACGGCGGCCCCGGAAGCGCCACCGTGCGCGCCATCGCCGCCAAAGCCGGCGTTTCGCAGGGGCTGATTCGGCACTATTTCGTCTCGAAGGATGACCTGACCCGCGCCGCCTATCATGCGCTGATGACGAAGATGACCGACGACAACCTTGCGGTGCTTGAGGCAACCCCGGCGCAGCCCGAGGTCCGCCTTGCCGCCTTCATCGCGGGGTCATTGCGCGCCCCTTCGGTGGATGCCCGCGCCATGGGGCTTTGGGCAGGCTTCATGACCGAGGTTCGCAGTGACCCGGCGATGCGCACCGTGCACGAGGAAACTTACCTGCGCTATCGCAGCTTGCTTGAAACGTTGATCGCCGCCCTGCCCACCGCGAAGCCCGCAGTCGGCGCGATTGCCCCGGCAATGCTGCGCGGCCTGGCGATTGCCTGCACCGCCCTTGTGGATGGGCTTTGGCTTGAGGGCTGCGCTTTGCCCAATGGCTTCGCCCCCGACGAATTGGCGCGCATCGGCGTCAGGTCGATTGGCGCCATCCTTGGCCACGACCTTGAACGGCACATGACGGCGCCAGTTTCCCTGCCCTCTGAACCAGAAAAGATATCCGCATGAAATACGCATCCATAACCGAACGCCTCGCCGGACTGGGTGGTGCAAAATGGGAAGTCCATAGCCGCGCCCGCGCCCTGAAAGCCGCAGGCGAAAATGTAATCATGCTGACCATCGGTGAGCCGGACGTGGCCACCCCCGACGCAATGAAAGCGGCAGCGATTGCGGCGATTCAGGCGGATCGCACCGGCTATTCGAACGGTCGTGGCGAGCAGGCATTGCTACAGGCCCTGGCAGACCGGTATTCAAAGCGGCGCGGCCGGGATATCGGCACCGATCAGGTGATGTGCTTTCCCGGCACCCAGACCGCCCTGTTCGCGGCACTTATGGCGCTGGTCGAGGACGGAGACGACGTCATCGTCGGCGATCCGATGTATGCTGCGTATGAGGGTCAGATTGCCGCGACCGGGGCGCGCACAGTGCCGGTGCCCCTGCGACCGGAGTTCGGATTTCGGTTGCAGGCCGACGATGTCGCCCGCGCGATCACGCCGCGCACCAGGGTTATTTTCATCACCTCGCCCCACAACCCCACCGGTGCGATGCTGCGTCACGAGGATATCGTCGCCATCGGGCGTCTGGCACAAAAGCACGATCTTTGGATCCTGGCAGATGAGGTTTATGAGGATCTGGTTTTCGACGGCGCGACGTTCATTTCGCCCCTGTCCTACCCGGAGTTTGCCGATCGGGTGATTGTAACCGCCTCGATTTCGAAATCGCATGCGGCGCCGGGGTTCCGGTCGGGCTGGTGCGTTGGGCCCGCAGAGTTCATCACGCAGTTGCTGCCGCTGTCGGAAACCATGCTGTTTGGCAATCAGCCCTTCATCGCCGATATGACCGCCGAGGCGGTCAGCCGACCCTCGCCCGTGGCCGCGGGCATGTGCGAACGTTTCGCACGGCGGGCGGCATTGATACACAAGCATCTTGACGGCGTGTCCGGTCTGGCCGTGCATCGCCCCGAAGCCGGCATGTTCGCGCTGATCGACGTGCGCGCCACCGGCCTGTCAGGCGAAAACTTTGCGTTCGACCTGCTGGATCGTGCGCGGGTGGCCGTAATGCCGGGCGAAAGCTTTGGCCAGGCCCTGACAGGGTGGGTGCGGGTGGCCCTCAGCCAGCCCGACGAGGTGATCATCGAAGCCTGTAACCGGATCGCAGTTCTGGTCGGAAAAATAAGGGAAGCAGCCTGATGAAATCGGTTGGCGAAGCACTCATCAAGGGTCTGAAGGCGCGTGGCGTCGAGGTGGTTTTTGGCATTCCCGGCGCCCATACGATCGAGCTGTATCGCGGCCTTGCCGGATCGGGCGTGCGCCATGTCACTGCCCGCCACGAAGGCGGTGCTGCCTTCATGGCTGACGGCTATGCGCGGGTGTCGGGAAAGCCCGGGGTGGCCTTGATCATCACCGGACCGGGTCTGACAAATGCGCTGACAGCGATGGGCCAGTCGCGCGCGGATTCGGTGCCGGTGCTGATCATCTCCGGGGTGAACCATCGTGCAAGCTTGGGTCAGGGGCTGGGATTTTTGCACGAATTGCCCGATCAGGGCGGGATGATCCGTACCCTTTGCCCAAGCTTTCAGGTGACGACGCCGGACATGCTTGAGCCGGTGCTGGCACAGGCTTTTGCCGCCCTTACCACAGGCCGCCCCGGCCCGGTTCATATTGAAATTCCGACCGATGTCATGCCCCTGCCCTGCCCCGATCTTTTGCCGGTGTTGCGCCCCGCCGGGCCAGTCATGCCAGACAAGGCGCAACTGACCGAGGCGGCACAGCTTTTGAATGCCGCAAAGCGCCCGGTTATTCTTGTCGGTGGCGGCGCGCGGCGCGCCGGAGCGGCGGTGCGGGCACTGGCCGAGCGGTTGGATGCCCCGGTCGTGCAGACCATGAACGCGCGCGGTCTGATGTGGGGGCATGCGCTCAACCTTTTTGCCAGTCCGAGTTTGGAAGCGGTGCGCGCACTTTTGAACGCATCGGATCAGGTCCTCGCATTGGGTACGGAAATTGGCGAAACTGAATATGATGGCTATTTTACCGGGCGGATGGCCGACCTGACTGGCATGATCCGGGTCGATGTGTGCCCCCACCAGCTTGCACGCCGCACGGCAAAGCTGAAGATTCTGGCCGACGCCGGGGCAACCGCTGCGGCACTTTTGCCAATGGTTGCGCAAAAGCTGGCCAATGGCGCAGGCCGAACAGCCGCGACCCTGGCGGAGGCGTGGCCGCAACTGCAAGACCTGTCGCCGACGTTTCCGGCGGTGCGATTGATGGTTGACGCCATGCGCGATGCGGTGCCCGGCGCGATTATCGTCGGCGACAGCACTCAGCCGGTCTACGCCGGAAACCTGATCTACGACCATGATCGTGCCGGTGGCTGGTTCAATTCCGGCGTCGGCTTCGGCTCGCTCGGCTTTGCCCCCGGCGCCGCGGTCGGCGCCGCCCTGGCCGCGCCGGGCGTGCCGGTCATTTGTGTGGTCGGCGACGGCGGGCTACAGTTCAGCCCCGGAGAGCTTCGCTCTGCGGTGGATGAGAAGCTGCCCATCACCTTCGTCATCTGGAACAGCGCGGGCTATCTGGAAATCGAGAAATACATGATCGAGGCCAAGACTGAAGTTATTGGCTGCACCCCATCACCGCTAAAGATGGAACCCTTTGCTGCGGCCTGCGATTTGCCGTTCCAGTCGGTTGCCAACGATCCCGGCGCGCTGAAGGCGGCTTTGGAAAACCCGTGCGATGGCCCGAGGATGATCGAAGTGCGGGCCTTTTGACAACGCCGCCCAATCAGGCTGACAGCATATCAAAAATCTTGTCGCGCTCCGAATGCACCAAAAGCAAAGCCAGATCCCCCGGCGCAACCCGCGCCAGGATCTGTGCGGCCCCATCAGAGGGCGAAACCGCAGCAAGCAGTCTGTTTTCTGCCATGCCCAATGCCAGACACTCGGCCCGCAGCAGCGCCGAGACCGCCCCCGGTTCCCGGCCGCGCAAATAATCAGCAAGTTCGGCGATGACCACATAGTCGGGACCAAAGGCAAAAGCCCCGCGCGCCAGATCGCGGATGTCCTGATCGGAACGGTCACCGGCATGGGCCAGCATAATGAACCGCCGCTTGGCCGGAACCGCCGCCAAAGCTTCGGTCACAGCGGCAATGGAGTGCGGGTTATGGGCGAAATCCACAAAAACCCGCGCGCCGTTATAGGCGAATTCATTGCACCGTCCGGGGTTGTCGGCCGGGTCGTTGCGAAACGCCGTCAAAGCCTGCGCCATTGGTGCGAAATCAAGCCCAAGTGCGCGACACAGACAGATCGCGGCCAGGGCGTTCAAGATGTTGTGGCGTGCGGCCCCCGCCATCGCGATCGGAATATCCCTGATCGCAATGACCTTGGTTTCGGTCTGGCCATCAAAATAGCGGATTCCGGTGCCATCAGCCCAGGCGCAAGGCCGACCCGCCGCCAACGCCGCAAGGATCTGCGGCGCTTCGGCGTGAAGCGAGAACCAACAGGCGTCTAGGCCAAGACGGTTCGCTTCGGCCACGACCGCGGCGTCATCGGCGTTCAGGATCAGCGCACCGCCTGCGCGCAATCCGCGGCGAATGGCAAATTTGGCCTGCGCCAGATCCGGCACGGTGTTGACGCCGTATTCGCCAAGATGATCGGCGGCAACATTGGTCACCACCGCGGCTTTTGCCTTGGTCACCGGCAGACCCCGGCGCAGGATTCCCCCGCGCGCCAACTCCAGGAACCCCATCTCAAGCCGCTTGTCGCGCAAGAGCAACCGTGCCCCGCCGGGCCCGGAATAATCACCCCGGTCAAGAACCTCATCGCCGACCCGGACCATATCGGTCGAGGTCAGGCCCGCCATTAACCCTGCCGCCCGCGCCATCGCCATAGCGAGGCGGGCGGTGGTGGTTTTGCCGTTGGTGCCGGTGATCAACCCGACAGGTATGTTGTGGATTTGATCCCAATCCACCGCCTCAGGCTTCGGCAATGCCCCGGCATTCCAGCTGTGCGCGCCGGTGCCTTGGCCCAGGGTCACGGTATCTTCATCAACCAACACCTCAAGTCCAAGCTTTGCTGCCGCATCGGTCAAAGCGATCAGCGCCGGATCAGCCTCGCGCCGCATGACCCCCAGAAGGTCCGCAATCATGGCGGGAAAATCGCCGGGGCTGGTGCCCAACAGCTCGGCCACCACAAAGTGACAGGCGGTTTGAACCACAAAGGTCGCTGAATAGAGTTGGTCGATTGGGGCCGAAATCGCCAGGCTGAGACCATTTTCAAAGTGCCGGACGGTGGACTCTTCACTGCGCCAGCCGACCGCATCCAGCACCCGGCGCGCGTAGCGATGCCAAAGGCCCGCGACCCTTTCGGGATCAAAGCCGGTGAACATCAGCTCCAATGTTGCCCCCGGCCGATCCTGCAACAGGCCGGGCCCGGTCAGCCTGCGGCAATCGCCCGCTTGCAGGTCGGGGCCAAAGGCTATGGGAACGCTCAGCGCGTCGGAAAGATCGTCCGCTGTAGTGGTCATCTGGGCCTGTCAGTCGCCGCCTTCGCCAGAGCTGCGCGCCAGACGCACCCCGCGCTCATCGCGGATCAAGGTGTCGCTGTCGGAAATCAGCTCCTCCATCCCGGCCACGACCGGCGCGGGCTTGGCATTCGCGGCAGGCATTTCGGGGCTGTTGGGATTCTTGAAATAGATGATCTGCTTCCAGCAACGCACCGTATCGTCGCCGTTGATCACCAGCAGATCCCCTTCAGCCGCCATGTTCAGCGCATGCTCAAGGGCGGCGGCTTCCTCCGGGATCACCAGAATCGCATCGGCGGAAACACCCTGCTTGATCAGATTGGCCCGCAACATCTGCGGTATTTCATCATGGCCGCGACCGCGGCGATTGGCATCGGCCTTGCAGATGAAAAAGTCAAAATGACTGCTGAGTATCCGCGCCGCTTCCGCCACATCCGAGTCGCGTCGATCCCCCGGAACCGACAGAACCATGATCCTTCGGCCCGCCACATCAAGCTGGTCAACCAGCCCCGACAGCGCCGAAAACGCCGCCGGATTATGCGCGTAATCCAAAATCACCTTGAACGGGTGTTCGTCAAAGACGTTTGTTCGCCCCGGCACCTGAAAGAAGCTGGTGTCAAAGGTGCGCAGCCCGTGGCGGATATTGTCCAGATCAACCCCAAAGCTGAAAGCCATGGCTGTGGCAAACATGGCATTTTGCACATTGTAGCTGGCCTTGCCCTCGAACGTTGCCGGGATCAGATGCGACCACAGCACCGGCAGATGCGTGCCGTTGTTATAGATGGTGATCATGTCACCATTCATCCCGCGTTCAAGCACCACAGCGCGCCCACCCGAGCGGATATGTTCCTTGACCAGCGCATGGTTGGCATTCATCGTGGCATAACAGATGGTATTCGCCTTGGCAAAATCGGCCATCCGCAAGCAGTGAATGTCATCGGCATTCAGCACCACAGTGTCGGTCGCACTTTCCACCACCACCCGCTTGACCTTGGCCAGTTCCTCGATGGTGTTGATGCCGCCAAGACCCATATGATCCTCGGTGACGTTCAGACAGGCCGCCACGTCAGAACGCGGATAGCCAAGCCCGGCCCGCACCAACCCGCCGCGCGCCGTCTCCATCACCGCGAAATCCACTGACGGATCGCGCAGCACCATCTGCGCCGACGTGGGCCCGGTCATGTCGCCCTTTACCGTCACCTTACCGTCGACATAGACCCCGTCGGTCGAGGTGAGCCCGACAATATGGCCACAAGACTTCATGATATGTGCCAGCATCCGGCTGGTGGTGGTCTTGCCGTTGGTGCCGGTGATCGCCGCAATCGGAATGCGGGATTTCGAGCCGACGGGGAACAGCATCTCCATCACCTTGCCCGCCACATCCCGCGGCGTGCCTTCCGAGGGCGCCACATGCATACGGAAACCCGGTGCCGCGTTGCACTCAACAATCGCGCCGCCGATGTCTTTGTAGGATTTGGTGATATCGTCGATCAGAAAATCGACGCCACCGACATCCAGCCCCACCGCCATGATTGCCCGTTCTGCCATATCCTTGTTATCGGGATGCACGACATCGGTCATGTCAATGGCCGTGCCGCCGGTCGAAAGATTGGCAGTCGAGCGCAGGTAGAGGATCTGCCCGGCGGGCAGCACGGTTTGCTCGGTCACGCCGCCTTCGGCCATCAGGCGCAGCGCCTGCGCGTCAAGTTCAAGGTTGGTCAGCACCTTTTGATGGCCGATACCCCGGCGAGGATCACTGTTCACTTCGGTAATCAACTGGCTGATGGTCTGCTTGCCGTCCCCCACCACATGACCCGGCACCCGCTTTGCAACCGCCACCAGCGCACCATTCACCACCAGCATGCGGTGATCATAGCCCGTGATGAAACTTTCGACGATCACCCCTGATGATTTGCCCTGCGCATAGGCTTCGGCATGGGCCGCTTCGACCTGCGCGGGTGTCGTCAGATTGATCGACACCCCGCGCCCGTGGTTGCCATCAAGCGGCTTGACCACCACCGGATAGCCGATGCGTTCAGCAGCGGCGATCGCCTCTTTGACGCTGTAGGTCACCCGCTGCTGCGGCACCGGCAGGCCAAGGTCGTTGAGTAGGCTGGAGGTTTCGGACTTATCGCCGGCAATCTCAACCCCGATGCAGCGGGTCTCAGAGGTGATCGTCGCCATGATCCGCTTTTGATATTTGCCGTGGCCAAACTGCACCAGCGAATAGTCATTGAGCCGCAGCCAAGGAATATCCCGCTCTTCGGCGGCTTTCACCAGAGATCCTGTTGAAGGCCCAAACTCGCGGCGCTGTGCGGAAACCACAAAGCTGCGCAGTTCTTCGGCAAAATCGAATGTCGGCTCAAATTTGTAATCGACCAGCGCTTTCACGTTGTCAGGCAGCAGATGCATCAGGAGCCGCATCGCCAGCGCCCCCGCGTCCAGCCCCACGTCGCGTTGCCGGTAGGCATAAACCATATTGTATTGGCCCGGTTTGCCGGTT
>JANMDM010000061.1:0-7297 GCA_031376305.1 Pseudomonadota bacterium | reverse complement strand
GTGGGCACATCCTTTTCCGAACCCAGCCATGTGAAGGGCTGTTTCGACCTTCTGCACATGGTGGCGGGCGGCGAGGACAAGTGGCGGGCACGGCCTTTCGTGTCGAACTCCAACTGTTTCGTCGTGCCGCCGATGAAGTTCGCCGAGGAAAGCTGTACGACGATGGAGGCCTGCATCCGCGCGGGTATGCCGATGTTGCTGCTCAGCGCCGGGCAGGCCGGGGCGACGGCCCCGGCGCCCATCGCGCTGGCGATTACTCAGGCGATGGCAGAATGTCTGGCCGGTGTTGTCTATGTGAACGCCATGGCACCGGGGCATCCGGCGATATTCGGCACCTGGCCATTCGTGTCGGATCTGCGCACCGGAGCCATGTCGGGCGGATCGGCCGAACAGGCGCTGCTGACCGCAGGTTGCGCGCAGATGCACCGCTTCTACGATCTGCCGGGCGGGGCGGCAGCGGGGATTTCGGACAGCAAGCTTCCCGATATGCAGGCGGGATGGGAGCAGATGATCACCAATGTTCTGGCCGGTCTTTCGGGGCTGAACATGGTTTACGAATCGGTCGGCATGCACGCCTCGCTTCTGGGCTTTTGTCTGGAATCGCTGGTGCTGGGCGATGACATTCTGGGACAGGTGCTGCGCGCCGTGCGCGGTATTGATGTGACCGAGGATTCGACCTCAATCGAGGCGATGAAAGCGGTCTGTCTGGGCGGTCCGGGGCACTATCTGGGATCAGACCAGACTCTGGCGTTGATGCAGACCGAATATGTCTATCCGACGCTGGGCAATCGGATGAGTCCGAAGGAATGGGTTGAAGCCGGCCGTCCGCAGCTTTTGGAACGGGCAATCGCCCGGAAAAACGATATTCTGGCGAAAGCGGGCAGTCAGATCGCCCCCGAAATCGACCGGGCGATCCGGGCAGCCTTCAACATCCATTTCAAGGATTGAGCCATGACCATCTCCAGGCATCTGACGCAGTTCTACATAAATGGCGAATGGGTGAAGCCTTCGGCGGACGCTACGTCGATGGCCGTCGAAAACCCGGCGACCGAGGAATCGGTGGCGATGGTGGCTTTGGGCTCTGAAGGGGACGCGGACAAAGCCATCCTTGCCGCGCGCGCCGCCTTTGACGGTTTCACCAACACGCCGGCCGCCGAGCGCATTGCCCTCCTGAAACGCATCCACGAAGTTTACAAATCCCGCGAGGACGAGTTCACCGAAGCATTTACCACCGAAATGGGCGCGCCTTTGGCTTTCGCGCGCGGCGCACGGTTCTGGGCGGGGGATGTGCATATCGGGGCCACGATCACTTCGGGCGAGCGGTTTGAATGGGAACATCAGCGCGGCGGCACCCGGATTGTGCATGAAGGGATCGGCGTGGCGGGGATGATCACGCCGTGGAACTGGCCGATGAATCAGATCGCCTGCAAGGTGGCCCCGGCCATTGTCGCGGGCACCACGATGGTGCTGAAACCTTCCGAGATTGCGCCCTTGTCGGGTGTGCTTTTCGCCGAGGTGATGCACGAGGCGGGGGTGCCCAAGGGCGTTTTCAATCTGGTGAACGGCACCGGCCCGGTGGTTGGCGCGCGGCTGTCGTCGCACCCTGAAGTCGATATGGTGTCCTTTACCGGCTCGACCCGCGCCGGCATTCAGGTCGCCACCAATGCGGCGCCGACCGTCAAGCGCGTGGCACAGGAATTGGGTGGCAAATCGGCAAACATCATCCTGTCTTCGGCGGATATGGAGGCCGCAGTGGCAGGCGGTGTCGACGGCTGTTTTGGCAATTCGGGGCAAAGCTGCGATGCACCGACACGGATGTTCGTGCCGCGCAAGTGGCATGCGGCGGCATTAGAGGTGGCCAGAACCAAAGCGGAAAGCATGGTCACAGGTGACCCGCGCGATCCCGAAACCACGCTTGGCCCGGTCATCAGCCGTCTGCAATTCGACAAAATTCAGGGGCTGATCCAGAAAGGCATCGACGAAGGTGCAACTCTGGTCACTGGCGGGCTTGGGCGCCCGAAAGGACTTAATCGCGGCCATTTCGTCCGTCCGACGGTGTTTGGCAATGTCAGCCACGGCATGACGATTTCGCGCGAGGAAATCTTTGGCCCGGTCCTGTCGATCCTGCCTTATGACGACGAGGAAGACGCGATCCGCATGGCCAATGACACGGTCTACGGTCTGGCGGCCTATGTGCAGGGCGAACTTGCCCATGCGGGCCGCGTTGCCCGCCGGATGCGGGCGGGGCAAGTCCAGATCAACTACCCGGACTGGGATGTTTACGCGCCCTTCGGCGGTTACAAACAGTCCGGCAACGGGCGGGAATATGCGGATTGGGCGATCCATGACTTCTGCGAGGTCAAGGCGCTGATCGGCTACGGAGCGGCCTGAGCGCCAAAGGGGGACTGCGTGCATTACGGTTATATCGGCCTGGGAAATCTGGGCGCGAACTTGGCGGCGTGTCTGCTGCGCGACGGCTTCACGGTCACGGTCAACGATCTGGACAAGACGCTGGCCGAACGGCTGATCGCCCTTGGCGCCAAATGGGCCGATACGCCGGCCGAAGTGGCGGCAGCGGCGGATCATGTCATTACCTGCCTGCCGTCGCCCACGGTGTCGGAAAAGGTGCTGCGCCAGATTCTGCCGTCGATGAAAGCGGGCGCTACCTGGATTGAGATGTCGACTGTCAGCCGCGATGACATTTACCGATTGGCAGCAATTGCCGCTGAATTCGGTGTGCGGGCGATGGAGTTGCCGGTCACCGGCGGCGTGCATTTGGCCGCTCAGGGCAAGATCACCATGCTGGCCGGTGGCGACGCGGATCTGTTCGAGCTGCATAAGCCGGCCCTGCAAGCGATGGGCGACAAGATCTTCCACATGGGCCCATTGGGGTCGGCGGCGATCATCAAGGTCATCACCAATATGCTGGCCTTCATTCATCTGGTGGCCGATGCCGAAGCGTTGATGCTGGCCAAACGCGGCGGGCTTGATCTCAGGACAGCATGGGAGGCGATTGCCGCATCTTCGGGCAATTCCTTTGTCCACGAAACCGAAGGCAAGTTGATTTTGAACGGCAGCTATGACGTGGCCTTTCCCATCGACCTGGTGCTGAAGGATCTGGGCTTCGCGCTGGGCTTCGGCAAGGAATTTGGGGTGCCACTGGACCTAGCTGGGGTGACGATGCAGACCTATATCCGTGGCAAAGCGGCCTACGGCGGTGATGCACAGTCGCCGCAGATCGCCAAGCTTCTGGAAGATCTCTTGCAGACCGACCTGCGCGCCTCCGGCTTTCCGGCACGGCTGGAGTAGGTCGGGCGAAAGCGACGTAATTTCGTCGCAAACGAAGGCGTCAATGCGCCCTGCCAGTGGTGAATCCATGGCAGGGCAAAGCGTTTAGGGGGCTTCCTTGGACAGCACGGTTTTTGACTACATCATCGTCGGTGCCGGATCGGCCGGTTGCGTGCTGGCCGAACGTTTGTCGGCCAGTGGGCGGCACCGGGTTCTGGTGCTGGAAGCGGGCGGCACGGATCGGCGGTTCTACGTCCAACTGCCGCTTGGCTACGGAAAGCTGTTTTACAACCCCGCCGTCAATTGGATGTATCAGGCCGAACCAGATGCGGGTCTGGCCGGGAACCGCGACCACTGGCCGCGTGGCAAGATGTTGGGCGGCTCAAGCTCTCTCAATGCGATGGTCTGGATACGGGGTCACACCAGCGACTACGACGATTGGGAGGCCGCCGGGAACTCAGGCTGGGGGTCCGATGCGGCAGCCGAGGCATACCGCGCGATTGAGGATAACGAGGCGGGCGGCGATGCCTTTCGCGGTACGGGCGGCCCGCTATTCATTTCGGCCAACCGCAGCGACTTGCATCCTTTGTGCGACAGCTATGTGAAATCAGCGATGGCGGCGGGACTGACCCATAACCCGGATTTCAATGGCGCAGACCAGGAAGGCGTTGGCCCCTATCAGATGACCATCAAGAACGCCCGCCGCAATTCGACGGCCCGCGCCTTTTTGCGACCTGCAATGAAGCGCGCCAATGTGACGGTGCTGACTGATGCCCATGCCACCCGGGTCATATTCGAAGGCCGTCGCGCCGTGGGCGTGGAATACCGCCACAAAGGTGCCGTGAAACAGGCGCGGGCCGGGCGCGAGGTGATCCTTTCGGGCGGCGCCATTAACAGCCCGCAGCTTTTGATGCTGTCGGGGATCGGCCGCGCCGGTCATCTGCAACGCCACGGAATTTCGGTGGTGCAGGATAACGGCAATGTTGGCCAGAACCTGAACGACCATCAGGGCGTCAACTATACCTGGGCTATGACGGTGCCGACCTATAACGACGTCCTGCGCCCGTGGTGGGGCAAGATCCGCGTCGGCCTGCAATACTTCCTACGCGGAACTGGCCCGCTCTCGAAGTCGATCAACCATGGCGGCGGGTTTTTCCGCACCACGCCCGATTTGCAGCGCCCCAACATGCAGCTTTACTTTCAGGCGTTTTCCACCCTGATCCCGCGCAACGGCGAACGGCCGCTGCTGACCCCGGACCCGTTTTCCGGCCTGTCCATTGGCCTGTCGAACTGCCGCCCGACCAGCCGGGGCGAGATCACTTTGAATTCGTCCGATCCCTTCGCCCACCCAAAGATCGTCGCCAATGCCTTTTCCACCGATCACGACGTGGCCGAGATGCTTCTGGCGGTAAAATTCCTGCGCCGCATTGCCAGCTTCGACCCGCTCCGTTCGCTCATCGCCGAAGAACTGCGCCCCGGCCCCTCGGTTCAGTCCGACGAAGACCTGATCGGCGATTTCCGTGCCCGCTCGGGCACCGTCTACCACCCGTCCTGCACGGCGCGGATGGGGCCAGACCCCGCCACGTCGGTCGTTGATGCGAATCTCAAGGTGCATGGCGTCGAAGGATTGCGGGTTTGTGACGCTTCGGTCTTTCCAACGCTGATCGGCGGCAATACCAATGCGCCAAGCATCCTCGTGGGCTGGATGGGCGCCGAACGCATCCTTCGGGGCGTTTGAGGCCGGACGACGCGGACCAAAGGGAACAGACCAATGACCTATCTACTGGGCGTCGATACCGGCGGCACCTATACGGACGCAGTGATTCTGAATGAGCGCGAAGACCGCGTTGTCGCCTCGGCCAAGTCGCTGACCACGCGGCCTGACCTGTCGCTGGGTGTGGGCCGCGCCATTGACGCGGCCATCGCAAAGGCAGGCATTGCCGCCACGGATGTGGCGATGGTGTCGTTGTCCACGACACTGGCCACCAACGCGCTGGTCGAAGGTCAGGGTGGGCGCGTGGCGCTGATCTTCATCGGCTTTGCCGAGGCCGAGCTGGGTCGTGCCGGCTTGAACGACGCCATGAAGGGCGATCCGGTGGTGATGCTGGCAGGCGGGCACAACCACGCCGGTATGGAAAGCGCCGCGCTGGACCTTGCGCGGATCGAAGCGGAAGCGGCGCGGCTGGGCCCCGAGGTTACCGGCTTTGCCATTGCCGCGGCCTTCGCCACCCGCAACCCCGCACATGAGCTTGCGGCGCGAAAGGTTATCCGCCGGGTCACGGGCCGTCCGGTCACCTGTTCGCATGAATTGTCGGCGGGCCTGAACGGCCCGCGCCGGGCCCTGACGGCGGTGCTGAACGCGCGGCTGATCGGCATGATCGACCGGCTGATTTCGGCTTGCGAGGCGCATATGCTGGCATTGGGCATCCATGCCCCGCTGATGGTCGTCCGCGGCGACGGGGCGCTGGTTTCGGCGGCCTTGTCGCGTGAAAGGCCGATTGAAACCATCCTCTCTGGCCCGGCCGCCTCGATCGCCGGGGCAAGCTGGCTGACCGGCGAGCGGGACGCGCTGGTGTCAGATATTGGCGGCACCACCACGGATGTCTGCCTTTTGCGTGACGGCAAACCCGCCATCGACCCGATGGGCGCGCGGGTGGGTGCCTTTCGCACCATGGTCGAAGCGGTAGCGATGCGCACCACCGGTCTTGGCGGCGACAGCGAGGTGCATTTGCTGGAAGGGTTGGACACCAGTCTGACCCTTGGTCCCCGCCGCCTGATGCCGGTGTCATTGGCGGCGCGCGATTTCCCGGAACTGGTGCACAAGGCGCTGGACGGCTGGCTGGCCCTTGATGCGCCGGGCGAACATGACGGGCGCTTTGCCCTGCCGCTGTGGCATGACGGCCCGCCTGCGGGGCTGTCGGCCCGTGAACAGATAGTGGCAGAGCGGCTGATGGCGGGGCCGATGCGCGTGTCAGATGTGGTGCGCACAAGGCTGGAATATCCGGCACTGATGAAGCTTGTCGCGCGCGGGGCGGTGATGATTTCCGGTGTCACCCCTTCGGATGCCAGCCATGTTTTGGGGCGGTTGGACAGCTGGGATGCGGAAGCGGCGCACAAGGCGTTGATGATCTTCGCCCGTCGCCGCAACGGTCGCGGTGATCGCATCGCGGCAGCGCCCGAACCTTTGGCCCAGCGCATCATCGCCCGGCTGGAAGCGCAGACCGTCGATTGCCTTTTGGAAGCCGCTTTCTCGGAAGATAACCGCGATTGGGGTAATGAGTCGCCCGAAAAGCTTGCCCGCCACACCCTGGCTGTGGCGGGGATGGACCGGCACAAAGGCGCGGTGAACCTGTCCCTGACCCTTGGGGTGCCGGTCATCGGCCTTGGCGCATCTGCCCCCAGCTACTATGGCCCGGTGGGCCTGCGGCTGGGCACAAGAATGATCCTGCCCGAACATGCCGGCGTGGCCAATGCCATTGGCGCGGTCGTCGGGCAGGTGTCAATGTCCGCCACCGGCACGGTCACATCCCCCGGCCCCGGCACCTTTGCCGCGCATATGCCTGAAGGCCCCCAGCGTTTTGCCAACCGCGATGCGGCGCTGGCCGCCATGGAAGCGGCGCTGACCAAAGAAGCCCGCACCAGCGCCGAGGCCGCCGGGGTTCAGGAGATCCGCCTGACCGTCAGTCGCGATCTGACCGAGATCGAGGTGGAGGGCCAACCGATGTTCATCGAGGCCAGGATCAAGGTCACAGCGCAGGGGCGGCCGAGGATCGCGGTGGGGTGATGTCCGGCGAGGCTTTGCGGTTCACGACCCGCTTTCCTATGTGACCATCTTCCGCGCCAGCCGCGCCCGGATGCTCTCGACATCGGTCTTCGGCGTCGCGGCAAACAGGGTGCGGGTGTAGTCATGCTTTGGGTCGGCAAAGACCGCCTCGCGCGACCCGTATTCCACCACCTCGCCCTTATACATCACCATCACCTCGTCGGCGATGTAGCGCACCACCGACAG
>JANMDM010000020.1:0-28864 GCA_031376305.1 Pseudomonadota bacterium | reverse complement strand
GGCGGTGAAGGTCACGGTGGTGTTGGCGCTGAGGCCCGAGGCGTCGATGGTATCGCCCGCAGTCTCGGTGGTCTCGCCGCCAAGGATGGTGTCATTGCCGAAAGTGCCGCTCAGCACGAACCGGTCATCGCCGCCGCCGCCATCAAGGCTGTCGGCGCCGTCACCGCCAACGATCGAATCGTCGCCGTCGTCGCCGCGGATGGTGTCGTTGCCCAGGCCGCCGATCAGCGTGTCGGCGAAAACCCCGGTGCCACCCAGGATCGAGTCATTGCCGCTGCCGCCATCAACGCTGTCAGCGCCGGTTCCGGCATCGACGATATCGTTGCCGTTTCCGGCCAGCACCGTGTCGTTTCCGGCCCCCGCGCGGATATAATCATCGTCGCCGGACATTCCCGGCAATATTGCGTCATTATTGTCGACCTTGTCGGTGCCATTGACGGCGGGTTCGATGTAAGATCCGTTGATCAGGTCATTGCCGGCCGTACCGTCAACATAACCGTCTATGAACGCAGTCGCAAAACGGTCGGAGCCAAGGTTGGTGTTATTGTTGTTGACAGAGTTGAAGGTGATCGCCCGGATCGGCAGGGCTTGATATGCGGCCGTATCGGCGTTGTTGGTGAGTTCGGGCGCCAAAAACAGGTTTCCGAGCGTATCTTGGACGACAACGGCGGTGACGGTGGCCGTTGTTCCGTTCGTATAGGTGATGGTCGCATTGTAAACGAGGTTACAATCGAAGGTAAGCGTTGTCGGGCCTGCACCGATATCGGTTGTAAACTGATCGTTCGAGGCGTTGTTGTCGGTGTCAAGCGCCCCGGCCGCCCCGCCGTTATCAATCGTCGTCGCCGAAACCACGTGCGACAGCAAAGGGTTTGCGACGGACCCGATCGTTACCCCGTTCAGCGCCGTGGCATTTTCCGATACGGCATTGCCCTCTGTGGGGTCGAGTTGGGTGCCGAAAACACCCAAGTAGATCCAGGGGAATGTTGTCGCCATCGTTAAAACCTACTCGTTACAAAACTGATCGGACATATTGACCAGTCCAAAGCAACAGTTTGCCGGCGGGGGCGAATAGCATCGGTCCCTGTTGATTTGATGGACCTGCAAAATGCGGTCCCAAATTGCCCAAAAGCCATGTCGCCGTTGCCACAAAATGCAACAAGCACACGCGCCGAACCGGTGCCGGTCAGCGTGTCATTTGCGCCTTTGCCAAGGATAGTTGCCATTCAGAGTTACCACTTACAAAAATACGTGCCGTATGTTGCAGGAAGACTTGGGCAGCAGTTTGTTCCCAATATCGATAAAAAAAGCGTAACCTAGACCGGATTGCGCTCAATTTGCGGTACTTTCCCCTTCGAGTTGTGCGATCTGCGCCTGCACACTCTTGATGGCCCTATCGCCAGCCAGACGTTCGCCTATTCCACCACAAGGGAGTGTGGCGCACCCGCGTGTCCTTGACAACATATTGATCCAAGAAACTCAGACCTACGGGCGATTGTGTGCATTGCACGCGTAATTCCTCACACCATGAACCATTCAAGAACACCACTTGCCACAGCTGGGCAGCCCAACCGTGAGCGTCACATTAACCGCAGTTATCCAAGATTTAAGGTGAAAAGCAGCCGATTTTTGTCGTTACTGGCACCCGGAAACGTGTTTTGCGCAGCGTACAGGCAAATTTACAACACCCTCTGGAGGGCAGCAAAGATGCCAGTTGCCCCGCGTGCCGCCTAAGCCGCCATTGCTTCCAATTCGTCGATCATGCCGGCGATCATTGACAGGCCTTTGTCCCAGAATTTCGGGTCGCTCGCATCAAGGCCAAAGGGGGCCAACAGCTCTTTGTGATGCTTCGATCCGCCGGCTTTGAGCATGTCCAGGTACTTCTCCTCAAACCCCGGCAGGCCATCTTCATAGGCCGCGTAAAGGGCGTTCACGAGGCCGTCGCCGAAGGCATAGGCATAGACGTAGAAGGGCGAGTGGATGAAATGCGGGATATAGGCCCAGAATGTCTCATATCCGGGCATGAATTCGAAGACCGGCCCCAGGCTTTCGCCCTGCACCGACATCCATAGCGCGTTGATGTCTTCGGGCGTCAGCTCGCCAATCCGGCGGGCGGCGTGGAGTTTGCATTCAAAATCGTAAAATGCGATCTGGCGGACGACGGTGTTGATCATGTCCTCTACCTTGCCTGCCAGCAGGGTCTTGCGTTCGGTTTGGTCCTTGGCCTGGGACAAGAGTTTGCGGAAGGTCAGCATTTCGCCAAATACACTGGCGGTTTCAGCCAGCGTCAGTGGGGTGCTGGCCAGCATCTCGCCTTGTGGGGCGGCCAGAACCTGATGGACGCCGTGGCCCAGTTCATGCGCCAGCGTCATCACATCGCGGGGTTTGCCAAGGTAGTTGAGCATCACATAGGGATGCACATCGGTGACGGTCGGATGGGCAAAGGCACCGGGGGCCTTGCCGGGCTTGACACCGGCGTCGATCCAGCCGCGATCAAAGAAGGGTTCGGTCAATTTGGCCAGTTCCGGTGAAAAGGCGGCATAGGCGGTGGTCACGGTGTCACGCGCCTCGGACCAGCCAACAAGGCGCTGTTCCTCAATGGGCAGGGGGGCGTTGCGGTCCCAGGTTTGCAGTTTTTCCAGCCCCATCCACTTGGCTTTCAGGGCGTAGTAACGGTGCGACAGCTTGGGGTAGGCGGCGACAACGGCATTGCGCAGGGCTTCGACCACTTCGGGTTCGACATGGTTCGACAGGTGGCGCCCGGTCTGCGCGGTGGGCATCTTGCGCCAGCGGTCTTCGATTTCCTTCTCTTTTGCCAAAGTATTATGAACGCGTGCGAAGAGTTTGATATTTTTACCAAAAACACCTGCCAGCGCCCGTGACCCGGCTTCGCGTCTGGCGCGGTCATGGTCGGACAAAAGGTTGAGTGTCGCTTCAAGGCTCATCGGCTCCGCTTCGCCCGCGACAGTGAATTCCAACCCCGCCATCGTCTCATCGAACAGCTTGTTCCAGGCTGAAGAACCGACCACCGACTGGTCGTGCAGAAACTTTTCCAGCTCGTCGGAAAGCTGATGCGGGCGCATGGCGCGCATGCGGTCAAAGACCGGCTTGAAGCGGGCGATATCCGCAGTGGTGGTGAAAACTGCCTGATAGGTCGCCTCGTCAATGCGGTTGAATTCGAGGCTGAAGAACACCAGAGGGGTGGTGAAGGTGGTGATTTTATCCTGGGCGTCAGACATGAACTTGGCGCGCGCGGCGTCCGTGGTATTTTGGTAATAGCGCAGGCCCGCGAAAGACATGACGCGCCCCGCCACCGCTTCGATCCGCTCGTAGCGCCGGATGCAGGCCAGCATCGCGCCCGCATCAAGTGACGCAAGCTTGCCTTCGAAATCGGCGGCGAAATCGGCACAGGCTTTTTCCAGCCAACCCATGTCGCGCGCCAGCTCGGGGGCGTCTTCGCCGGTGTAAAGGTCGCGCAGATCCCATTCGGGCAGCTTGCCCAACCCGCCGCCGGCAGTGGCGTTGGCATCGAAGACAGGGCGGGGCAGGGTCAGGCGCATGGGTCGGTTCCTTTTCGGGTGTTGCCAAGACATAGGCGCGTCGGGCAGGGAAAGACAAGCAGGCTGGCTGGTTTGGGGACCCCATCCGGCAGTTGCGAAATTGTGAAACCGGAAAGCTGCCAGTTGTGGTAAGATGGCCGCATCGGGGGTCGTCAGGTTTGCCCGAACATCGCTGGGCCCATATCGCGACACCGCCGCCAACCTGGGCAATGCGGGAGCGTGAACAATGCCATCCACCATTGGGAATCCTTTTTCTTGGGGCGTGCGCAAAGTTGGCGCCGCGGGCCGTGGGCTGAGCCATGCGGCGCGACATGCCGGGGGCGACGATACAACGGGCCTGCCAACGCTGAGAGCCATCGGATGGGAAGATATTCGGGTGGCATTGCGGCTGGGGCTTGCTGATTTCGCAGCCTTTCGCACCGATGTGATGGCGGCTTGCCTGCTGTACCCGGTCATTGGCGCCTGCCTGATCTGGTTCGCCTCGCATCAGGGGGTTTTGCCGCTGGTTTTTCCGCTGGTATCGGGATTTGCGCTGCTTGGCCCGGTGGCGGCCATTGGGCTTTATGAACTCAGCCGCCGTCGCGAAGCGGGGGAAACCCCCAGTTGGACGGATGCATTTTCCGTCGTCCATGCGCCGGGGTTTGGGGCAATTGTGCTGCTTGGGTGCGGACTTGCGGGCCTGTTTGTGCTGTGGTTGCTGGCGGCGTGGATCTTGCATTCAGCGACAATGGGCACGCAGACCTATGCGGGCGCCATGCCGTTTTTGCGCGAAGTTCTAACCACTTCGGGCGGCTGGGCAATGATCGTGATCGGCATTCCGCTGGGGTTTGGTTTTGCCCTTGTGGCCCTCGCGGTCAGCGTGGTTTCCTTTCCGCTGTTGATCGACCGCGATCTGGGTCTGCCCAGAGCGGTGGTGACTTCGGTGCAACTGACCCGTCAAAACCCGGTAACGGTTCTGTCTTGGGGGGCGGTGGTGACAGCGGGGCTGGTCCTTGGAGCACTTCCGATGCTTTTGGGGTTGGCGGTGACTTTGCCGATCCTTGGCCATGCAACTTGGCATCTTTATCGCCGCGCAGTGGCCTAGGGGCACCGGAAAGCAGTTGTATTTATCGGGGACGCGGGCGCGATACCCGCTTCCCCTTTTCGAACCTGCCGTTAATACTCGCCCCATGAACAAGTGCGGGGCGGTATGACAACAGCCTATTTCAACGAAATGTTCTTGGACGGCCAGGTGCGGGCCCCTTATGCGCGGCTTCAGGACTGGACCCGCGCCATGCCCGCCGAGTTTCGTCAGATGAAACAGGCCGAAGCTGAGGCGCTGTTTCGCCGCATCGGCATCACGTTCGCGGTCTACGGCGAAGGCGGTGATCCGGACCGGCTGATCCCGTTTGACATGTTCCCCCGGGTGTTTACGCAAACCGAATGGCGCAAGCTGGATCGTGGCATCAAACAGCGCGCCAGGGCGCTCAATGCCTTTTTGGTTGATATTTATGGGCGCGGCGAAATTGTGCGGGCCGGACGGGTGCCTGCGCAACTGGTCTATGGCAACGAGGCGTACGAGAGGGCGGTTGCAGGCTTCACGCCGCCGCGCGGCGTCTACAGCCATATTGTTGGCATTGATATCGTGCGCACCGGGGCTGAAGATTTCTTTGTGCTTGAGGACAACTGCCGCACGCCGTCCGGTGTCAGCTATATGCTGGAAAACCGCGAGATCATGATGCGGATGTTCCCGGCGCTGTTCCGTGAAAACCGCATTGAGCCGATCGACAACTATTCGGAGCTTCTGCGCCGCACGCTGGCGTCTGTCGCGCCGAAAAAATGTGACCATGAACCGACCATCGTCATCCTGACGCCGGGGCATTTCAACTCAGCCTATTATGAGCATTCGTTTCTGGCCGACCTGATGGGTGTGGAGCTGGTCGAAGGCGCAGATCTGTTTGTCGAGGCCGGGTTCGTCTGGATGCGCACCACCGAGGGGCCGAAAAAGGTCGACGTGATCTATCGGCGCATTGATGACGCCTTCCTTGATCCCTTGTGCTTTCGCCCTGATTCTATGCTGGGGATACCGGGGTTGATGGATGTGTACCGCTCTGGTGGCGTCTCTATCGCTTCGGCGCCGGGTGCCGGAGTTGCCGATGACAAGGCGGTCTATACCTTTGTGCCCGAGATGATCCGCTTTTATCTGGGCGAGGAACCGATCTTGCAAAACGTGCCGACCTGGCAATGCGGCAAGGCGGACGAGCTGAAATATGTCATGGAAAATCTTGGGGATCTGGTGGTCAAAGAGGTTCACGGATCCGGGGGCTACGGCATGTTGGTTGGCCCAAAATCAACCAAGGCAGAAATTGCCGATTTCGCCCTGCGGCTGCAGGCTGATCCGGCGGGGTTTATAGCCCAACCGACACTGGCCTTGTCGACGACGCCGACGTTTGTCGATGCAGGCATTGCGCCGCGTCATGTGGATTTGCGGCCCTATTGTCTGGTGGGCGAGCGGATCGAACTGGTGCCGGGCGGGTTGACACGCGTTGCCCTGACCGACGGCTCGCTGGTGGTAAATTCCAGTCAGGGCGGCGGCGTCAAGGATACCTGGGTATTGGCGGAGTGATGACATGCTGAGCCGCACCGCCGAAAACCTTTTCTGGATTGGCCGTAATATGGAGCGGGCCGAAACCACAGCGCGGTTGCTCGAGGTCGGCGCGCGGATCGCGCTTTTGCCGTCTTCCGCCGGGCAGGGTTACAAAAGCGAATGGGATTCGCTTTTGCAGGCCTCGGGCACTGCTGTGGGGTTCGCGGCGAAATATAGCGACCCGGTACAGCAAAACATCGAAAGCTATCTGTTCTTTGACCGCGACAATCCCTCCTCGGTCGCCTCTTGTCTTGAACGGGCGCGGGAAAATGGGCGGATCGTGCGCACGGCGCTGACCAGTCAGGTTTGGGACGCGCTCAACTCAGCTTTTCAGGAGTTGAAAGCCCTGGAACGCCGCCCGCGCGGCGAGTTGGAGCTGAGCCGCCTGACCGAATGGACCATGCGCCATGCGGCGATGGTGCGGGGCGCGATTGATGGCACCAAACTGCGCGATGACGGCTATCACTTTCTGGGGCTTGGCTACCGGCTGGAACGGGCTGACAGCACGGCGCGGCTGATGGATGTGAAATACTATGTGCTGCTGCCGCGCGCCGATTATGTCGGATCCGGGCTCGACAGTCATCAATGGATCACGCTTTTGCGGGCGATGTCGGCGCACCGGGCGTTTCGTTGGGCCTACGGCGGCGAGATTACCGCTGCCAAGGTTGCGGATTTTCTGATTTTGAACCGCCGCTGCCCCCGGTCGCTTTATACGTCGGTCGAAGGCGCGCATGAGCATCTGCAATGGCTGGCGCAGGAATATGGCTCTGCAACCCCGGCGCAGGCGCGGGCCGCCGAGATCGTTGGTGACTTTGCGACGTTATCGGCGGAACAGGTTTTCGATGAAGGTCTGCACGAGTTTTTGACACGCTGCATCCGCGAGACGGCCGGTCTCGCGTCCCTGGTTCATGACGCCTATCTGAGCGGAGAGGCGCGATGATCCTGACGGTCAGCCACGTCACGACCTACAGCTATGACCTGCCGGTTCGTGGCGCGGTGCAAAGCCTGCGCCTGACCCCGTCGCGGTTCGACGGACAAACGGTCATAGACTGGACGGTCGCGGTTGCCGGGGGCATCCAGGGCGGGGCGTTCCGCGACGGGGCCGGCGACTGGGTTGAAGGCTGGTCACTGCGCGGCCCGTTAAGCGAAGTCGTGGTGCGGGTCGAGGGCCGGATCGAGACGACAGATCTGGCGGGGATCTTGCGGGGGCACCGCGAAACAGTGCCGCCTGTGGCCTATTTGCGCGACACCGCGCCGACACGCGCCGATGCGGCGCTGGAGGCACTGGCGCGCGATGCGGCGTCCGGGGCAAGTGGCGGGCTTGACTGCGTACATCGCCTGTCAGCGGCGATATCAGAGGCCATCGCCTATCGCCCCGGCGTTACGGTCGCCCATACCACCGCCGCCGAGGCCCTGGCCTTGGGAGAGGGCGTCTGTCAGGACCATGCCCATGCGTTGATCGCCTTGGCCCGCGCGCTGGGGATGCCCGGCCGCTATGTCTCGGGCTACCTTTTCGCCGATGGCGACGGCAATGCCCATGAGGCGGCCCATGCCTGGACCGAGGTTTGGGTTGACGGCTTGGGCTGGATCGGGTTCGACCCCGCCAACCGGTGCTGCCCGGATGACCGCTATATTCGGCTGGGATCGGGCACCGATGCGCAAGATGCCGCCCCGATTCGCGGTGTGGCGCAGGGCAGGAGCGCTGAGCGCATGAATGTTGCGGTTGCGATCCAGTCAGCGCAGCAATAGTATCGCTCGGGTTATCTGGAACCGGGATGTATCAATGACTTATTGCGTTGGGCTGCTGCTGAACGACGGCATGGTGTTGCTGTCGGATACCCGCACCAATGCCGGACTGGATAATATCGCTACCTATCGCAAGACATTCACCTTCGAAGAACCGGGCGAACGGGTGATCGTGGTGATGACGGCGGGCAGTCTGTCGGTGTCGCAGACGACCATCGCTGAGCTGCGCGAGGCGATCGAAGACACCGAGGCGACGCCGGAAACCTCAATCCTGATGGCGCCGACAATGCTGAAAGTGGCGGAGATCGTCGGCAACACCCTGTCGCGGGTGCGGTCCGCGGTGGATGACAAGCTGTCGTCGATGCGGCAGGGCGCCTCGGCCTCGATGATCGTGGCCGGACAAAGAAAGGGCGGCGCCATGCGGCTGTTCCTGATCTATCCCGAAGGCAATTTCATCGAGGCAACCGAGGATACGCCTTTTTTACAGATCGGCGAGCACAAATACGGCAAGCCGATCCTTGATCGGGTGGTACGACCGGAAACCTCGCTTGCGGATGGGCAAAAGGCGGTGCTTTTGTCGATGGATTCGACGCTGCGGTCGAACCTGACGGTCGGCATGCCGCTGGATCTGACCGTCGTTGCCCGCGACGGCCTGGGCGTGACCGTCGCGCGGCGGATCGAGGCCGGGGACGAGGGGTTCAGGGCGATGAGCGAGGCGTGGTCAACGGCACTGCGGGAAAGTTTCCTGCGCGTCAAGATCTGACCCGCGTGGGCGTCGCCCGGTGGCCTCCGGCGGGGATACTTGGGACAAAATGAAATCGGGCGGGTCTAGGGGTGGGCGTCGAAAAGCTTGCAGGCTTCGTCGTAAAAACGTCTGCGGACGGCGGTTTTTTCCATCATCACCTCATGTTCGGCCCCAGGTATCATCATCAGCCTGCCGCCCGGCCACCGCGCCATTCTGTTATGGATGGGCCGCGCATCGACGACGCGTTCAAGACTGCCAAGAACGGTCAGGCACGGAAGCTTTGGCGCAGGACGTTGGCGCAGTTTCAGACATTCGCGCAGGGCTTCGCTGAGCCAGTGCAGCGAGGGCCCCCCCAGCGCCAGTTCCGGATGGCGGCGGACCTGGCGCTGCATGAAGGCATACATCGGCGGATCGCTGGTCAGAACATTGTCGGCAAATGGCGCCTCGGCCACATAGGTGATGGGCGTGGTGCCGGGTGCATATTGATGGCTTTGGCCGATGGACCGGCTGGCGGTGCTGAGCACCCAGGCCGCCGGACGCAACGCCGGGTGGATACGGATGCCCCACATCGGGGCGGAAAAGACCGCAGCACGGACCGGCAAGCCACCATAGAGGGCGCGCAGCCCGATGGCGCCCCCCATGGAATGGGCCATAAGGAAAAAGGGTTCCGGTAGCTTTGCGTGCCTTGCCCCGGCGAGAAGGGCCGCGATGTCTTTTTGATAATCCCGAAAGCTTGCGACATGGCCGGTTGCAGGATCGGTCAGCGGCCGGTCGGCCAGACCCTGGCCGCGCCAATCCAGCGTCATCATCGCATAGCCGCGCGCCGCGAGTTCTGCGGCGGCGGGGCCATATTTTTCGATGTATTCGGTGCGGCCGGGGAAAAGCAGAACCGTGCCTTTCGCGCCCCCGCGCCAGAAGGCGGCGCGAATACGTACGCCATCTGCGCAGGTCAACCACAGGGCAGTTGCACCATCTGGGGCTTCGGCCACATCCGTAAAGAACGGGGCCGGGGCGAGGGTCACGACAGGACCGCGCCCAGCTGCATTGCCAGGCCCATGTCGCCGTCGACGCTGAGCTTGCCCATCATGAAGGCCGCAGTCGGATTGACGTCGCCCGACAGGATGCCTTGAAAGGTTTCGGCATCCGCCGTCAGCGTCACATCGGCGGCTTCGTCGCCGGCCCGCGCGCCCGCCGTGTCAAGCATGATCGCGCCTTCGCCCGATATGACGACTTTGGCGAGGCCGGAAAATCCGCCTGCCAGCTTTTCATTCAACGCAGCAATCGCTGCCGTAACAACCGTGCTCATGCCTCTTCCTCCAATTGTGATCGCCGCAGCTCTCGCTTTCCGGCGCGATTGAGATACATTGTGAAGCGTTATGCAGAGATTGGCCACATATCGCAAATGTATCGTCACGGCATTTTGTGGCGCTCTCGTGGCGTTTTTCGTCGGCACTATGGGCATTGCGCAAGAAGCAAGCCTTTCTGCGCAGATGGACGGCTGGTTTGTCGAACTGGCCGACCCCGAAAATGACCACTGGCAAAGGGCCGAAGCAGATATCCAGCGGGAATGGTCGAAATCGGGATCGCCGGCGTTTGATCTGCTGCTCAAACGCGGGCGCGCGGCGATAGAGGCCGGGGATTTGCAAGCCGCGATAGACCATCTGACGGCGCTGACCGATCAGGCCCCGGATTTTGCCGAAGGGTGGAACGCACGGGCGACGGCGTTTTATCTGGCGGGGCTTTACGGCCCTTCCATCATCGACATCGAACATGTTTTGGCGCTTGAGCCGCGCCATTTCGGGGCGATTGCCGGGCTTGGCCTGATCTTGCAAGAGACCGACCATGACGCCGACGCGATCCGGGCGTTCCGGGAATCGCTGGCTATACATCCGCATCAGGACGGCATAAGTCAGGCGCTTGAAGCACTTGAGAAGACAGCCTCAGGCACCGACATCTAGGAGAGGCGCCCGATGCCTGCGCTGTCATCAGATCGGGCGAGGGTCACTGCGGTCCTCGGCCCGACCAATACCGGCAAAACCCATTATGCGATCGAGCGGATGCTGGCGCACCGGACCGGCGTCATCGGACTGCCGCTGCGATTGTTGGCGCGCGAAGTCTATGACCGCATCGTGGCCACCCGCGGGCCTGCGGTCGTGGCGCTGGTGACCGGCGAGGAACGGATCATTGGCGCGCGCGCCCAGTATTGGGTTTGCACTGTCGAGGCGATGCCCACCGACATTGGCGCCGATTTTCTGGCGGTGGACGAAATCCAGCTCTGTGCCGACCCGGAGCGCGGTCACGTCTTTACCGACCGGCTTTTGAATGCACGCGGACTGCATGAGACATTGTTTCTGGGGGCCGAATCGATGCGTGGCGCCATCGCCGCCCTGGTGCCGCGCGTGCAATTCATGCGCCGCGAGCGGTTTTCGACTTTGACCTACGCAGGGTCGAAAAAGATAAGCCGGATGCCTGCGCGCAGTGCCATTGTCAGCTTTTCGGTTGAAAATCTCTATGCCATCGCCGAGTTGATCCGCCGTCAGCGGGGCGGTTGCGCGGTGGTGATGGGGGCGCTTTCGCCCCGCACCCGCAATGCGCAGGTGGCGCTATACCAGAATGGCGACGTGGATTTTCTGGTGGCGACCGACGCTATCGGCATGGGGCTGAATCTGGACATTGGCCATGTCGGGTTTTCGGCAACCACAAAATTCGACGGCCACCGGATGCGGCAGCTTTTTCCGCATGAGCTGGGCCAGATCGCCGGGCGGGCAGGGCGGCACCTGACCCCCGGTACTTTTGGCGTTACCGGCGAGGCCTTGCCCTTGGCCGATGCGGTGGTGGATGCCATTGAAAACCATCGCTTCGCGCCAATTCAACGGCTGCATTGGCGGTCAGGAGATATGGACTTTGGCACACCCGACCGGCTGATCAAGTCGCTTGAGGTATCGCCCAGCAGCGAGTGGCTGACGCGGGGGCGCGAGGCGGATGATCTTCTGGCGTTGAAAACACTGGCGGAAATGCCCGATATCCGCGACCGCAGCCGCAATCCGCGCGATGTCAAGCTTTTGTGGGACGTTTGCCGCATTCCTGATTTCCGCACCGTGTCGTCGCACGAACATGCAACCCTGCTGGCGCGCATTTTTGAGTTCCTGCAGGGCCCCGGCCATGTGCCCGCCGACTGGCTGGCCGCACAGATTGCGCGCATCGACCGCATCGAAGGCGAGATTGACACCTTGTCGAAACGATTGGCATTTATCCGCACATGGACCTATGTGGCACAGCGCAAGGGTTGGGTTGCTGATGAAAGCCATTGGCGGGACGAAACGCGCGCTGTAGAAGACCGCCTGTCAGACGCGTTGCACGCGAAGCTGACGCAAAGATTTGTGGACCGCCGCACGAGTGTTCTCATGCGGCGGCTCAAACAGAAGGAGAGCCTTGTGGCCGAGGTGAATGACAAGGGCGAAGTGACGGTCGAGGGCGAATTCGTCGGCCGGTTGGATGGGTTCCGCTTTCAGCAGGATGCTTCGGCGTCCGCAGACGAAGGGCGCACATTACGTCAGGCGGCCTACGAGTCGCTTAAGCCGGAATTCCATCTGCGCGCTGACCGCTTCTATAATGCGCCCGATACCGAAATGGGCTTTACCGATCAGGGCGGCCTCATGTGGGGGTCTTCGGCGGTGGGCAAGCTGGTCAAGGGTGCCGAGGCGCTGAAGCCGCTGGTTGAACCATTTGTCGATGAAGAAGCCGGATTCGACGTGGCTGAAAAGGTCCGCCGCCGGCTGCAGCATTTCATTGACCGCAAGATCGCGGCGGCCTTCGAGCCCTTGTTGGCGATGGGCCGGGACGAGGCGCTGACCGGCCTTGCGCGCGGTTTTGCCTTTCGCCTGTCCGAAGCGCTGGGGGTGATTCCGCGCGACGGTTTGGCAGATGAGGTCAAGGCGCTGGATCAGGACGCCCGCGGCGTTCTGCGTAAGCATGGGGTGCGGTTTGGGCAGTACACGATTTTCCTGCCACTGCTGCTGAAACCCGCGCCGACGCGGCTGCGGCTGTTGCTGTGGTCGCTGAATCAGGGTCTGGACGAGTTCCCGGAAACGCCGCCGCCCGGATTGGTGACGATTCCACATCTGCCCGAAGTTTCAAAAATTCATTACACGCTGTCGGGCTATCACCCGGCAGGCGTTCGGGCGATCCGTATCGACATGCTGGAACGTCTGGCCGATATCTTGCGCCAGAAAGACAGCCGCGCAGGGTTTGAGGCCACCCCGGACATGCTGTCGATCACCGGCATGACGCTTGAGCAGTTTTCCGATCTGATGGGCGGTCTGGGTTACAAGGGCGAACGCGGCGAGCGGGTCAAGATCAAGGCCGAGCCCGTTGCCCCGATCATTGTGGAAGGCGAAGCCACGGCCAATCCGATTCCGGAAGGCGAGGTGGCGTTGCAGACGGTCACCGAGACCGAGGTGTTCTATACCTTTACCTGGGCGCCGAAACCACGGTCGCGGCCGGAACGTGGGCCGCGCCGAGATGCTGCGCGCGTGCAGGCGCCGCGTGACGGGGTTGCAGCCGTTGAAAGTGCCGGCCGCGAAAACACCCCGCGTGAGGGGGGCGACAAGCGCGAAGGCGGCAAACCGCGTGGCGAACGCCGCGACGGCGTCCCCCGCGATGGTGCGCCACGGGGCGAGCGGTCGGACAAGGCGGATCGCCCCAACCGCCGCGACGGTGGCAAGCCTGACCACAAGGGTGGCAAGCCGCAAAACCGTGACCGCCGCGAAGACAGTGCCCGCAGCTTTGAGGCCCGCCCGCCGAAGAAGACTGATCGGATCGACCCGGACAATCCCTTCGCCGCAGCCCTTATGGGTCTGCGCGACAAGATCTGATTGCCCGAGGTCCAGAAGTGGGCGACGGGCGCATACGATTGGATAAATGGCTCTGGCAGGCGCGGCTTTTCAAAAGTCGCAGCCTGTCAGCCGCCGCGATTGCGGCGGGCAGGATCCGTCTGAATGGCAATACTGTCTGCAAACCAGCGCATTCTGTCGGTCCGGGGGATGTCTTGACCTTTGCGAATGATGCCGAAATCTGGGTCATTCGCATTGTTGATTGTGGCACCCGACGCGGACCGGCGGCCGAGGCGCAAGCGCTTTACCGCACTGAGGTCGGAAAGAATGTGCCACAGGCGCAGCTCTTGCCGGAATGATTTTCTGCGCCCTGCGGGGCCGGTGAACGCCTGCCTTTCTTGCCGCGATCTGTCTTGAATGATCATGCGAGTGGGTCTAGGTAACGGGCGTACCGGAGCTTTCGGAAAAACACCCATGACTTATGTCGTTATCGACAACTGTATCGCCTGCAAATATACGGATTGCGTGGAGGTCTGTCCGGTGGACTGCTTCTATGAGGGCGAGAATATGCTGGTCATTCACCCGGATGAATGCATCGATTGCGGTGTCTGCGAACCGGAATGTCCCGCCGATGCGATTAAGCCCGACACCGAACCCGACATGGAAAAATGGGTTGAGTTCAACCGGAAGTATTCAGTATCCTGGCCGGTAATCACGCAACGCAAGGATCCGCTGCCTGAGGCGGAAGCCCGTGATGGCGAAAGCGGTAAGTTGGACAAGTACTTTTCGGAAGCCGCTGGCAGCGGCGATTGAACGGTGCGGCGGTGATTCGTCTGATTTCAGCGTCAGCCAAACGAACATAAGTCCGAAGTATCGCTGGTTTTTGCCGCTAACCATCTGTTCCAAAAGGCTTTGCCGCTAACGCCGCAACGCAGAGCTTTTTGTGAAAGGTTTTTTCTGATATACTGCCGTTACAAATGGATGAGGGCACCTGAAGGCCACCGATTGCGTTGGGCAAGCGGCGGCTTTTTTAAGCACTAACGAATGCAACGATCCGGAGAAATTACTTCGGATATTTGGTTTTTGTGTGCGTCAGGCTTGGCACGAGGAAGCGACTGAATGACGAAAATGAAGAAATCTGACTTCCGACCGAATGATTTTGTGGTCTATCCGGCACATGGTGTTGGCAAGATCATTTCGATCGAAGAGCAGGAAATCGCTGGCCTGAAGCTTGAGCTGTTTGTCATCTCGTTCGAGAAAGACAAGATGACATTGCGGGTTCCGACCCACAAGGCCACCGATATCGGCATGCGCCAGTTGTCGACCCCTGATGCCGTAACGAAGGCGTTGGAAATGCTGAAGGGCAAAGCCAAGGTCAAGCGCGCCATGTGGTCGCGTCGCGCACAGGAATATGAGCAGAAGATCAATTCGGGTGATCTGATGGCGATTGCTGAAGTGGTGCGCGACCTGTTTCGCACCGATGATCAGCGTGAACAGTCCTATTCGGAACGCCAGCTTTATGAGGCCGCGCGCGAGCGTCTGACCCGCGAAGTGGCGGCCGTTGGCGGGGTTGACGAAGCCGGTGCGCAAAAGCGCGTTGATGACATGTTGGTCACCCGCGCCGCCTGAAAGGCCGGGATTTCCGAATTTGGGCTGCAACGGCGACGCTGCGGCCCTTTTTCATGGGCTCAGGCGCCGTCGTCATCGGCATCGCGGGCTCGGTCACTGGCAAAACGCGTGACCAGCGCGGCTTCCAGCTCGCGGTTCAATTCCTTGACGCGGGTCATGTAATCGGGGTTCTTGATGGCGGGAACGCCGGGTTTCCAGACCTCGGCAAGATCCCGGACCGCCGCCCGGTCGAGCTTGAAGAACAGTTTTTGCAGCTCTGACGCCTCATACTCAGAAAGCCCCACATTTTCCAAGACATAGCGCCCGACCCTAAGACTTGAGTCGAAGTATTCGCGGACAATGTCATTGGCCCCGGCGCGGTAGAGCTCAAAGACATGTTCGCGGTCGCGGGCACGGGCGATGATGCGTAGGTCGGGGCGCTGACGGCGGGCATACTCTACCAGTTTCACCGTCGACTCGCGGCCATCAAGGCAGACGACCAGCACCTTCGCCTCGGCGAGGCCCGCCGCCTTCAGAAGCTCGGGGCGGGTCGGATCGCCGACAAAACCCTTGAAACCGAATTCGCGCAAAAGTTCGATGGTTTTCAAATCCTGATCCAGAACCGTGGTTTTGAAGCCCGACATGGTGACCATGCGGTTCACAACCTGCCCAAAACGCCCCACCCCGGCGATGATAATCGGCTGCTGGTCGTCGATTTCATCGGCAGGAGTGGCCTCGGCCCCTTCGGCCAAGCGGCGGGCAAGGATATCATGGGCCAAAAAGAACAACGGCGTCAGAAGCATCGACAGGGCGATGACCAGCAAGAGCGTCTGCGCCGTAGAGTCGGGCAAGATGCGTTGGGCGACAGTAAAGCTGGTCAGCACGAAACCGAACTCGCCAGCCTGGGCAAGGCCAAGAGTGAAGAGCCAGCGGTTGTGGCCCTTCAACCCGAAAACCCGCGCCAGAATGAACAGGACACCGCCTTTGACCAACATCAGAGCCAGCGTCAGCAAGATGATCTGGAAGGGATTCGCCAAAAGCAGGTCCAGATTCATACCGCTGCCGACGGTGATGAAGAACAGCCCCAAAAGCAGCCCCTTGAAGGGGGCAATGTCGGATTCCAGTTCATGCCGGAATTCCGAGTTGGCCAGCACCACGCCCGCCAGAAATGTGCCAAGCGCCGGCGACAGGCCCACCAGCAGCATCAATGCCGCAATGGCCGCGACGATGCACAGCGCGAATGCCGTCTGAATTTCACGCAGCCGCGCCGAATGGACGAAGCGGTAGGCGGGGCGCACCAGAAAGTGGCCGGCAAGCACCACGGTCGCCACGGCAGCCAAGGTGACCAAAGTCACCCCCCAGCCCGGCAGATCGTCGACCAAGCTCAGCGCCGCATGTTCGCCTTGCACCACCTGCGCCAGCATGCGCGCACCGGGCAGAGCCAGCAGCGGCAGCAGGGCAAGGATCGGGATGACGGCAATGTCTTGCATCAGCAGAACCGAAAAAGCACTGCGCCCGCCCGAGGTTTGCATCAGGCGTTTTTCGTTCAGTGTCTGCAAGACAATAGCGGTTGATGACAAAGACAGTGTCAGCCCGACAGTCATTGCGACGCGCCAGTCAAGATGCAGTGCCAACCCGATCAGAAAGATCACCGTGCTGGTCGCAGCTATTTGCAACCCACCCAGGCCCACAAGCTTTTGCCGCATCGCCCAAAGGGCCTTCGGTTCCAGCTCCAAGCCAATCAGAAACAGCATCAGGACCACGCCAAATTCGGCCACATGCTGAAGTTCTGTGGTTTCCGAACCGACCAGCCCCAGCAGCGGGCCGATGATGATCCCGGCGGCCAGATAGCCAAGGACCGAGCCAAGCCCCAGACGTATGGCGACAGGTACGGCGACGATCATTGCCAGAAGGTAAAGGGTTGACTGGAAAAGTATGGCGTCCATTGCGGTCTTTCAGCTGTAGCGCAGTCTTTATGTAGGCAGGGGGGCGTCGGGTTTGAACTGATCCATAACGATCTGGCTTTGCACGCGGGATACGGCCGGATGGGCCAGCAGCACTTGATGGATCAAACGGTTCAAGGCGCCAAGGTTTTCACAATAGACGCGCAAGAGGTAATCGGCTTCGCCAGTCAAGGTCCAGGCGCTGACAATTTCGGGTTGCAGACTGACCAATCGGGAAAAAGCGGCCGTGGTCTCGGCCCCATGCCGGGTCATCTGCACCTGAATAAAGGCCTGCACCTGTAATCCCAGCCGCAGGGGATCAAGTTTTGCGGCATAGCCAAGGATCAGCCCCTCGGCCTCAAGCCTTTGGCGCCGCCGTCCGGCCTGACTGGCAGAGAGATTCAGCGCTTCGCCCAATTCCTGCGCGGTCAGATGGGCATTGCGCTGCAGGGCAGCCAGAAGCCGCGAATCTGTCTCATCGAGGTCTATGCGGGTTTCATGCATAATAAGAACGCATAACGATAAAATAACGCATTTGCACATGAATTATTTGTGAAATCGCGCAAACAATGTGTGAATGGCGCTGTATCCTGCCAGCGCGCGCACATAGGAGGATATCGCATGGGTCCCTTTCCCCATTCCGCCCCGAAATCGGTAATTTCGGCGGAAAACCCCGCAGGCACCGACGGGTTTGAATTTGTCGAATTCGCCCACCCGGAACCCGATGAGCTTCGGGCGCTGTTTACCCGGATGGGCTACCTGCTTGCCGCCCGCCACAAGACCCGCGCCGTTGAGCTTTGGCAGCAAGGCGACATAACCTATATCCTCAACGCCGAGCCGGGCAGCCATGCCATGCGCTTTGTCGCAGAGCACGGGCCCTGTGCGCCGTCGATGGGCTGGCGGGTGGTCGATGCGGCGCGTGCCCATGCCCACGCGCTGTCAAAGGGGGCGACGTCTTATGACGCGGCAGACAAGGCGCTGGATGTGCCCGCCATCGTCGGCATCGGTGGTTCCTTGATCTATTTCATCGACCAATATAGCGAGGCGAACCCCTATGACACGGCCTTCGATTGGGTTTCTGAAACCAAGCCCAAGGGCGTCGGGTTCTATTACCTCGATCACCTGACCCATAATGTCCACAAGGGCAATATGGACGTCTGGTTCAACTTCTACGGCGATATCTTCGGATTTCACCAGATCCGCTTCTTCGACATCGAAGGCAAGTTCACCGGCCTGCATAGCCGGGCTTTGACCTCGCCCTGCGGGCGCATCCGCATCCCGATCAATGAGGATCGCGGCGAAACCGGGCAGATTGTCGAATATCTGAAACGTTACAAGGGCGAGGGGATCCAGCATATCGCCGTGGGCAGCATCGACATTTATTCCGCCACCGATGCGATATTTGAGCGCGGCGTGCGGTTCATGCCCAAGCCGCCGATGAGCTATTATGAGCTGAGCCGCGAGCGTGTGCATGGTCACACGGAACCACTGGACGCCTTGGCGCATCACGGCATCTTGATTGACGGCGAAGGCGTCGTTGACGGCGGCGAGACGAGGATATTGCTGCAGATATTTTCGAAAACCGTGATTGGGCCGATCTTTTTTGAGTTTATCCAGCGCAAGGGCGACGACGGCTTTGGCGAAGGCAACTTCAAGGCACTGTTCGAATCTATCGAACAGGACCAGATCGCCCGCGGCGTGCTGAAAACCGGGTAAACCGGCGGTCCCGCAGGGGCGGTGGGGGCGCAGCCAAGGCTGTGCCCTTTTTCGTTCGCCCCATCGGCTGAACCGACCTCAGGTTTTGTCGAGGAGCTTAAGAATGTGGGTCTTGCCCAATTTCACTTAGCTCAGCTCGCTGTCGCCGATTGCCGCGACCTTGCCGCCATCCAGGCGGTCGCCGACCTGAACCTTGACGAAGCGGCCGTTCGGCATACGCACCAAGGCGCGGCGGTTTGCCGAGGATCCATAGACGCCGATCAGGTTGATGTCGCCCAGATCAATGGCATTGGCGAAGGTGGATTTCTTGGCGACGGTCTTGGTGGTGGCCATGTTCGGCACACCATCCACAACTTCCGGCTCGTCTACGTCTTGGCTAGCGGCCTGCGTATCGACGACGGGGGCGGCCGGTTCAGCCGCCACCTGCGCCTCGGCCAGAGCCGCGTCGACATCTGCGGCGTCAATCGACGCGACTTCAGGGGGTGGGGGGGCAGCTGCGGCAGGGGGTGTGGCGGCAGCAACGGTTTTGGCAAAACCGTCGGGCCGCAATCCGGGCCGTCGGGAACTTGCGACGGCCTGTTTCGTGGCCCCTGACAACGCCGCTTGGGCGGCCTCAGCCTCGGCGCGGGCAGCGGATGCAGCCGCATCCGCAACCGCTTCGGCATTCTGGCGCGCTGCTGCGGCGGCAGCACCGACGGACGCCGGGCGTGATTGCGGTTTTTTTGCCGCATGGCGGGGATCGACCGGGGCAGCAGGGGGGCCAAGATCAGCGGTTTGGGTCATTGGCAGCGCTTCCACAGGCACCGCCGTATGATCAAGACCGGGCTGCACAGGAGGCACGAGCCCCGCAGGGCGGGCGCGGGGTGTCTTGCCTTCCAGCGGGTTAGGGGCGGCTGCCTCGGGGGCCACAGCGGTCGGTCTGAGCGTCGCCGGTCGCGCGGGTGGCAAGCGCGGCGGCTTTGCCGCAAAGAGCGTAAAGCCCCCCGGTGTCACCACGCCCTCAGGCGTCGGCGTGATTAATCCGTTTGCATCGTAGCGCAACAAAGTGCCGAAAGGTTGTGGCAAGGCTTGTGGTGAAATGCTTGCATCGCTGGTCAATGTTTTGATTGCCGGAAGCGAAAAGTTAGTGGGCAGCGGCGGGGCGCTTTCGGTGCCCGAGACAAGGGCGTCACTTGCGGAATCGACTTCCGCAGCCGGTGTCGCGACGGGGGCAACGGTGACCAGACTGGGTGTCGGCAGGTCCGGTGCAGTCGCTTCAGGTTTCGGAGTAGGTTGCGGCTTTGCCGCCAGGGCGGAGGGGGAAGCCGAAGCGGCCGTCGCCGCGGTTTCAGGCGCAACCATAGGTGCGACCGCTGTGGAGGTGGTGCCGTCGATCACCGCGTTTTCGGATGCAGTCGTGAACCAGATCGACCAGAGCGCAATCGCCGCAATGACCAGGATCAGCGCGAGCGCCATGAGCATCCCAAGCGGCATCGTCGTTACCGCCAAGGCGGCCTTTGGCACGGCGCCAAAAACCGTCCGGGTTGGTGCATTTGCTGCTGGCGCGTGGTTTCCTCCTTGGCGCGCCTTGCCCAGCTCCGTCACTTGCGCGCGTCCTGCCGACAGGGCGGCCTGGCCAAAAGCCAAACCCGCGGCGCCAGCTTTTGCGAATGCTGACCCAACACGGGCCACGGGGGCCGATACTTGACCAGATTTTCCGTGCCCCGATTGCACGCCAGGCTGGCGGCCGCTTTCGGATGCTGCACCAGCGCGCGGGGGTGTGGCTTGGGGCCTCACGCCCGTTTGGGCAGAGCCAAAACCGCCGATGCGCCGGGTAACCTCGGCAATCATCGCCCCTTCATTCCCTGTCGGTCCCGGTGCACGGCGGCTTTGAAATCCGCCGACGGACGGTTTTGCACCCTGGTCCGTGTCAAGATCGGGCAAAGCGCCAATCGTCAGGTTTGGCCCGACGGCTGACGGGCCGGTGAAAGCCTCTGTCCGGCCCTGAGGGGCGCCTTCATCGACAGCAAAAGCAGTGACTTGGGCGGACTGCATCCCTGCGCCAGCCGGGTCGTCTGGCTGATCCGCACCGCCAACGTCTTCAACCTCAACGAAGGGGGCTTCATCCGGCAGGCGGATTTCTTGTGTCCCATTTGGGAGGCTGCTGGGCATCGCAGGGGCGCTGGTTTCGGGGGTGGGCAGGTCATGTGGCGGGGTTTCAGCGCCCTCTTTTACGTCAGCGCCAATTTCCGCTGTGGTTTGTCGGGACGCAGGTTTTGCATCGCCCCCGCCCCCATTTACCGGTTCCGCCTGCTCGGGTGCAGGCTTTTGCAGCCTGTCGCCGGGTTCTGGTGTCAGCGCTGGCAGCGGTGCGCTTGGCGGGGCGGCAGCTTTCACCACCCACACCGGATCCTGGTCACGATCCAGACGCATACCCTGCGGCAAGTGTTTGGCCGCAACGCTTGTCAGCCCAAAGAACGGCTCGCCGCTGAAATAACCGTTTTCCGGGATGGCGACAAAGCCTGCCGGGCGGAAGCCATAGGCATCGGCAAAGTTTTCGGCCTCGTCCAGCGTAACTTTGGCCAGAACCGCGACTTTGGCCATGCGGCCATTGCGCGACCAGTCAAAGACCAGCTCGCCTACCGGATACGGCGTGCGCCCCTCCAGCGCCGCTGAAATCTGCGCGCGACGGCTGGGGCGATCCGGACCCGGGGCGGTTACTTCCAGATACAGGATCTGGGAGTTGGGCAAAATCAGTTTGCTGACGAAACCCTCGGGTGCCCGCGCTTCGGCCAATTGGCGCAGCCCGTTAAGTTTTGAATCCAGCGCCGGGTCGCTGAGGTCCACCTGACCGATCCGCACCCAAGCATCACCGGCCCGCTCTAGCAGGCTGATCGCATCGTTGGTCAGATCAAGCGCGAAACGTGGCTTCATTCCAAGCATCTAGCATGCGTGCGACGGCCACCCCAGCCATCGAATGTCACCCGATACGTTCTAAAGCAGAATTTCGCCCATGAAAAGAAGTTGCCCCAAGGAACTGCTTGCGGCGCGCGTCATAGCTGCGAAGAGTGACCCGCATCAACGGAGGTTTTCCATGCGTATTCTGAGTATTCTTTCCACGGTTGCCGTTTTGGCGATCCCGGCGACAGCGACGCTGATCGCGGTCCCGGCCTGGGCTGACGCCGCACAGGCGACGATTTCGGTCACTGGCGACGGCAGCGTCTCGGTGGCACCTGACATGGCAACAGTCTCCCTCGGGGTCACCACCGAAGCCGATACCGCCAAGGCGGCGATGACGGCGAACAATGAGGCCCTGACCGCCGTCATTGAACGGCTAAAATCGGCGGGGATCGAGGCGCGCGATATTCAGACCTCGGGCCTGTCACTGGGGCCGCGCTTTGACTATAGCGTGACCAGCAGCAGCGGCA
The DNA here is from genome assembly GCA_031376305.1 of Pseudomonadota bacterium. Classification (GTDB taxonomy): domain Bacteria; phylum Pseudomonadota; class Alphaproteobacteria; order Rhodobacterales; family Rhodobacteraceae; genus TMP-24. The sequence continues at coordinate 6,684 of JANMDM010000020.1, read as the reverse complement.
GCCAGACCATCAATGGCTATATCGCCTCGAATATGCTGACGGTGCGGGTGCAGGCCATTGATACGGTCGGCGGGGTTCTGGACGCGGTGATCACCGACGGCGCGAATACCCTGAACGGGGTGACCTTCGGGCTGAAGGACAGCACGGCAACCACAGATGAAGCCCGCAAGGCGGCCATAACCGATGCCCGACGCAAGGCTGAGCTCTATGCAGCGGCCGCCGGTGCCAAACTGGGCCGCGTGTTGTCGATTTCGGACCAAAATGGGTTCATGTCACCTATGCCCATGGCGGCGGCGGCTTTTGACAAGGCCGGTAACGTGCCCGTCGCACAGGGCGAGCTGTCCGTTGGCGCTTCGGTCGGGGTGGTTTTTGAGATGCTGGAATAGGCCGCATCTCCCCTGATCCGCCGCCCCGATTCTTGCGAAACGGGGCGGCAGTGCCAGTCTGGTCGGGCCGCTCAGGCGGTGGCTTTGGTCAAAGCCTGATCCAGATCTGCGATAATATCGGCCACGTCCTCGATCCCGATCGACAGGCGCACGACGTTTGGTGCCGCCCCTGCGGCCTGTAACTGCTCTGGCGAAAGCTGCCGGTGCGTGGTCGAGGCCGAATGGATAATCAGCGACCGCGTATCGCCAAGGTTTGCCACATGGCTGAACAGCTCAACACTGTCCACCAGCTTGACGCAGGCGTCATAGCCGCCCTTGACCGCGAAAGTGAACAATGCCCCGGCGCCCTTTGGGCAGATCCGCGCCACGCGGTCGTTGTAGGGCGAGGATTTCAGCCCGGCATAGGTAACAAAATCTACCCGCGGGTCTTTTTCCAGCCAAGCTGCCACCTTCATGGCATTGGCCACATGGCGCTCCATCCGCAAGGACAGCGTCTCAATTCCCATCAGCGTGTAATGTGCGCCTTGCGGGTTCATGGTCATGCCCAGATCGCGCAGGCCGATGGCGATGGCGTGGAAGGTAAAGGCCATTGCGCCAAGAGCTGCGTGGAAATTCAGGCCATGATAGGCGGGTTCCGGCTCAGAAAGGCTTGGGAATTTGCCAGATTTTGACCAGTCAAACTTGCCCGAGTCGATCACGCAGCCACCGGTGACAGTGCCATTGCCGGTCAGGTATTTGGTGGTGGAATGCACCACCAACGTTGCCCCATGATCGAAGGGGCGGCAGAGATACGGGGTGGCGGATGTGTTGTCGACGATCAGCGGCAGGCCGACCTTGTCGGCAACCTTCGCCACCGCAGCCAGATCGGTGATGTAGCCACCGGGATTGGCGATGGATTCGCAAAAGATCGCGCGGGTATTGGCATCGACGGCAGCCTCGAGCGCCGTCAGATCATCGGTATCGACGAATTTGGCCGACCAGCCGAATTTGCGGATGGTGTTGGAGAACTGCTGAATCGTCCCGCCGTAAAGCCGGGTCGAGGCAATCACATTGCAGCCCGGCTGCATCAGCGGAAACAGCGCCATGATCTGCGCGGCGTGGCCTGAGGAGCAGCAGACCGCCCCAGCGCCGCCTTCCAGCGCGCAAATCCGTTCCGCCAGCGCCGACACAGTCGGGTTGGTCAGGCGCGAATAGATGTAGCCCACTTCTTGCAGGTTGAAGAGCCGCGCCGCGTGCTCGGCGTCTTTGAAGACATAGGCGGTGGTCTGATAGATGGGGATCTGCCGCGCCCCGGTCGCCGGATCGGGATGGGCGCCGGCATGGATTTGCAAGGTGTCAAAGCCGTAGGTCTTGGTCATGGGATACTCCTGTCAATTGCTTTGCCCATGACGTTAGGGGAAGCGCGCCGCGCATACAACTGGCGGTCTTTGCCACTTCGGATTAGCCTGTTTGTAACCCGCAGGAGTAGCCTATGCCCACACCCTTTCACCTTGCCTATCATGTCCGCGATCTGGCCGCGGCCCGCGGCTTCTACGGCGCTGTTCTTGGCTGCGCCGAAGGCCGCTCAACTGCAACCTGGGTTGATTTTGATTTTTTCGGTCATCAGATCAGCCTGCATCTGGGCGCGCCCTTCGCCAATGCCGCCACCGGCACCGTCGGCGATCACAAGGTGCCGATGCCGCATTTCGGGGTGATCCTTGCGCTGCCGGATTGGCAAGCCCTTGCTGCCCGACTTGAAGCCGTGGGCACCGATTGGATCATCGCCCCGTCGGTCCGCTTTCAGGGCCAGCCGGGCGAGCAATGGACGATGTTCTTCCGCGACCCGAGCGGAAATCCGATCGAGGTCAAGGGATTCGCCGATCTGACCGGTGTTTTTCAAAGCAGTTAGTGGTATGTTTCTGCCGGGGTTTCCAAGACAAACACGCCGCATTGTTCCCGTTGGCTGTTGGAAGGATATCTGCAAATGGAGGATAACAGCATCACGATCCGACCGGCCCGCGCGGGCGACGGAGGCGCGCTCTTTGAGGTGACATGGCTCTCCGTCCAGGCGCTTGCCAAGGATCATTACTCAGCCGAACAGATCGCCGCATGGATGGGCAAGCGGACGGCGGCCTATTACGAAGATCTTATCTCGCATGGGCGCGTCAGGGTTGCGGAAAGGCAGGACCGCATAATCGGTTTCGTCGATGCGGAACCTGGCGAGTTGACGCGCCTTTTTCTGCTGCCAAGTGCTGCGGGCGCGGGCCTTGGCCACAAACTTCTGGCGATCGGCCTCGAACAGGCCCGCATCGGCTACAAGGGACCGATCCGGGTTGAAGCCACATTGAATGCCGAAGGCTTTTATGCACGGCACGGGTTCAAGACCGTTTGCAAGGGCCCCGCATCGCATCAGTTCAGCGATGACCCCATTGAACTCGCCTACATGGAAATGCCGCAGCCTGAGGCGTGATAGCACCGGGCCACGGCTTTCGCCAAAATGCAGCGAACAGCATTTTCTTTGCCAAAATATTCCCGCCGGAGGCGCAGCTTGCGGCACTCACCGCAGCCATAGCCCTTCGGCTTTGATCCGGTTGCGGATCATCTGTTCGCGCCGGGGCAGGTCGGCGCGGTCAAACATCTTGCGGATGTCGTGCCCCTTGCCCTGAAAGGCCAGCTTTTTCAGCGGCTCATGCTCTTTCAACAGCTTCTTCACCGGGTTGGGGGCGATCACATCCTCAAGCATTGCCACCACCGCATCGCTTTCGCGGGCATATAGCAGCGGCAAAGCGCGATAATGGCAGCTCACATCGCCGTCCAGCCCCGAAAGCTCCGGCCCCGGTCGCCCGCCGCCGAAGGAATGGATGACCAAGGGCAATGCCACCTGATCCAGCCAGGGGTCCAGCGACTGACAGGCCAGCGCTTCGGGCGGATCATCGCGGATTGCCAGCGCGTAGTCGAGGAAGCGCCGCCCAAAGGCGTGGGGGCTGCGGTGGAAGAACCAGCCGGCGTTAAAGTAAAGGTAGCGCGCCCAATACTCGTCCGGCTGGGACAAATCGAGCGTGCTGTCGAACGCCAGCCCGAATTTGTCGTAAAGCGATTTCCACAGCCCGGCATAGCCCGGTCCATAAAGGTCCACCTGCGGCCAGGTGCCTTCACGCCGCATCGAGGCGGCAGGGCGGTCGAAATCGAAATTTACCGCGGACAAGGGCCCGGTAAAGATCGTGTCGGTATCGAAAAACACGAAAGGCACGTCTGCGGGCAGGGCCAGAAGCGCCTCGATCTTGTTGCCGTAGGGGTAGGCGTGGCCAAAGGCGCGGCTCGCAAAGGGCAGAACCTCTGCGCCGTAACTTTCCAATAGGGTGCGGATTGGCGCCGGCAGGCGCGGGTCGCCGCGCCACAAGGGGCCGGGTTGTGGTTCGGCGATCAACAAGCGGCCGACGAAATCCGGGTTGGCCTTGCGAAAGCTGGCGGCAAAGATCACCGCCTCATAGGCCAGCCGCCCGTTTTGCGCGACGCAAAAGACGTTGTATGCCGCTGCCTTGGCCTGTTTCCCGACCATTTTGCCCCCACTCTTGTCCGTCACTATAGGCAGGACACCGGCAGGGCGAAAGCCGCCTTTCAGCGGCGCTTCGGCGGGGTGAACCGCAACGACAGGCACGACATGCCGCCATCCAGCTTGCCGCATTCGCTGTTGCCGACCAGCACGACCTTGTACCCTGCCTGCGCCAGCCGTTCCGCCGTGCGCGGAAAGCCTTCCGGCACAATCACCGCATCATTGAAACGGATCGAATTGGCGGCTGCCTCTTCGCCCTCGGCGGTATGGATGACGCGGTAGCCAGTGAAACCGCCCGCCGCATCCAGACGCGGGGTCGACAGGATGGTTTCAGCGTTCAGCAGCGAACAATCGGTCTTGAAATGCAGCACCCCCGGCGGGGTTTGCAATTCACGCACCTTATGGCCCCAGCGCCCGACAAGGGCGGTCATTTTGGCAATCCCGGCGGCATTGGTGCGCGCCGACCGGCCTACAAGAATTTCGCTTTCGGTGACCAGAATATCGCCACCTTCGATGGTGCCGGGGCCTTCGACGGTCAGGATCTCATTGTAGAACCGTGCCAGAACCGGGGCCATTTCAGCTGCTTCCCCCAGTCGCGACGGCGCACCGGGGCGCATGACGACCGCCCCCTCTGGCAGGCACAGGGCAGTGTCTTCGACGAACTGCGCATCGGGAAAGGCCTCCAGGGCCGCCAACTCGGTCACCTGGGCGCCTTCGGCCCGCAAGGCCGCCACATAATCCGCATGATGCCGGCGCATCAGCGCAACATCCGGCGCCCCGGTGTCGACCGCGCGCAGGCCCGTGGTGGCACTTTCCGCAGCGGCGCGGACGATGGCATGGGTGAAGCGGAAAGAACGTTCGGACATGGGTGCGGCTCCGGTGCAGGTCGCGTGGTCATAGCGCCGCCAAAAGCACGGCGAAAGTGGCAATCGCGGTGGAGCCTTGAAATTTGCGGAAGATTAAGTGGCTTGGCCGTGGTCGCGCCGTCCGCATCCGCCGCAGTCAGCTTGCCATCGCCGTTGGTGTCGAAATAGGCGCGTAGCGCCTCCATGTCGGTTGCGGCCGTCGGGTCCCATTCGGTGAACACATATTCCCGCTTCTGCGAAAGCGTTCCGTCCGCGTCGGCGTCAAAGAACAGCACCCCGTCGCCCGCTCCCGCCCAAGCGGTGCGGTGCATGAGCCCATCGCCGCCCGCGTCCTTGAATACCGTCGAGCGCGAGAGTTCGTTGATGGTCACGCCGTTGCCGTCGAGGTCGAGGAGGATCGGCTGCGGGCCAGAACACCCCGGGTCGCTGGCCGGACGGTTCTGCTTGTCGGGCTTCTGTGAACTTGAGCTGCTACCCGAACCGGAACCGCCACCGCTATCCGGATGGTGCCCTGACGAACCGGACGGACTCTTGTCTTTGCTGTCTTTCTGGGAGTGACTGTCATTGTCTTTCTTGGCAGAACTCCCGAACCCATTGCTGTTGCCGCCATTTAGCGCACCTGGGCCAAGGCCGAAGCCGCCGGGATCTTTCGATTCCTGTTTAGAAGACGGTGCACCGGTTTTTGACGAGCCGTAGCCATTGCTGTTGCCGCCGAATTGCGCACCCGGGCCAAGACCAAACCCGCCCGGGTCTGCAGCATCGTGCTTTGCGCTTGGCTTTCCAATACCAGAGCGCCCGTTAGGTCCGACTTCGGAATCTGAAAGGCCATTCTTGGCATTTCTGCCCCATTCAGCCTGATCTTGTTCCACTTTATCGCGGAGGCGGTCGGTGTCGGGAGTCGGCGGACTCAGAGCCTTTTCGACAAGGGATTCCAAATACTTCGTAGCAGCATATCCGAGGCCCGCTCCAACTAGTGCTCCGACGGCAATGCCAACAGGTCCGGCAAATGCACCCAATTCGGCCCCAGCTGCGGCGAGCGCCCGCGTCGATACAGTACTCGCCAACCGCCCCAATGCCGTGGCAGCCACTGATCCACTTATCGAGGCGGCAGCGCCAGCCGCCTGTGTTCCGACTTTGGTACTCGGATCGCCGTCAAAAGCTGCCGTGGCAACTTCGCCTGCCTCCAAGACCGCTCCGACTCTTGCCATTGATCCAGCGGTGGTTATCGCCGGTTTCGTCTTTGTCGCCAACTCAACAGCCATGTCGTAAAAGCTGGAAACAACCCCTGTACCTTGTTCTATGTATCCGTTTATCTCGTCAAGCTTCGCAAGCTTTTCAGCAGAATCACTCATGTCAAGCGCCCTTATTTGAATAGAACCTGGATTTAGACCATGCGACTATGACAATCACGTTTAGCATCGTGGTGATGTTAAATAGTGCAAATCCAGCTTCAATAACCGCATATTGCGAGCCAACTGCCCTTGAAAGGGATATTGTTGGCGACCCGTGGCGTGGCTCCGGAACAAAAAAAATCCATATTATTAACGCCAGAAGCGACAGGGCTGTGAGAAGTACCACCTTCGACGTAATAGGTTCCACGTGCCCGCCACCGGAATCCCGTATGCAAGCGCTATTCGCAATGCTATGCCTAGCTGAAGCATAGAGCGAATTCCCGATTATTATTATGATTACGGCGAGCGCTAGAGTATTGTACAAAAATGTGTTCGCGTAAAGTAGGACAAAGTCTGCTGCCTCATCATTTGGGATGTAATTTTCCAGATAAACCCGAACGCTGGAAAGCCTTGGAAACATCGCCGAAGCGGTCTCCACTCGAGCTATGGGAAAACGCAGCGAGCCAACTGCCTGCTGCATGGCGCTCGAAAAAACAGCTGGAAAAAGG
>JANMDM010000216.1:0-6092 GCA_031376305.1 Pseudomonadota bacterium | reverse complement strand
TGTCACTACCCTGTCGGCCATCACCGATATCGCCGCGGCGGATTGGGACGCCTGCGCCTGCCCGGAGGCTGCGGTCGGCCGTCCGATAGACCCGTTTACCACCCATCGGTTTTTGGCAGCACTTGAGTCGTCGGGCTCTGTCGGCCCTGGCACCGGCTGGCAACCGCGCCACCTGATCGCGCGTACAAATAGCAAGATCATCGGGACAGCGCCGCTTTATGTGAAAAGCCATAGTCAGGGCGAATACATCTTTGACCACGGTTGGGCGGAGGCCTGGGAGCGGGCAGGTGGGCGCTACTATCCAAAGCTACAGATCGCAGTCCCCTTCACGCCGACCACGGGGCGCCGCTTTCTGACGCTGCCAGGGTGCGAGGAGAGGGGCCGTGCCACTTTGATGGAGGCCGCGGTCAAGATTACCGCCCAAGCGGGCCTGTCGTCGCTTCACATCACCTTTTGTACGGCGGACGAGGCGGAGGCAGGCGAAAAATTGGGCCTCTTGCCGCGCCTGACCCAGCAATTCCACTGGGAAAATCACGGCTATTCCACCTTTGATGACTTCCTAGGCCAACTCGCTTCGCGCAAACGCAAGGCACTCCGCAAGGAGCGCAGCACCGCCCAAGGCTTTGGCGGTACCATCCGCCGCCTAACCGGCGATCAGATCCGCCCCGAGCACTGGGATGCTTTCTGGATATTTTATCAGGACACCGGTAGCCGCAAATGGGGGCAGCCCTATCTGACCCGTGCCTTTTTCGACGCCGTTCATGACCATATGCGCGATGATATTATGCTGGTCATCGCCGAACGCGAGGGCCGCCCGATCGCCGGGGCACTTAACTTTATCGGTCGGGACACGCTCTATGGCCGCTACTGGGGGGCCATCGAAGATCACCCCTGCCTGCATTTTGAGGCCTGCTATTATCAGGCGATCGACTATGCCATTGATCACGGCCTCGCGCGGGTAGAGGCGGGCGCGCAAGGCGAACACAAGCTGGCGCGCGGCTATCTGCCCAGCGAAATCCACTCGCTGCACTGGATTGCTAATCCCGCTTTTCGCGATGCTGTGGCGTGCTATCTGCTTGCCGAACGCGCCGCGATGGGGGCCGAAATTGCCCAGCTTGCCGATTTCGGCCCGTTCCGAAAAATAACCACGCCTGACTAGGCCTCAACCACTGCAAAGGACCAAAACATGGCAGATCGTCTGACAGATGCCGAATGCACAACCGAACTTCCCTCTCTGAACGCCAGTGGCTGGCAGGCGGTCGAAGACCGTCCCGCGATCCGCAAAATCTGGAAATTCCGCAGTTTTTCCGAAGCCTGGGCGTTCATGTCACGTGCAGCCCTGCTGGCGGAAAAGCTGAACCACCACCCGGAATGGTCGAATGTCTATAATGTTGTTGATGTGACTTTGACCACACATGACGCGGGCGGGCTGTCGATGCTGGATATAAGCTTTGCCAAGCGACTCGACAAATTCGCGGGCGATGCCGGGGTCGCGCACGATCACTCCGAACCTGCGGCCTGCCACTGTCTGATCCGCGCTGAAACGAAAGGGGGCCAAAAGGCCCCCTGACTGTCACCTTGAGGGCGTCAAATCGCCGCGAGCAGTGTTTCGCCGGTCGATATGTTGCACTCGCCCGGTTTGTCGATATTGGCGGTCTTGATCACGCCATCCTCAAGCAGCAAGGCATAGCGGTTTGACCGCCCGATCAGGCCAAGATGCGGGGCGGTGAACTCCATCTTCAGCGCTTTGGTGAAGCTGCCGTCGGCATCGCCAAGATGGGTAATTCCTGCGGCTGTAGCCCCGGTGGCCTCGCCCCAGGCCTTCAGGACAAAGGGATCATTGACCGAAATGCAGATAATTTCTTCAATGCCCTTTTTTCGGAAGGCCTCCGCAGTTCGGATAAAGCTGGGAATATGGGCGGTCGAACAGGGGCCGGTAAAGGCGCCGGGCAGACCAAACACCACGACCTTGCGGCCTTTGAGCTTTGCCGCAAGGCTGACAGTCTCGGGTCCGTTCGCACCCATCTGCGTCAGCGCCGCTTCGGGCAGAGTCTTGCCGTTTGAAATTGTCATGATTTGATCCTTCTTGCGTTGCGTTCCTGAGCGACCACGATATACGCTTTGGCGCGCATGAAACCAGAGGGAGAACGGCATGGCAGGCATCGTGATCATCGGCGCCGGGCAGGCCGGCGCGTCGCTTGCGGCCAAGCTTCGATCCCTGAGCTATGTCGGGCCATTGACTTTGCTTGGAAATGAAACGGCCCCGCCTTACCAGCGCCCGCCGTTGTCTAAGGGTTACCTTATGGGCGAGATGGATCTGGAGCGCCTCTATTTGCGAGCGCCTGCCTATTGGGTGGAACAGAATGTTACACTTCGGCTCGGCGCGCAGGTCACGGCGATTGACCGCTCGCGTAAATCCCTGACCGTCGATGGCGAAACCCTGGCCTATGACCGGTTGGCGCTGACCACCGGATCGCGCCCGCGCAACCTGCCCGCGGCCATCGGCGGCCATCTCGGCAATGTCTTCACCGTCCGCACCCTGGCCGATGTGGACCGCATGGCGCCGGCTTTCGTCAAAGGTGCGCGGGCGGTAATCATCGGCGGCGGCTATATTGGGTTGGAAGCCGCCGCTGTGGCATCAAAACTCGGGCTTGAGGTGACCTTGATCGAGGCCGCGCCCCGCATCCTGCAGCGTGTCGCCGCCCCTGAAACCTCGGATTACTTTCGCGCCTTGCATGCCGCGCATGGCGTAAAGATCCTGGAAGGCACCGGGCTCGAACGGCTTTTGGGCGACACGCATGTTACCGGCGCAAGGCTGTCCGACGGGCGCGAGATTGCCGCCGATCTGGTGATTGTCGGCATCGGCATCCTGCCCAATGCCGAACTGGCCGAAGCCGCCGGGATTGCCTTGGAAAATGGTATCGCGACCGATGCGACGGGGCGCACGTCAGATCCCGCGATCTGGTCAGCCGGTGATTGTGCCTCTTTCCCGTGGAAAGGCGCACGTATCCGGCTCGAAAGCGTTGGCAATGCTATTGATCAGGCTGAAGTGGTGGCCGAAAACATGCTGGGCGCCGCCATATCCTATGAAGCAAAACCCTGGTTCTGGTCCGATCAATATGATGTCAAATTGCAAATTGCCGGGCTGAACAGCAGCTATGACCGGATCATCACCCGCAAGGGCGATGGCGCCGCCGTGTCCTTTTGGTACTATCGGGGCGACAGGCTTTTGGCCGTTGATGCGATGAATGACAGCCGCGCCTATATGATCGGCAAGCGCCTGATCGAAATGGGCCGTTCGCCCGATACGGTCGTCATCGCGGATGCGACGGCTGATCTCAAACCACTCCTGAAATAGTGCGGATCATTGGGGGCGCGCGGCGCGGGCTGAAACTGGCCGAGGTGGGATCCGGGGATCCCGGCGCGCATCTCCGCCCGACATCCGACCGCACCCGCGAGGCGATCTTCAACCTGCTGATCAACGGCGGCTACGGCAATCCGCTGGCAGGGGCGCGCGTTCTTGATCTTTTTGCCGGAACCGGGGCGCTGGGGCTCGAGGCCCTCTCGCGTGGCGCAGCGCAGGCGACCTTCGTTGATGATGGCGCCACGGCGCTGGGGCTCTTGCGCCGCAATATCGCGCTGATGTGCGCCGAAGACACCACCGACGTGCTGCGCCGCAATGCCACCAGCCTCGGCCTTGTTCGCGGTCCGGCTTACAACCTTGTTTTCCTCGACCCGCCCTATGGAAAAGGTCTTGGCGAATCCGCCCTGACCGCCTGCATCGCTGGCGGCTGGCTCGCATCCGGTGCGCTGGTGATATGGGAAGAAAACGCAGCCCCAATCCCACCCGACACTCTCACCGTGCTTGATCAGCGAAAATACGGCGACACGATCGTCACCATCTTGCGCGCAACTGCCTGATCGGCCTGGCTTTCATCTTGGTCCAAATATCCCGGGAGCGCGAGGGCAGAGCCCTCGCACGGATCGGTCCGGCGCAGCCGGGCCGAAATTACCAGGTTGGGTGGAACCGATTGGCGGGGGACAAGGTGAACAGCTCGCAGCCATCTGCCGTGACCCCCACAGAATGCTCGAACTGCGCTGACAGCGATTTGTCGCGTGTCACCGCGGTCCAGTCATCGGGCAAAACCTTGGTCTCGGGGCGGCCAAGGTTCACCATCGGCTCGATGGTGAAGAACATGCCCTCTTCCAGACGCGGACCGGTTCCGGGGCGCCCGTAATGCAGGACATTCGGTGGTGCGTGGAACACCCGGCCCAGCCCGTGGCCACAAAAATCACGAACTACCGACATGCGCTGCGCCTCGACAAAAGATTGGATCGCATAGCCGATATCGCCAAAAGTGTTGCCGGGCTTCACCGCCTCGATGCCTTTGAACAGCGCGTCATGGGTGATCTGGATCAATCGATCGGCCTTGCGGGGCAGGGATCCGGCCGCATACATCCGGCTGGTGTCGCCATACCAGCCATCGACGATTACGGTAACGTCGATGTTCAGAATATCGCCTTCCTTCAGCAGCTTCGGCCCCGGTATTCCGTGGCAGACCACATGGTTGACGCTGATGCACGACGCATGCTGATAGCCGCGGTAGCCGATCGTGGCCGATGTTGCCCCCCGGGCGGTCACCTCGGCGCGGATGAAATCATCCAGCGTTTCGGTCATCACGCCGGGCTCGACCAAGGGGGCAACGGCATCAAGGATTTCGGCCGCAACGCGCCCGGCGCGGCGCATGCCGGCAAAATCCGAAGTCTCATGTATCCTGATGCCGTCTTTGGTTAAACGGCCGCGCGGTTCATCCAAGGGGGCGAGGTCCTTTTCATATTACGCCGACTAGATAGTGAAGAAATCCGCCGTTGGCCAGAGCCGGGGCTTTTCCGTCCCTTCGCACGGCTCTATACCGAATGTATCCGGCAACGAGGACGAATGATGCCCAATCCGACCGCCGCCATTTTGATCATCGGCGATGAAATTCTGTCTGGGCGCACCCGCGATGCAAACATGCATTTTCTGGCAGGTGAACTGACCCGTATTGGCATCGACCTGACCGAGGCGCGATTTGTTGCTGACCGGCATCAGGCCATTGTCAGCGCCCTGAATGATCTGCGGGCATGCGTCGATCAGGTTTTCACATCGGGCGGTATCGGACCCACCCATGACGACATCACGGCCGATGCGATTGCCGCCGCTTTCGACGTACCTTTGGACATTCGCGAAGACGCCCGCGCGCTTTTGGCTGCGCATTATCACCGCTCCGGGCTGGAACTGAACGAGGCCCGCCTGCGGATGGCGCGCATTCCGCAAGACGCGGTGCTGATCGACAATCCCATTTCTACTGCACCTGGCTTTAGTCTGGGCAACGTTCACGTTATGGCGGGGGTTCCCAATATCTTTCAGGCGATGGTCGCCTCGCTTTTGCCAAGACTGACCGGCGGGCGTCCGCTTTTGTCGCAAACCTTGAAGGTTATGCGCGGCGAAGGCAGTATTGCGGCGGCACTGGAATCTCTTGCCCAAGAATTTGCTGACCTTTCCTTTGGTTCCTATCCTTTCGTTGTGAACGGGGCCTACGGCACCAATCTTGTGGTGCGTGGGCAAGGCGCCCCACGGCTTGATGCGGCAATGATGCGCATGGTGGCACTTTTTGGCGAGGCGGCAGATTGACCGGAATGTTCGAGGTGCTTGACGGAACCTGGCCTGCCGCCGCTGTCCACGCCGCCGGACCTTGGCTGGTGCGCGAGGGCAGGGGGGGTGGCAAGCGCGTCTCATCCGCGACCGTTGCTAGCGAAGGCGGCGAGAGCTGGGTTGCGGCGGTTGAAGCTGCCCATCAATCGCTCGGGCAGCCACCGCTGTTTTGCCTGCGGGGCGGGCAAGAAGGGCTTGATCGGGAATTGGCCAGTCAAGGCTACCGGATCGCCGATCCCGTAGTGATTTATTCAACCCCAACCGCAGTGCTGGCCAGCGAGCCGCCGGCCCGACTTTCGACCTTTCCGATATGGCCGCCGCTGGCGATTATGACAGAGATTTGGGCCGACGGCGACATTGGCCCCGAACGTCTGAGCGTGATGGGGCGTGTGACCGG
>JANMDM010000006.1:0-12516 GCA_031376305.1 Pseudomonadota bacterium | reverse complement strand
CCGCCAATGATCGCCAGCATCATCGGCAGGTCGTAATTGACGGCGCGCATCACCGATTCAGGGCTGCCGCCCACACCGATCCACGTCTTCAGCCCTTCGGGCCCGAGCGGGGGGAAGACACGCTGGCGCTTTAAGGGGGCCCGGGTCTTGCCGGTCCATGACACTTCAGGATTGCGCAAGAGCGTGGCGAAGAGGTCAAGCTTGTCTTCGAAGAGCGTTTCATAATTGTTCAGATCGAACCCGAAGAGCGGAAAGCTTTCGGTGAAGGAGCCGCGGCCAAGGATGACCTCGGCGCGGCCCCCAGACAGGGCATTGAGGGTGGAGAACCGCTGGAAGAGACGGATCGGATCATCGGAAGACAGGACGGTGACGGCGGTTCCCATGCGGATGCGGCTGGTTTTCGCGGCGATGGCGCCAAGGATGACTTCGGGCGACGAGATGGCGAAATCGTCGCGGTGGTGTTCGCCAAGACCGATGTAGTCGATGCCCAGCTGGTCGGCGAGGACGGCTTCGGTCACGACATTGCGGATCACCTGCGACTGGGGCAGACGCTGGCCGTCGGGGCCGAAGGTCACGTCCCCAAACGTGTCGATGGCAAATTCGAGGGATTGGGTCATCGGGTCTGTCCTCGGGTCACGGCTGTGGGAATACGAAAGCCAGACTTAAGGCTGATGAGCGCCATCGGAAAGACCGCGAATTTGCACAGGCGGTGTTCACGCTGCGGCAACAGGAGCCTCCGGCAGGGATATTTTGGCCAAAGTGAAAATGAAAGCGGTTTCGTCAGCCGTTTTCGCGCAGGACATTCCCCGCAAGGTAGAGTGACCCGCAGATGAGGATACGCGCACCAGGGTCGCGCCTGGCAATGGCGCACACCGCCGCAAGAACGCTCTCGGCGGTGTCGGCAGGGATGCCGGCTTTGGCGGCGGCGGTCTGGGTTTCATCGGCGGAAAGCGTGTTTGCCTCGCCGGGGATCGAGACCGCCGTAAGGCTTTTTGCTTGGGCAGCCAAGGGCTGCATGTAGCCCGCAATATCTTTGGTATTGAGCATCCCAACGATCAGATGGGTCGGGCGTTTGGCCATTCTGGCCAGCGTTGCGGCGACTGCCTTGCCGCCAGCCGGGTTGTGGCCGCCGTCGAGCCACAGCTCGCATGTCCCGGCAACCTCGACCAGGGGGCCGTGGTGCAAGCGCTGCATGCGGGCGGGCCAATAGGCGCGGGTCACGGCAACCTCGCAGGCGGCCGCGTCGGCGCCAAGGTGGCGCAGGGCCATCAGCGCCGCACCGGCGTTGTCGATCTGATGCGGGCCGGGCAGGTTGGGCAGCGGCAGGTCCAAGAGGCCGGTTTCATCCTGAAAGATCAGCCGCCCGCGTTCTTCCCAGGCGCGCCAGTGCTGGCCGTGGACCAGAAGCGGCGCGCCGAGGCGGGCGGCGCGGGCCTCGATCACAGCAAGACCGGCTTCCTCCTGCGGGCCGACGACGCAAGGCCTGCCCCGTTTCAGAATACCGGCTTTTTCACCGGCGATTTCGCCCAGCGTTTCACCAAGATATTGCTGATGATCGATGGAGACCGGAGTGATGATCGTCAGGCGCGGCGTGTCGACAACATTGGTGGCATCCAGCCGCCCGCCAAGGCCGACCTCCAAAAGCGTCCAGTCGGCATTGGTGCGGGCAAAAGCGACGAAGGCAGCGCAGGTGGTAATCTCAAAAAAGGTAATGGCGTCGCTGCCATTGGCGCGGACACATTCATCGAGAACTTCAGTCAGATAGTCTTCGGAAATCAGCTCTCCGGCCAGCCGGTTGCGTTCATGGCAGCGGGCAAGTTGCGGCGTGGTATAGGCGTGGACGGTGCCGCCCATCGCCTCAAGCCCGGCGCGGATCATCGCCTGAGTCGAGCCTTTGCCATTGGTGCCGGCAATATGGATCACCGGTGGCAAAGCACGTTCCGGATGGTCGAGCGCGGCCAGCAGACGGTGAACACGGTCAAGGGTCAGGTCGATGATCTTGGGGTGCAGGGACATCATCCGGGCGAGAATGAGATCAGAGCCGGTGGCGGTGGTCACTTGTCGGCAGCCTTGCCATTTTCGGGTTTTGGGGCGGCCAGCTCGCCTTTGATGGCAGGCGACTGGCGCGTCAGCAAGCGCAGGATCGTCGCCAGTTCCTCGCGCAGTTTCTTACGATGTGTCACCCGGTCAAGCATACCGTGGTCCAGCAGATATTCGGCCCGCTGAAAGCCCTCGGGCAGCTTTTCGCGGATCGTCTGTTCAATGACGCGGGGGCCAGCAAAGCAGATCAGGGCGTTCGGTTCGGCGATATGCACATCGCCCAGCATCGCATAAGACGCTGTCACCCCGCCGGTCGTCGGATGGGTCAGCACAACGACATAGGGCAGGCCCGCCTCTTTCAGCATCTGCACCGCAACAGTTGTGCGCGGCATCTGCATCAGCGACAGAATACCCTCTTGCATACGCGCCCCGCCGGCGGCGGAGAACAGCACCAGAGGCAGCTTGCGCTTAACGGCGCGTTCGGCGGCGGCAATGATGGCGTTGCCAACGAACATCCCCATCGAGCCGCCCATGAAGGTAAAGTCCTGGGCGGCGGCGATGATCGGTGTGCGGGCGATCTCGCCTTCGGCCACCAGCATCGCGTCTTTTTCGCCGGTGGCTTTTTGCGCCGCCTTCATCCGGTCGGGGTATTTCTTCTGGTCGCGGAAATGCAGCGGGTCGACCACGGGTTCGGGGATCTTCACTTCGGTAAACATACCCCCATCAAACAGCGCCGAAAACCGTTCACGCGGGGTGATCGCCATGTGATGATCACAGTTTGTGCAGACGTTCAGATTGTCTGCCAATTCCCGGTGGAACAACATGGTTCCGCATTCAGTGCATTTGGTCCAGAGGTTCTCGGGCACTTCGCGCCGCGAGAAGAGCGAATTGATCTTGGGGCGGACGTAGTTGCTGATCCAGTTCATCGCCTTCGCCTTCTTCGTCGTGCTTTGGTCCGCGATGAGATAAGCTGGGAGGCGCCAGAATGCAATCGCTTCAACCCACGCGAGGTCTATGAAGTCTACCCAGATCGGCACGCGGCAGCCAGTGATCGGCAATAACTGGCGCGTGCCGATGCAACTTTCTTCGCCTGATCGCCGTAGATCACGTAAAGCGCACGATTATTTGGAAGCAAGGAGCCAGGGCAAAATGGCACAAGACGTGCAGGGCAGCGCGGAGCAGGGGCCACTGATCTATCGCCAGTCGTTGTGGACGCGGGCGACTCATTGGGTCTGGGTAATCTGCCTGTTCTTTTTGATGCTGACCGGTTTGCAGATCTTCAACGCCCATCCGTCCCTGCACATCGGGCCCGAGTCGGGATTTGAATATGACAATGCGATCCTGCAGATCGGCGCGCGACAGGCAAGTGACGGAGTTGCGGGTTTTACCCGGATTTTCGGCCGGGAGTTCGACACCACCGGCTATCTTGGGGTTTCAGGCGATGCGGTGCGAGCGTTTCCGGCGTATCTGACCATTCCATCTTTTCAAAGTCTGGCGACCGGGCGCGTCATCCATTTCTTTTTCGCCTGGATTTTGGTCGGCACCCTGGCGGTCTGGCTGGTTGCCAGCGCAGTGAACGGCCATTTGCGGCGGGATCTGACGGTGACGGGGCAAGACCTGCGCGAGCTGCCTGCCGATGTCGCGAACCACGCGCGGCTGAGGTTCCATCATGGGCGCAGCTACAATGTGTTGCAAAAGCTGGCCTATGCGGGCGTGTTGTTCGGCCTTTTGCCCCTGATGATCCTGACGGGGCTGACCATGTCGCCGGGATTCAATGCGCGGGCGCCGTTCTTTTTGGATCTGTTTGGCGGCAGGCAGACGGCACGGACTGTGCATTTCATCACGATGTTGGGGCTGATCGGGTTTTTCGGCATCCACATGCTGATGATTCTGGCCGCGGGGCCGCTAAATGAACTGCGTTCCATCGTGACCGGCTGGTACCGAATTGACCCTTCCGCCCATGAGGAGACGTAAGATGGACAAACCGATGCTAAATCGGCGGGCAGTTTTGCGGCGCGGGTTAATAGGGGCCTCGGCACTGGGCCTTGGCGGGTGTCAGATATTTGACAATCTGAATGGCGACAGCAGCTTGCGGTCAGTCATGGCAGCTGCGAATACGCTGACGTATCGGGCGCAACGGTTCCTTGGTGGCGGGCACACGCTGGCGCCCGAGTTCACCGAAGCCGATATTCGCCAATCCCAGCATCCGAACGGCTCGACCGCGCCGGACGGAGACGATTATCTGGCGCTGGCCCGCAATGGGTTCACCGATTACAGTCTTTCGGTGACGGGCGCCGTAGAGCAGCCTCTTGTCCTGTCGCGCGACAAGTTGATGGCGATGCCGCCGCGCACGCAGATCACCCGCCATGACTGTGTGGAAGGCTGGAGCTGCATCGCCAAGTGGACCGGCGTCCCCTTGGGCACAGTTCTGGACTTGGCGCGACCGACCGCAGACGCCCGTTTTGTCGTGTTTCATTGTTATGATGTCCTTGAACGTGGCCTGTCGGGCTTGGTCAGATACTACGAAAGCATCGACATGATCGACGCCTATCACCCCCAGACGATCCTTGCATATGGGTTAAACGGTTCGGCTTTGCCGGTGGCGAATGGTGCGCCCTTGCGGGTCAGGGTCGAGCGGCAGCTGGGTTACAAGATGGCGAAATACGTCCATACGATCGAACTGCTGCCAAGCTTTGCGGCGATTGCGGGCGGGCGCGGCAGCTATTGGGCCGACCGCGGGTATGACTGGTATGCAGGGATCTGACGGTCAGAAAACAGGTCGGCACAGGCTCAGACCCGCAAGACCACACGCGCCAGAAGCCACGCAACGGTCATACTTAGAAAATCCACCGCCAGCATTGGCCACACCGCCTGAGGGTTGGTCAGGTCGACCGGAATTGACCACAGCGCCAGCCCGTTCATATTGCCATCAATGCCGATGAACAGAAACGCCGCGAGATTATTGGCGAAGTGAAAGCCCATTGATGCCCCCAATGTCCCGCTGCGCGCCGTCAGATCGGCGGCAAAAAGCCCGAACAAGCCCGCCCACAGGACAATTGCCATCGCATTCGGGCCGTAAACCTCTGGGGCGTAATGTACCAAGGCGAACATGCCTTGCGGCAGCACCATCCACACCCAAGGCGTACTAAAACGCGCTGCAAGCTGCTGTTGCAAATAGCCGCGAAACACCAGTTCTTCGGAACCGGTCTGAACAAGTATTGCGATAAGCGCGACGGGCAGAAGCAGCATGAAGGTCTGCATATCCAGATGCCGTGGAACCTCATCCGTCAGAAAGGCAAAGACCAAAAGAACCAGGTTGAACGCAACCAGCGCCGACGCCACCCGGAAAAAATCCCTGGCCGCACAATGCTTCGGCCCAAAAAGCGTTCCAGCACGGCGCCCGTGCAGGCCCCGCGTCACAGCTAAAACGGCTGCGGCCAATGCCAAAAAACTTAACAAAAGAAGGATCATCGCCCCCGGCGTGGCGCCGCGCGCCATACTGGCATAAAGTCCCGCCGCAATCAGACCGCCGTAGTGCGATCTGAGATAGACAACGAACAGGACCAACAGACCAACATAGCCGATGATGACGATGGCAGAGCCAAGCATGGTGCGCCAAAGCTCGCTCCGCGGCCGCGCCGCCGCGAAATATGCCTGATGCGGCCGGTAGCCACCACGCGGAAAGATCATGGGCTAACACCTATCCAAGGCTTGCAACCGCCGCAATGAAGCTTGTGTGACAGGATCAGCTTATCTATTCCAAATGCGAGGCCCAAACGGCATGTGATGATATGGCTGACGTAAAAAGCGGTGACTCGTTTTATAGGCTCGGGGCGCTGGGGCGGCACCGCTGTCTCGGCAGGCGGGCACTGGGCCGTATGGCTGTTTTTGCCCTGCTTGCGGGGTGTGTGGCCGGTGTACCGGGGGATATCGGGGCGGGACGGGCGACAAAGGCCGCCCCCACGACGATGGCATTGGCAAGCGGCACCGTGATCATTACCGGCCCCTCGGGCTATTGCGTCGACACATCCGCCAGCCAGGATAACGCCAGAGGGGCCTTTGTACTTTTGGGAAGCTGTGCGTCGCTAACGGCATCTCCGTCAGGCAGGAAACCACAAAACCCGGCGATTTTAACCGCATCGGTCGTTGCCGGTTCTGGCGATGACGCCGCCTTTGCAGCATCGTTCCCGGCGATGGCCCGGTTTTTGTCATCCTCCGCGGGACGGGCGGCCCTCAGCCGTTCTGGTCAGGCCAGCAGCGTCCAGATTGTGCAGATAACATCCGTCAAGGACGTAATGTACATTCGTGCCAGTGATCGCGCCGCAGCCAAAGGCCAGGAAGTCGAGACGGAGTATTGGCGGGCACTGATGTCTCTCAACGGGAAAATCATCACACTGTCCGTATTAGGTCTGCGCAATTTACCGATGAAGCCTGATGCAAAGCGCCGGTTGCTTGAGAGGTTTGTCGCAAGAGTCAGGGCCGCAAATAATGGCTAGGCACCTTAGTCTTTCAGGTAAAAAGCCCTTCGCGTGCGACGGCTTGGGGGAATTTAACCTTTGCCGAAACCAAATGATAAGCCATATGTGTTTCGATGGTGAAAACAGTTGGATCTAGGCCAATTCGGATGAACGGCTCGCACGGGAAATTGCTCAATCGCTTGATGCACCGTTTGCGCCTCGCGCATTGGCAGAAAACGGCAGAGCGGGCCGAAAGCATGGACACGCCCCTTCTGCGGCAACTGCGATCCGAAGCACGGCAGGTTCGCCGCGAAATTGACCGGGTGTTGGAAACGGCTGACCGCCGTCTGACGCTGCCTTTGATCGGCTCGAATGCCACGCGCAGGCAGTTTAACACCGACTGGGTCTGGCGGCCAAACCTGTGGCGCATCCCCATCGCACCGGTTGGAATTGCCGCGGCGACCAGCCCCGCAGATCTCGATCTGGAAACCAGCCTGCACCACAATTGCAAAGACAGCGAAGTGACCGTGCGCCAGGTCAGAAACACCCGCGCCAGCGACCTCGCGCCTTTCGGGTTGCGTATGGATGTCTTTCGTTTTGACGGCACGTTCCTGTCGTTGTCAGTCAAACTGCCCGACGCCGCCGTCGCTGGTTTACGCCTTGGGCATCTGGTACGCGTCGACGCCATTGTTGAGACCGAGAAACCGCTGGAAATTTTGGCGCGGCTAAACATCCGCCACGGACCGAACACGGCACAGATCGTGCTGGAGCTACCGCGCGGTGATGCCGACAAATCTGTCGAATTCGACCTGGCGTATTCCAACATCAATGAAAAGCGGATCGACAAAGCCTGGATCGACTTGTTTTTCGAAGCGCCGGACATGAACCAAATCGTTTTGCGGGACATCTCCTTCAGCCGCCGTCCGCGCGCAGAAATGTAAGGGGGGCGAATGGGCAATCTTACATTGGTTGAAAGTACAGTCCGCGCCGGGGTCTGGCAGGGCCTTATTGCTGCGCGCGAGGCAGTTCAGTCCCTGCCAGCGATCGAAGTCTCGCATCAGGGGCAGGCCTTGCCTGATACCCGTCTGACCGCAATCCCGGGAACCGCCGACCGTTGGCTGGTCTTGCAACCCATTCCGGCTGAGGTGCTTTGGGACGGGGTTCAGACCTTTTTGGTACGGGAGGTCGCGTTGCAGGAAACGCTGGGCCATTTCACCATTCTGACCGGCGATGCGGTCGCCCAAGACATGGTCGCGGAACTCGACCTGTTGCGCGCCGAACTGGACATGCTCAAACGCGCCTTTCGTCGGCATTGTCTGGATAGCGGCGCTTAGCGGCCCGGCCGAAGTGACGTCGCGTTTGCCGTGACAGGACGCCGTCTGGCGCGCATCTTTCCGGCGACCAACAGGAGCGTTCCATGCTGCCCTATCCCCATCTTCTTGCCCCCCTTGATCTTGGGCATGTTTCCTTGCCGAACCGGGTGCTGATGGGGTCGATGCACACCAACCTTGAAGAAACCCGCGACTGGAACCGGGTGGCTGAATTTTATGCCGAACGGGCGCGCGGCGGGGTTGGGTTGATGGTGACAGGCGGCATGGCGCCCAATCGGGATGGCGGAGTCTTTCCCGGCGCCGCGGGATTGTTCACCACCCAAGACATCGCCAATCATCAGGTTGTTACCAACCGCGTCCATGACGCTGGCGGGCGTATTGCCATGCAGATCCTGCATGCCGGACGTTACGCTTACGGCAAAGACTGTGTTGCCCCGTCGGCGATCAAATCGCCCATTTCACCTTTCTCGCCGACAGAATTGGACGAAGCCGGCATTGAAAAGCAGATCGCCGACATCGCCACAGCCGCCACGCGGGCGCGCGACGCAGGCTATGACGGTGTCGAAATAATGGGGTCCGAGGGATATTTCCTCAATCAATTCCTTGTCACTCATACCAACAAGCGGGACGACGATTGGGGTGGCCAATATGCGAACCGCATGCGCTTGCCCGTCGAGGTAGTCCGGCGCGTGCGTGCCGCAGTGGGAGCCAATTTCATTCTGATCTACCGTTTGTCGATGATCGACCTGATCCCGGACGGATCTTCTTGGGCAGAAGTGGTGAGGTTGGCCAAGGCGGTCGAGGCCGCGGGTGCGACGATCCTTAACACCGGCATCGGTTGGCACGAAGCGCGGGTGCCAACCATTGCGACATCGGTCCCCCGAGCCGCTTTTGCATGGGTAACGAAGAAGTTGATGGGCCAGGTGCGGATCCCCATCATCACCTCAAACCGGATCAACACGCCCGAGGTGGCAGAGCGGGTTCTGGCCGAAGGCTGTGCCGATATGGTGTCAATGGCGCGACCGTTCCTTGCCGACCCGCATTTCGTTCGCAAGGCCGCACAGGGTCGCGCCGCCGAGATCGCCCCCTGTATCGCCTGCAATCAGGCCTGTCTGGACCATACGTTTGCGGGAAAGATTTCTTCCTGTCTGGTCAACCCGCGCGCCTGTCACGAGACCGAGCTGAAAATTGAGCGGGCGGCGGCGGTAAAGCGTATCGCAGTGGTTGGTGCCGGGGCGGCCGGGCTGGCGGCAGCACTCGCGCTTGATGAGCGCGGGCATGCGGTTACGCTTTTTGAACGCGCGGATCATGTCGGCGGGCAGCTGAATCTGGCGCGACAGGTGCCGGGCAAAGAGGAATTTCATGGGTTGGTTGCGTGGTTCGAGACGATGCTTTCGAAAACCACCGTGGTTCTGCGGTTGAATACTGACGTCGATATCGAAACCTTGGCCGGGTTTGACGAGGTGGTGATCGCTACCGGAGTGCGTCCGCGCGATCCGGGGATCCCGATCGACAAGGGGGTGCGGGTCGCAAGTTACGCCGATGTGCTGTCGGGGCGGGTAAAAGCCGGGGCGCGCGTCGCCGTCGTCGGCGCCGGAGGCATCGGTTTTGACGTTGCCGAATTCCTAGCGCAACCGCATCCCAGCCCGACACTGGATGCGGTGGAGTGGCGCCATGAATGGGGGGTTGCCGACCCGGAAACCCGCCGCGGCGGACTGGCGGCGCCGTCACCGGTACCCGCTGCGCGCCAGATCACTTTGATGCAGCGCAAGCCGGAACGTCCGGGGCGCGCATTGGGCAAAACGACAGGTTGGATACACCGCGCGACTTTGCAGGCCAAGGGCGTCGCGATGATCGGCGGCGTGAACTATGAACGGATCAGCGCCGGAGGTATCCAGGTTTCCTTCGGACCGACACGCGAAACGCCGACCTTGATTGAGGCCGATACAATCGTCATCTGCGCTGGGCAAGAAAGCGAGCGCGATCTGGCCGAGGCACTGATCGCAAAAGGCGTCCCTGTCCATGTGATTGGTGGCGCGGACGTCGCTACCGAACTTGATGCGAAAAGAGCCATCGATCAGGGTACCCGGCTGGCGGCACGGCTCTAACAAGGACAGCGCGCAAGTGCTGGCCTGACCACGCCGCCACTGCACGAATGGCCAGCAGAGAGTGTTGCGGTAATTTGCTATTCCCTTGACCACTTTAGGCGCGGGTTGCCGAACTTAATGTCAACGAAATGGAACCCTTTGCCGCATTTTACCCTCATAGGTTCTTCACAATACCCTAGTCTTGTCCGCGCAACTCCGCATTCTTGCCTGAATTGGCGTTGATACCAGTCCACGGCGGGCAATGTCTATTCAGGGTGCACAATGGACCGGTTAACGGAAATGGAGGCCTTCGCCACCGTAGTAGACCAGGGGGGGTTTACTGACGCGGCAAAGAAGATGGGGATTTCAAAATCCGCTGTCTCGAAACATGTCTCGGCTTTGGAGGCGCGTTTGGGGGCGCGGCTGCTGAACCGGACAACACGTCGGGTATCACCGACCGAAATAGGTTTGGCCTATTATGATCGTGCGCGCCGGGTCTTGAACGACGCCGGCGAAGCTGATGCCTTGGTTACGTCAATGCAATCGGCGCCATCCGGCCTTCTGCGGATCTCGGTGGCGACAGACTTTGGTGTGAATCTTTTATCGCCGATTCTGGGGGATTTTCTGCTCGAATACCCCGACATTACCGTGAATATGGTTCTGAACAACCGCTATGTGGAATTGATCTCAGAAGGCTTCGACATGGCAATCCGCGTGGGCGAGCTGGAAGACAGCACCCTGCGCGCCCGGAAACTTACCGATACCGCAAAGCGCATGATCGGCTCGCCCGGCTACTTCCAGAAATATGGCCGCCCGCAAAAAATCGACGACCTGAATGAGCACAAGCTGCTGCATTATTCGAATCAGGCGGCCGGAAACGTCTGGAAGATCACGGCACCTTCGGGGGAAAAGCGCCAGGTCCGCACCGCAGGCTGGCTGACGGTAAATGATGGCCAATCGCTGTTGAACGCCGCCATTTCCGGTCTTGGCATCGCCTATCTGCCGTCGTTCCTGTATGCGGATGCGATGAAGCAAGGCATGGTGCAAGAGGCAATCCCTGATCTGCCGATTGAAACGCTGGGCATTTATGCGGTTTACCCGCCGGGCCGTTTTACCCAGCCGAAAGTCCGCGCCTTCATCGACTTCCTCGCGCAGTCCTTCGCCGATAAGGGTCCGGACGCCTGGTAAGGTGCCCGGATCAGCCGACAGCCGTCAATGGGTCGAAGCCAGCACCGCTTCGACCCTTCGGTTTTTCTGACGGCCCGCCTCGGTCAGGTTTGACGCGCGCGGGGCCATGAACCCAATGCCTTCTGCCGAAATCCGTGCCGGATCCACCTGCAGTTCGCCGACAAGCCGCTCGACCACGGATTGCGCGCGCTGGCGTGACAGCGCAACATTGACGGCCAACGGGCCATCCGCATCGGTATGGCCGACAATCAGGACTGCCCTATCTGGATGGGCGTCAAGATAGGCCGCCAGTTGGGCAAGCGACCTGAAGGGTCCTGCACCAAGATCCGTGGCGCCGGATGCGAAGGCCAAATCCTCAAGAACTGCATTGCCGTCACTTTCAAGCATGTCGGAGATTGATACCGCGGTCCCGGCGACCGGCACCTTTGGCGCAATGGGTGTGGCTGATTTTGTCGGTTGCGCCGGGATCGGGGCGACGGGGCTTTCACCGGGACCAACATGACTAAGCTGTACAAAACCCGTCTCGCCTGCCCGACTGATCAGCAAGGCCAGGTAGTCGGCCTGATTGCCAGTGCCTCGGGCGGCGGATAAAAAGCGGAAATCCCCCAGATCGACATGCATTTCAGGTTCCGGCACTACTTTGGTCTCGAATCGAAAGTCAAAGCCACCGCAGGTGTCAGTTTCACAGTCAAACAGCGGCTTATAGCCCGCGGCGATCAGTTGGCCGGTCAGACTTTGCATCAGCGCGAGCGTGTCACCTTCCATTCCCGGCAATCGCCAGGACTGATGTTCAACATCGCCGGTCAGCGCAAGTCGTTCGACCTGCCCCCCAGACCAAGGGCCCACCGGAATGCCGAAGCTGCCGTTAGAGCTGTCAATATGGGCGGTTTGTTCTGCCGTGTCGGGAAGAACTAGCGGTCCCGCCAGCGAAGCGCCGCAGGGAAAGACCGCTGCGAGGCCGCACAATTCAGCAAATATGAGCGTACGCAAGCGGATCACTTCACCCGATAATGATAGTGGTCGACAATATGCATTCCAAGCCCCGCATAAAGCGCATTCGCCGCGCTGTTGGCTTTTGTGACCGCTAGGGCAATATGACCAGCCCCGTGCCCGGATGCCCAGACGGCTGCGGCGCGCATCATATTGCGGGCTAACCCCTGCCGTCGTTGATCCGGCAAGACCTGCAGCGCATGCACCATCGCAACGTCGCCGTGGATGGCAACGAAGCCCGCACCCGCAGCGCGGTCTCCGGCACGACCCAAAATCGAGGTCTTTTTGCCGGTCACACGCCCCATCACGCTCAGACGTTCGGGGCCAATGTCGCCGTCGGCCCAAATCTCTGTCATAATCGCCAGCGGCGGCCATATCGGAAAGGTCGAAAGTCGGGCCGGCGGCTCGCTGGCCAGCACTGCG
>JANMDM010000210.1:0-6672 GCA_031376305.1 Pseudomonadota bacterium | reverse complement strand
GCGGCTGTTGGCGGCAAGGGCCTGATCAATGGTCAAAAGTGCTGGTAATTCCTTATAGGCAACCTTCCCCAGTCGTGCCGCCTTGCGCGCCGCCAGATGACTTTCCGCCACCACCAGAAACACCGTCTGCCCGACGTGATGCACGGTGCCTTTGGCCAGCAAGGGTTCGTCATGGGCCGAGGGCGACACATCATTGGCAAAGGGCAGATCCGCAGCGGTCATCACTATCACGACGCCCGGTGCAGCCCGCACAGCAGACAGGTCCATCGACAGAATCTCGCCATGCGCCACCGTCGAGAGGCCAAAGGCCAGATGCAGCGTGCCTTGTGGCACCGGCAGGTCATCGACATAGCGGGCGCGCCCGGTGACGTGCAGTTTGGCGCTGTCATGAGGCAGGGGGGAGCGGACGCTCATGGCTGCACCTCCAGAACCGAAACCACGCCGCCGCTGCGTTCATGGAAATACCGCGTCAGCATGTTTTGCGCCGCCAAGAGCCGATACTCGGCCGAAGCCCGCATATCGCTCATCGGGGTGAAGTCCGCAGCAAAGGCCGGAAGGGCAGAAGCAATGGTCGCGGTTGTCCAGGCCCGCCCAACCAGCGCCGCTTCGACGGCATGCGCCCGTTTCGGCACCCCGGCCATGCCGCCGAAGGCGATCCGCGCACTTTCAATTTTCGAACCTTTTAGCGTCAGGTTGAAGCATCCGCAGACTGCAGAGATGTCCTGATCGAACCTTTTTGACAATTTGTAGCAAATCAGCCCCGGCGCCGCAGACGGGATCGTCACCGCCTCGACAAACTCGCCGGGCTGGCGGTCTTGCTTGCGGTAGTCCAGAAAGAAATCCTCCAGCGCCAGGTCGCGCCGGACATTGCCCAGACGCAGGTGCAAGGTCGCACCCATCGCCATCAGTGCTGGCGGCGCATCGCCGATCGGCGAGCCGTTGGCGATATTGCCGCCAATCGTCGCCGCGCCGCGCACCTGTTCCGATCCAAAGCGGCGCAGCTGTTCGGCGAAAGACGGTTGGGCGGGGGCCACCGCGCGACGCAGCGCCTGAATGGTCACGCCCGCGCCAATGCGCAAGCCCCCCGGCACTTCATCAATGCGCTGCAAATCTTTGCATCTGTGCAAAAAAGCTACATCCCTGAGCGCGCGCAGTTCCTTGGTGATCCACAGCCCCACATCCGTTGCCCCGGCGATCAGCGTGGCGTCGGGATGCGCCAGATACCAGGCCGCCAAGGCGTCCGAAGTCTCTGGTGCAAAGGCAGAAGGCGCAACATCGGTCAACGCCGTCAGATCACCCCGGATCCAGTCCGGCACCGGGGCGGTTTCCGCCGCTTCGGACGCGCGAATGATTGGTGCATAGCCGGTGCAGCGGCACAGATTGCCCGCCAACTGGTCGTCATGGTCGCGCGCGCCCTCTGTGTGCGCTACCGCCATTGCGACCACGAACCCCGGCGTGCAGAACCCGCACTGGCTGCCATGATGATCAATCATCGCCTGTTGCACCGGGTGCAGGGCCCCGTCCGGCCCGCTGATGCCTTCGACCGTTCGCAGCGCCTTGCCGTGCAATTGCGGCAAGAACAGAATGCAGGCGTTCAGTGCGCGACTGCCCGCCTCATCTGTCACCATGACCGTGCAGGCACCACAATCGCCTTCGTTGCACCCTTCTTTGGTGCCCTTCAGCCCCCGCGTGTCGCGCAGCCAATCCAGCACACTACGGGTCGGGCTTTCGCCCGTGATCCGCACCGGCGTTCCGTTCAACAGAAACGCTATGTCGCTCATTGCGATGACCCGCCGCCTTCTCCCCGTCCGAGGTAGTCACGCACCCGCCCGATGCGGCGTAAAGCGGGTTGCGCCCTCGTCTCCCTTGAAACCATGAAGCGCTGAAGCCGGATTCTAAGCAAGCAGAACTTGCAGGCAATTCTGATAATCAGTTTCGCCTATTTCCGAAGGATCGACGGCCCTTCAGCCATGAAGCCGCGCGGCCAATTCTTCCAGCTGCCTCGTCGCGGTGCCCCAGCCGTCATGAAAGCCCATCTCGGCGTGTCTGTCGCGGGAAGCGGCGTCGCCATGCATCACCCGCGCAGTGTAAAGCGTGCCCGTACCGTCGGGTTCGAAGGTGATTTCGGCGGTCATCATGATCATCGGGTTCGACGCGGGTCGGTAGCCGCCGGTCAGGCATTCGGTAAAAACCAGCCGCCGTCCGGGTTCAACGGCCAGTACGCAGCCTTCATTGGGCAGTTCCATTCCGTCGGGTAGGACCATCAGCGTGCGAAACCAGCCGCCTGGCTTCAGGTTGATGTCCACCTCGCGGGTGATCACCGGTTTTGGTGCGAACCATTGCTTCACAAGTTCGGGTTCCGTCCAGCAGCGCCAGACGCGGTCGGGCGAGGCCGCCATGCGGCGGGTCAGGATCAGGTCAAGGTCACTCATCAAGGCACTCCTTTTGTGGGAACGCAGCAAGATCGCCGCCGGATACAAGGAAATCTTGCAAGCGGTCGGTACGCGCCTCCCAGATATGTCGTTGATCGGCCAACCAGCCTTCTATGCGGGTGATCATCGCGGACTCGATCCGGCAGGTGCGGCTGCGGCCCTGCTTTTCGCTGGCAATCAGCCCACCGAATTCCAAAACACCCAGATGTTGCATGAACGACGGCAGCGCCATGCCAAAGGGTAAGGCCAGTTCACTGACCGTTGTCGGGCCCAAAGCCAGCCGCGCCAGCACCGCCCGTCGGGTCGGGTCGGCAAGCGCGTGGAAGGCGGAGTCCAAGGGGTCACTATACTTAGTCATATACCTAAGTAACATGAAAACTCCCACCGCTCAACCCGCTTTCGGCTTACCCGCCGCAACGCGGATCGGCCCAATCGTGTTTTTCGGCATTTCGGGCGGGAAAACCGATTCCCACTTTTCCCTGACATGCTTTAGGGTCCGCCCATGTCCAAAGCCCCCCGATTCATCCACCTGCGCCTGCATACCGAGTATTCGCTTCTGGAAGGGGCGGTGCCGCTGAAAAAGCTGATCGGGCTTTGCGAAAAACAGGGCATGCCCGCTGTCGCCGTGACCGATACCAACAATCTTTTCGCCGCCCTCGAATTTTCCGTCACCGCCAGGGGCGCTGGTATCCAGCCGATTGTTGGTTGCCAGATTTCGCTGACCTATGAGGCCGCCCAACCCGGTGAACGGCCCCGCGTGCCCGCACCCATTGTTCTGCTGGCGCAAGATGAAGCGGGCTATATGAATCTGATGAAGCTCAACTCCTGCCTCTATCTTGATGCGGGGGGGCAAGCGCCACAGGTTTCACTTGCCGATCTGGAACATCTTAACCGCGGCCTTATCTGCCTGACGGGCGGCCCCGATGGCCCGGTCGGGCGGCTGTTGCAGGCTGGCCAGCGAGCCAAAGCCGAAACCCTGATGCGGCAGTTGGCGGCGATCTACCCAAACCGGCTTTACATCGAACTTCAGCGCCATCCCGGTGACGGCGGGCGCTGCACCGAGGCCGAATGCACCACCGAGCGTGGCCATGTCGAGATGGCCTATGCGATGGGCCTGCCGCTGGTCGCCACCAATGATGTTTATTTCCCCAAGCCCGAGATGTACGAGGCGCATGACGCCCTGATCTGCATTGCCGAAGGCGCTTATGTCGATCAGCAGGAACCCCGCCGCCGCCTGACCCCGCAGCATTACTTCAAGACCGAAGCGGAAATGGCCGCGCTGTTCGCTGATTTGCCCGAAGCGCTGGAAAACACCGTCGAAATCGCCCGGCGCTGCGCCTTTGCCGTCAGGAAACGCGATCCGATCCTGCCGAAATTCGCTGATGACGAGGTTGAAGAACTGCGCCGTCAGGCCCGCGAGGGGCTGGCGGCGCGGCTGGCGGTGATCACGCCCTCAGCCTCGGTCGAGGATTACCAAAAACGCCTTGAGTTTGAGTTGAGCATCATCGAGCAGATGGGCTTCCCCGGCTATTTCCTGATCGTTGCCGACTTCATCCAATGGGCCAAAAAACAAAATATCCCCGTCGGCCCCGGCCGTGGTTCGGGGGCGGGCAGTCTTGTCGCCTATGCGCTGACCATCACCGACCTTGACCCTTTGCGCTATTCCCTGCTGTTTGAGCGGTTCCTGAACCCCGAGCGGGTTTCCATGCCTGACTTCGATATCGACTTCTGCATGGACCGCCGCGAAGAGGTCATCAACTACGTCCAGCAAAAATATGGCCGCGACAAGGTGGGCCAGATCATCACCTTCGGCGCGCTTCTCAGCAAAGCCGCGGTGCGCGACGTCGGCCGGGTTCTGCAAATGCCCTACGGGCAGGTCGACCGCCTGTCGAAACTGATCCCGGTCGAAGGCGTCAAGCCGGTATCCATCGAAAAGGCGCTGGCCGATGAGCCGCGCCTGCGCGAAGCGGCCCGCGCCGAAGAAGTGGTCCGCCGCCTGCTGAATTACGGCCAGCAGATCGAAGGCCTGTTGCGCAACGCCTCGACCCATGCCGCAGGAGTTGTCATCGGCGACCGGCCTTTGGACGAGCTGGTTCCGCTTTATCAAGACCCGCGTTCCGACATGCCCGCCACCCAGTTCAACATGAAATGGGTCGAAGCGGCGGGGTTGGTGAAATTCGACTTTCTGGGGCTGAAGACCCTGACCGTGATTCAAAGCGCGCTTGATCTGTTAAAGCTGCGGGGCATTGAGGTCGATATCTCCTTGATCCCACTGGATGATGCGAAAACTTACGAGCTTTACGCCGCCGCCAAAACTGTCGCGGTGTTTCAGGTGGAATCCAGCGGCATGATGGACGCGCTGCGGCGCATGAAGCCCACCTGCATCGAAGACATCGTGGCGCTGGTGGCGCTGTACCGCCCCGGCCCGATGGAAAACATCCCTGCCTATTGCGAGGTGAAAAACGGCCAGCGCGATCTGGAATCGATCCATCCGACAATCGACCATATCCTCAGCGAAACCCAAGGCATCATCGTTTACCAGGAACAGGTGATGGAAATTGCCCAGGTCATGGCGGGGTATTCGCTGGGCGGTGCGGATTTGCTGCGCCGGGCGATGGGCAAAAAGATCGCCGAGGAAATGGCCAAGGAACGCCCGAAATTCATTGAGGGGGCCAAAAAGACCCATAATATTTCTGATAAGAAGGCCGGAGAAGTTTTTGATCTTCTTGAGAAATTTGCAAACTACGGTTTCAATAAATCGCACGCTGCCGCTTATGCAGTGGTCAGTTACCAGACAGGTTGGCTCAAGGCCAACTACCCCGTCGAATTCATGGCAGGCGTTATGAACTGCGACATCCATCTCACCGATAAGCTTAGCGTTTATAAGCGCGAGGTGAATAATCTTGGCCTTGAAACTGTGCCGCCCTGTGTCAACCGGTCCCTGGCCAGCTTCAGTGTGCGCGACGGGCAGTTGATCTATGCGCTCGGGGCCTTGAAGGGCGTCGGCGTCGAGGCGATGAAGCTGATCGTTGCCGCCCGCGCCAGCGAACATGGCGAAAAAGGCTTTGTGTCGCTTTTCGATTTCGCCCGCCGGGTTGATATCAAGCGCCTTGGCAAGCGCCCGCTGGAAATGCTGGCCCGCGCCGGAGCCTTCGACGTGCTTGATCCCAACCGCCGCCGGGTGTTCGATAGTCTTGACGCACTGGCCGCCTATTCGGCCGCAGTCCACGAGGCGCAAGGCTCCTCGCAGGTGTCGCTGTTTGGGGAAGCGGGCGACGACCTGCCGGTGCCGCGCTTGCCGCAAAGCGACGACTGGCTGCCGGTGGAGCGGCTGACCGAAGAACATCAGGCCATCGGCTTTTATCTGTCGGGCCACCCGCTCGACGATTACATGCCGGCGCTGAAGCGTAAGAACGTGATGACCTTTGCAGAGCTGACACTGGCGGCAGAGCGCGGCCCGCTGGTGGCCAAGATCGCCGGGAACGTCGCGGCCCGCCAGGAACGCAAATCCGCCAAGGGCAACCGCTTTGCGTTCGTCTCACTCTCCGACCCCACCGGGCTTTATGAGGTGACGGTGTTTTCCGACACACTTGAGGCTTCCCGCCAGTATCTGGAACCGGGGCAGGCGGTGGTCTTGACGGTGGAAGCGACGCTGGAGGGTGAAACCCTGAAACTTCTGGCCCGTGCCGCCCAACCCATTGATGCGGTGGCCGCTGATGCCGGGGCGGTGGGTCTGCGGGTTCACGTCAATTCCGCAGTCGCCATCGGATCGGTCGCCAGCCTTTTGCTCCGGATGGCGGACGAGTTGAAAACCCGCACCAAAGGTGCTGTCAGCTTTTGTATCACCGACCGCGATAGCGGGGCGGAAATTGATGTGGCCACGGGGCGCGATTTCCCGATCAACCCACAAATCAAGGGCGCGATCAAATCCCTGTCCGGGGTGGTGATGGTCGAGGAGGTCTGACCGCAACATCGGTTTTTGGCCGAATCGCTGGGCCGATCAGCGGGCCACTTTTTCTTGGGTGCCGCCCGGAAGGCGAACATTCATTCTGCACTATCTCTAATTTACCACAATATGTCGAACAATATCCGCATAATTTCGGCATTTTTGGTAAATCTGACTTTTTTAGGAAAATTTAGTCAGTTGAAATAATTATTACACTGCGTAATTTGCGCACCAATGGCCTTCGGGTGCAGCAATCTGGAACATCATGGGTGACTTTTTCCTTTTCGTCGTCGT
>JANMDM010000205.1:0-7150 GCA_031376305.1 Pseudomonadota bacterium | reverse complement strand
TCGGTCACCAGCAGCGAGACGGTCAGATAGTCATAGGGTTGCAGGTCGAAATCGACAACCAGATCGACATGGCCCATGGCCAGCAAGGCATAGGGATAGCAGTCATAGGAAAAGCGCCGGGTCTGGCCTGCGTTCATCAGCTGCGAAAACACCTCCGGATGGGCGCGCCAGATCTTTTCCCCTTCGTTGATATAAATCGTTGCCCCGTCAAAGCCGGCGCGGCCGGAGACTGCCAGACGGTCAGCCCCCTTGAAAGCGCCCCTGCCTTTCTCGGCGGTAAAAACCTCGTTCAACGCCGGCATGCCGACGGCGGCGAGTTTGGTTTCGCCCCCGACCTGATGGGCCAGAAGAAAGCCGAACAGCGGATGGCCCGAGATGAAACTGCGGGTGCCGTCGATCGGGTCGATGACCCAAAGCGCATGCGCATCGGCGCCTTCCATGCCGTGTTCTTCGCCAAAGATACCGTGGCCGGGGAAGCGGTCAGCGATCAGGCGGCGGACGTCAGCCTCGACGCCACGGTCAGCCTGAGTGACCGGGCTTTCGTCGGCTTTGAACTCGACCCCCAGCGTGCCGCGAAAGAACCGCATCGCAGCAGCAGCAGCCGCACGCGCGATATCCAGCGCGTCCTCCATCCGGGCTTCGCGGGGGATCATGTTGGACGCTCCCATTGGGGTGGCAAGGTCAGCCGGCGCAGCGTTTTGAGGCTTCGTCGACCGCTGCCGAGAATCCGTTAAGCGAGAAGGTGTCCTGGGTCTGGGTGCCGCGTGCCGAATGGGCGGTGGCGATGGCCGAGGTTCCGGATTTCAGCACCTCAATGATCTTGGTGTCGTCTTCCGGGGACGCGGACCATGCCCACTCGCCGTCGCTGAACAGATCAAACTTCGTGCCGCCAATATCCAGCTCCACCGTTGATCCGGGCGCAAAGGGATAACCGCCAGAAAAGGAAACCTCGCCAGCCTTGCCGGGGCTATAGGTGATGAACAGCAAAATATCGCCGCGCCGCACCGCAACGGCTTTGCCATCCTTGGTGTTGATCGTTTCAGTCGGGGCCGAAACCCCCCAGCATTCTTGCGGGTTGCCTTCGACAAACACGCTCCAATCGGTGTTGGCGGCCACCCGGTTGGTCGAAACCTGCGCTGTTGCCCCACCGGCCAGCGTCAGAGCCAACAGGGCCGCGCCCATTACGCCTTGCATTGCAGATTTCATGTTCTCAGCGGCCTCCAGCCTTGGTTTGCCCGGCACCCGGTTTTTGCGATGCCTTGTGGCACCTTTTTCAATAGCAGGGCGCATATCAACTCGATAAGGAACACATAACGCATCCGGTGCAGGCTGGGAAAGCCCCGGCGGCAGTTTTTCGCGCATGGATGACCCAAGATCGGAGGCTAAAATGGCAGCGGCAGAGATGGTGGGCCTGTGGCGGGGTGGAATGCTGGAAAGCCGGCATGCGGGCCATGCGGTGATTTGCGACGAAAAAGGCAATATCGTCGAGGCCTGGGGCGAGCCCGAGGCGGTGATATTTCCGCGATCGTCGTGCAAGATGCTGCAGGCGCTGCCGCTGATCGAAAGCGGGGCGGCGGATGCGGCAGGGCTGACGGACGCTCATCTGGCGCTGGCCTGCGCCAGCCACAAGGGTGCCGCGATTCACACCGACCGGGTCACCCGCTGGCTGAGCGATCTGGGACTGTCAGAGTCCGATCTGCGCTGCGGCCCACAATTACCGGACGATCCGGAGGCGCGAAAGGCGCTGGTCTGCTCGGCGGCCAGGCCGTGCCAGATCCACAACAATTGTTCGGGCAAGCATACCGGCTTTCTGACACTTACCCGTCATCTGAGGGCCGGGCCGGAATACATAGACCCCGCACATCCGGTCCAGATCGCGGTAAAATCGGCCTTTGAGGAGGTCACAGGCCTGATTTCGCCGGGATTCGGAATTGACGGCTGTTCGGCCCCGAATTTCGCAACCACGGTGCATGGCCTAGCCCGCGCCATGGCATTTTTCGCTGCGGCCAATCCCGAGGGTCCGACCCGCCAGCGCGCCGCAGCGCGGCTGACCGGGGCGATGACAGCCTATCCCGAGCTGGTCTCCGGCGAGACCGGCGCCTCCACCGCTTTCATGCGGGCGATGGGCGGCAAGGTCGCGGTCAAATCCGGTGCCGAGGGTATCTTTGTTGCGATTTTGCCCGAGCGGAAACTGGGCGTCGCGCTGAAGATCGTCGACGGCGGCAGCCGCGGGTCCGAGGCGGCAATCACCGCACTGCTGCTGCGCCTTGGCGTGTTGACGGCAGGTCACCCGGTCGTTGCAAGATATCTGAGCGGACCGCAGCTGAACCGGCGCGGGATGGTGACGGGCGAGATGCGGTTGGCGCCGGGGTTTTGCTGAACGAATGATTCCGTCTGCCGGACGGGCTGAAGCCTCCGGCGGGGATATTTTGGCGAAGACGAATGGGATCAAAGCATTTGCCAGATCAGCCGGAGCGCCATGGCAGTTGAGGTCACGGTCAGCAGCGGTTTGATCAGGCGGGCACCGACCCGCATGGCGAGATGGGAGCCGAGCTGCGCGCCTGCAGCTTGCGCCAGCCCCATCGCCAGCCCGAGACCCCAGAGCGGCGCGCCCGCAAGGGCAAAGGCCAGAAGGCTGCCGGTGTTCGAGGCGAAGTTGAGCAGTTTTGTGTGGGCGGTGGCTTTCAAGATGCCATGACCGGCCAGCAATACAAAGCCGATTACGAAGAATGACCCGGCTCCGGGACCGACCAGCCCGTCGTAAAAGCCAACGATCGGCACAACCATTGCCGTGAAGAGCGCCGGGCTGAGGCGTTGGTCGCGGTCAGCATCGGTGAGGCTGGGTTTGAGTGCGAAAAACAGCGCGATCACGACAAGCACCAAAGGTAACAGCAGCTTCATCGTGGCGACCGGAATGGAGGGGACGAGTTTTGAGCCTGCGAAGGCCGCACCAAATGCCAAAGCGGCGGGCAGGATCTGACGGCGCAGATCGACATGGCCGCGGCGCGAATAGGCCAACGCCGCGGTGCCTGCGCCGAAAGCGCCTTGGACCTTGTTCGTTGCCAGCGCCTGAATTGGCGGAAGCCCTGCCAGCAGCAGGGCGGGGACGGTGATAAGGCCGCCGCCGCCGGCGATGCTGTCGACGATGCCCGCGATAAACCCGGCGGTGATCAGCAGCAGGGTCAGGTTCAGGGAGATTTCGATCACCGGGCGCCTCGGGTTGGGTGGCGCAGCATTTGCGTGCGGGCCGGGAAAGTAAAGTCAGCAGAAATCGGTGGCCGCATAACCCTGGATATACAACAGCGCCGTCAGGTCGCCGTGGTTGATGCGAATGTCGCATTGAGCGGCGACTGCGGGCTTGGCGTGAAGGGCGACACCCGCCCCGGCAAGCCCCAGCATGCCAAGGTCGTTGGCCCCGTCGCCGACGGCGATGACCTCGGCCGGGGTGATGCCAAGGCGGGCGGTGATGTCGTGCAAGGCTGCCACCTTCGCCTCACGGCCAAGGATCGGGCGGGCGACGTCGCCGGTCAGTTTGCCGCAGGAAATCAGCACGGTGTTGGCGCGGTGTTCGTCGAAACCAAGATGGGCAGCCACTGCCCCGGTAAAGGCGGTGAAACCGCCCGACACAAGGGCTGCGTGGCCGCCATTGGCTTTCATCGTGGCGACAAGGGTGCTGCCACCGGGCGTATAGGTGATGCGGTCTTTCAGCACCTGGGCAATGACGGCTTCGGGAAGATTGCGCAGCAGGTCGACCCGTTCGATCAGGGCCGCCTCAAAATCCAGCTCGCCGTTCATCGCCCGCGCGGTGATGGCGGCAACACGCGCGCCCTTGCCCGCGACATCGGCCAGTTCGTCAATGCATTCTTGCTGAATCATGGTGGAATCCATATCGGCAAGCAGCATCTTCTTTTTGCGACCTTCAGACTTTTGCACCACGAGATCAAGGCCCATCCCTTGCAGCCCCTCCCAGATCTGCCAGCGGTTGGAGGGGATTTCGGCCAAGAAAAACTCGGCGGCGATGCCGGGGTTGAGCCAGCGTGCGTCCCCGCCACCCCAAGCGTCGCGCAGCGATTCGACCGCCGCTCGATCAAGGTTGGCGCGTTTGGGGTTGGCCAGAAGGGTTGCGGTGAACATGGGTGGCAGGTTTCCGATCGTGGACGGCTGGCGTCGGTTTCATGCGCTCAAGCGGCGGATTAGAGCAATTTTTGCGCTTGCGCCAGAGGCCGCAGACCCTTAACGGTGGCGGCGGGACACCCTTCCCCACCGAAGGGCATATATCTGGAAGGATACCATGAACGGTACTCTCAAACCGGCCGCGCGGCCGATGAACCCGCGCTTTTCTTCTGGCCCTTGCGCCAAAATCCCCGGATTTTCATTGGATATGCTGGCAGGCGCGCCGCTGGGGCGGTCGCATCGTGCCGCGGTGGGCAAGGCCAAGCTGAAAGAAGCCATTGATCTGACGCGAGACGTGCTGCGGGTGCCCGCAGGCTACCGGATCGCCATCGTTCCCGCGTCTGATACCGGCGCCATGGAAATGGCGATGTGGTCGCTTCTGGGACCACGTGGGGTCGAGGTTTTGACCTGGGAGAGCTTTGGCGAAGGTTGGGCCACCGATGTGGTCAAGCAGCTGAAGCTGGACGCGACGGTACGCAAGGCGGCCTACGGCGAGATCGTCGATTTCGCTGAGGTTGATTTTGACCGCGATGTGATTTTCACCTGGAATGGCACGACCTCGGGTGTGCGTCTGCCGAATGGCGATGCGATCCCGGCGGAGCGTGCCGGGCTGACGATTTGCGATGCGACCAGTGCGGCATTTGCGATGGATCTGCCGTGGGACAAGCTTGATGTGGTGACCTTCTCCTGGCAAAAGGTGCTGGGCGGTGAAGGTGCGCATGGCATGCTGGTTCTGTCGCCCCGCGCCGTTGCCCGGCTGGAAAGCCATACGCCTGGCTGGCCGATGCCAAAAATCTTCCGCCTGACCAAGGGTGGCAAGCTGATCGACGGGATTTTCGAGGGCGAGACAATCAACACGCCATCGATGTTGGCGGTTGAGGACTATCTGGTGACGCTGAAATGGGCGCAGGACCGGGGCGGGTTGCCAGCTCTGATCGCCCGGTGTGAGGCGAATGCGGCGGTGATTGCCGGATTCGTGGCGCAGCGGAGCTGGATCGAGAACCTTGCCGCCGATCCGGCGACGGCTTCGACGACCTCTGTCTGCCTGAAGTTCACCGACCCACGGATCAAGGACGGCGCGGCTTTCGCCAAGGCCGTCGCCAAGCGGCTGGAGACGGAAGGCGTTGCACTGGATGCGGGCGCCTACCGCGACGCACCGCCGGGCCTGCGTATCTGGTGTGGGGCGACGGTGGAAACCGCCGATGTTGCAGCCCTGATGCCCTGGATCGACTGGGCATTCGAGGCCGAGATCGAAGCGCAATCCGTGACTGCATGAGTGTGTGGCGGGGTGAACCCCGCCCTACAGAACCCAAGTAGGGCGGGATTCATCCCGCCGCTCCATTCAAAGGACTTCCAAAATGGCACCCAAAGTTCTCGTCTCCGACCAACTCTCTGAAACCGCCGTCCAGATATTCCGTGACCGCGGAGTCGAGGTGGATTACCTGCCTGATCTGGGCAAGGACAAAGACAAGCTTCTTGAAATCATCGGACAATATGACGGTTTGGCGATTCGTTCGGCCACCAAAGTCAGCGAAAAGCTTCTGGCGGCGGCAACCAGGCTAAAGGTCATCGGTCGCGCCGGCATCGGGGTGGATAACGTCGATATCCCGGCCGCGTCCAAGAAAGGCGTGATCGTCATGAACACGCCCTTCGGCAATTCGATCACCACTGCCGAACATGCAATCGCGATGATGTTCGCGGTGGCGCGGCAATTGCCCGAGGCCAGTGTTTCGACCCATGAGGGCAAGTGGGAAAAGAACCGCTTCATGGGGGTGGAACTGTTCAACAAAACCCTTGGTGTGATTGGTGCGGGCAATATCGGCGGCATTGTGTGCAATCGCGCCGTGGGGCTGCATATGAAAGTCATCGCCTATGATCCCTTCTTGTCGGAGGAGCGTGCCAAGACGATCGGCGTCACCAAGGTCGAGTTGGACGAGCTGCTTCACCGTGCCGATTTCATCACGCTGCATGTGCCTTTGACCGACAAGACCCGTAACATCCTGTCGCGCGAAGCCTTGGCCAAAGCCAAGAAAGGCGTGCGGATTATCAACTGCGCCCGTGGCGGGCTGGTGGATGAGGCGGCTTTGGCCGAGGCGCTGAAGTCCGGCCATGTGGCGGGTGCGGCGTTTGATGTCTTTGAGGTGGAGCCTGCAACCGCATCACCGCTGTTCGGGCTTGCGAATGTGGTTGTCACCCCGCATTTGGGGGCCTCGACCACCGAGGCGCAAGAGAACGTCGCCCTGCAGGTGGCCGAACAGATGTCAGACTATCTGCTGACCGGGGCGGTGCAGAACGCGCTGAACATGCCCTCGGTCACCGCCGAGGAAGCCGTGGTCATGGGGCCTTGGCTGAAGCTTTCCGGGCATTTGGGGGCTTTTGCCGGGCAGCTGACGGATGAGCCGATCCGGGCGATCAATGTGCTTTATGATGGTACGGTCAGCCAGATGAACCTTGCGGCGCTTAATTGTGCGGCGATTGCCGGGATCATGAAGGCCACCAACCCGGATGTGAACATGGTGTCCGCCCCGGTGATCGCCAAGGAACGCGGCGTGCAGATCGCCACGACCCGGCAAGAAAAGGGCGGGGTATTTGATGGCTATATGAAGCTGACGGTGGTCACCGACAAACGCGAACGTTCAATCGCCGGGACGGTGTTCAGCGATGGCAAGCCGCGCTTTATCCAGATCAAAGGGATCAATGTCGATGCCGAGATCGGCGCGCATATGCTTTACACCACCAACGAAGACACACCGGGGATCATCGGCACACTTGGTCAGGCGCTGGGCGATGCTGGCGTGAACATCGCCAACTTCACCCTTGGCCGGTCGGGTGCCGGGCTTGACGCCATCGCGCTGTTATATCTTGACGAAGCGCTGCACCCGGATGTGGTGAAAAAGCTGAGCGACACCGGCAAGTTCCAGCAGATCAAGCCATTGGTGTTCGACGTTTCCTGACGGGCGGGTTATAGCGCGCAAGG
>JANMDM010000362.1:0-9298 GCA_031376305.1 Pseudomonadota bacterium | reverse complement strand
GTTGATGCCCAGAAGGTCATCGCGGCTCATCCCCGGTTTGCGCGCCACCCCGGCGGTGACGATGCAGACATCGGCCCCGGCGATATCGGCATAATCATTGGTGCCCTTCATCGCGGCGTCAAAGCCTTCGGCGGGGCCGGACTGGCCGATATCAAGCGATTTGCCCTGCGGCACGCCTTCAGCGATGTCGAACAGGGTGACGTCGCCAAGTTCCTTGATCGCGAGAAGATGGGCGAGTGTTCCACCGATCTGCCCCGCGCCGATCAGCGCGATCTTCGGTCTGGCCATGATTTCCTCCGGGGTATGATGACAGGTTGCGGAATGCGTAATGCCTAGATCGCTGCCGTGCAAGTGCGCCGCGCCGCGGCATCGGGCGCTTTCCCGCGCTTGGGGTTTCAGGTAGACCGGCCGGACCGCGAATTGATGAAGGGGCAATCCATGCACGACCCGCTGTTCTGGTCACTTGCCGTTCTGGCTGCAGTCCTGGTCGGCATGGGCAAAGGCGGCCTGCCGGTGGTCAGCATGCTCGCCGTGCCGGTGATGGCGCTGTCCCTCAACCCGGTGACTGCGACAGCGCTTCTGGCACCCGTCTATGTCGTCTCAGATATGTTCGGGCTTTATTCCTACCGCCAAGCGTTCGACCGGCGTGTCGTCGTGATCATGGCCGTGGGCGCGACCATAGGCGTAGCGCTGGGCTGGCTGACGGCGGCGTGGGTGCCGGCATGGGCAGTGACACTGGGGGTCGGAGTGATCGGTCTTAGTTTTGCGCTGCGCCTGACCTTTGGCCGGTCCGATCCCAAGGCACGCGCGGCTGACGCGGGGCGCGGCGTTTTCTGGGGAATTGTCACGGGCTTCACCAGCTTTGTCAGCCATGCGGGCGCGCCGCCCTTTCAGATCTATGTGCTGCCTCTGCGCCGGACGAAAGCCGTCTACGCCGGTACCAACACCGTTCTTTTCACCTATCTCAACATCATAAAGCTCGTGCCCTATTGGGCCTTGGGGCAGTTCAGTCTTTCCAACCTCAAGATTGCGGCACTATTATCTGTGCCTGCGGCCGTCGCCGTTTTTGCGGGCGTCTATCTTGTCAAGGTTCTGCCTGACAGGCTGTTCTTCCACTTGGTGACCGCAGCGCTTCTGCTGGTTTCGCTGAAACTGATCGCAGACGGCGGCTATCAGGCGTTTCTCGCGCTCATTGCCGTCTAGAGTCCCGGCCACCCCGGATGTCAGGCCGGACTACCCGCCGTCGGAAGCTTCTCGGCCATCGTCTCGAAGCTCTGCCCCGAGGCGACAAGGCAGGTCATGCCGCTCGACAGCGTCACGGTGATCGTCCAGGTGCCGGTGTCGTCCGAGGCGAAAAGCTCCATCACCGCGTTGTCGGCGGCAAGGCCGATGCTGTGGCGGGTCTCGCCATAGCTTTTGGTCAGATACGCCACCACGGCGTCGCGTTTCGCGCATTGCATGTGGCCTGCGGCGAAGGATTGTTCTGTGGCAAGGATCAGGCCGGCGAAGCCGAGGCTGAGAGCAAAAAGTTGCTGTTTCATGGTTGTGCCCTTCTTGAAGGCGGGTCGCGCTGGGCGTTCCGGAACTAACCGGCGGCGAACCCCCCCGAATTTCCAACTGTCGCAATCGCTTCCCTTCTCCGACGGCCAAGCCGGGGTGACCCACTCATTTCTCCCTTGCGCCACCCTGCGCCCGGAATCGGGAATAACTTGGGCG
Source organism: Pseudomonadota bacterium (assembly GCA_031376305.1). GTDB lineage: Bacteria > Pseudomonadota > Alphaproteobacteria > Rhodobacterales > Rhodobacteraceae > TMP-24. The sequence goes on along the minus strand of JANMDM010000362.1, from coordinate 7,582 downwards.
ATCCTGCGCCCGTAAAACGAAGAAAATGGTTAATGTGAGGCGCGGCACCCGAGCACAACGCCGACGGAGAATTTTCTGCAACGCGGCAAATCCGGGCTTGCCGGAAGTGCCGGAACTGTGATCCTTGGCGCAAGAAAGTTGCGAGGTGTTATGATGATTCCAGCGCAAATTGACCTGCCGCGCCCCTATCGTTCGGTTCTTTACATTCCGGGGGCCAACCAGCGCGCCATGGAAAAGGCCCGCGATCTGCCGGTGGATGCGATCATCTTCGATCTGGAAGATGCGGTGGCGCCTGACGAAAAGGCCAAGGCGCGGGCCCTGGTGGCGCAGATGTTGCTGAGCAGCGATTTCGGGTCGCGCGCCCGCATTGTGCGGGTCAATGCGCTGGATACCGCATGGGGGCACGAGGATTGCGCCGCCTTTTTGGACGTGCCGCTGGACGCGATCCTGATCCCGAAAGTATCGCGCCCCGCCCATGTCGAGGCGGTGGCGGCACTGATGCCCGAGGTGCCGCTTTGGGCGATGATGGAAACCGCGATTGTCGCCTGGCATGCCGCCGATATTGCCGCGCATCCGCGCATCGCCGGATTTATCGTCGGCACCAATGATCTGGCCAAGGACATCGGTGCGCGGTTCCGCCCGGACCGCGAGCCGCTGCTGACGGCGATTTCGCTGTGCCTGCTGGCGGGCAAAGCTTACGGGCGCATTGTCGTTGATGGCGTCTATAACGCCTTTAAGGATGAGGATGGCCTGCGGCGCGAGTGCAATCAGGGCCGCGATATGGGCTTTGATGGCAAGACCCTGATCCACCCGGCCCAAGTCGCCATCGCCAATGAGGTCTTTGCCCCGTCGGATGAAGAAATAGCGCTCGCGCGGCGTCATATCGCGGCCTATGACGAGGCAGAGCGGGCGGGCAAAGGCGTGGCGGTGGTGGATGGCAAGATCGTCGAGAAACTGCATGTGGTTGCGGCCGAACGGATGCTGGCGCGCGCGGCGGCCATTGCGGATGTTGCAGCTTAGGGCCACATTGCCCCATCCCTTTAAGGAGTTAACCGCATGACCCTTCTCGCACTCGGCCTGGCGCTGTGGATCGGCGCGCATCAGTTCAAGCGGCTCGTCCCCGGCGTCAGGACAAACATGGGCAACAAGGCCAGGGGACCGATTGCGGTGCTGCTGCTGGTTGCGGTGGTGCTGATGGTGGTGGGGTACCGCGGCGCCGCTGTGGAGCCGGTCTACACGCCGCTGCCCGGCATCGGCCATCTGAACAACATGCTGATGCTGATTTCGGTTTTCCTGTTTGGGGTCGGCGGCACCAAGGGCACGCTTTACACCCGGATGCGGCACCCGATGCTGTGGGGCACCGTTATTTGGGCGGTTGCGCATCTGCTGGTCAATGGCGATCAGGCATCGCTGCTGTTGTTCGGGGGGATCGGTCTTTGGGCGCTTTCGACAATAGCGCTGATCAACCACGCTGGTGCCTGGAATCGCCCGACGGTCGGGCGCGGGCTAAAGGGGGATGCGATGAACCTTGTCGGCACGCTGATCCTTTTTGGCGTGATCGCGATGATCCATGTCTGGCTTGGCCATCCGCCCTTCGTGGGGACCTACGGATGAAACTTTACCGCTTTCTCTCAGACGACGACACCGGCGCCTTTTGCCACAAGGTGACGGCCGCCCTGAACAAGGGCTGGGCGCTGCATGGCGGGCCAAGCTATGCGTTTGATGCGGCCAAAGGCAGCATGCGCTGCGGTCAGGCGGTGGTGAAGGACGCGCCCGGCACCTATACGCCCGACGTCAAGCTGGGTGAGCATTGATGAAGACCAATCCGGGGCGTTTTTTCGAGGATTACCGTCTGGGGGAGGTCATCACCCATGCGGTGCCGCGCACCCTGTCGGGGGGCGAGCGCGCGCTTTATCACGCGCTGTATCCGGCCCGGCATGCGCTTTATGCGTCAGACGAATTCGCGCGCAGCTGCGGCCTGCCTGCGGCACCGCTGGAGGATCTGATCGCCTTTCACACGGTTTTTGGCAAAACCGTTCCCGATATCAGCCTGAATGCGCTGGCCAACCTTGGCTACGGCGAAGGCCGCTGGCTGGCCCCGGTCTGGCCCGGTGATACCTTGCGCTCGGACTCCACCGTCATCGGGCTGAAGGAAAACTCGAACGGCAAATCGGGCGTGGTCTATGTGCGCACAAGGGGCCTGAACCAGCATGGCGTGGCGGTCCTGGATTATGTGCGCTGGGTGATGGTGCGCAAGGGCGACCACGCCGCCCCCGCGCCTTTCCCCCATGTGCCGTCTTTGGCCGCCAGTGTTGATCCCGGCGCGCTGGTCATTCCGGCAGGGCTGAATTTCAGCCGCTATGACTTTGCGCTTGCGGGCGAGCCGCACCGCTGGGGCGACTATGAGATTGGTGAGCAGATCGACCATGTTGATGGCGTGACCATCGAGGAGGCCGAACATATGCTGGCCACAAGGCTTTGGCAAAACACCGCCAAGGTGCATTTTGACCGGTCTGCCCGCGATGACGGGCGGCGGCTGATCTATGGCGGCCACGTGATTTCCCTGGCGCGGGCGCTGTCGTTCAACGGGCTGGCCAATGTCCAGATGATTGTGGCGCTGAACGCCGGGGCCCATGCCAACCCCTGTTTCGCCGGGGACACGGTGCGCGCCTGGTCCGAGGTGCTGGACCGCGCCGAAACCGCCGCCCCCGGTGTTGGCGCCATCCGGCTGCGGCTGGTCGCGGTCAGGCAGGGGCGGGGGAATTTGCTTTGCGCGGCGAGGATGGCAAGTACTTGCCCGAGGTCTTGCTTGACCTCGACTACTGGGGCTTAATACCGCTGTGATCCGACTTATTCTTATCTGTACGGCGGTTGCCACGCCCGCGGTGGCAGATGAGGCAAGCCGTCAGGCTTTTGTCGAAGCGAATATTCTTGCGACCTTCTACCACGAGCTTGGCCATGGGCTGATTGATATCCTGGATCTGCCGGTTCTGGGCCGCGAAGAAGATGCCGCCGATACGCTGTCAACGCTGCTGATCGACGCGATCTGGGACGAAGACAGCGCCGTTGCCCTGACCTATGACACCTCGCTTGCCTGGCGCCTTTATGCGGCTGAAGCCGAGGCGGGCGGCGAGCCATTGCCCTATTGGGATACGCACAGCGTTGATATGCAGCGTTATTTCAACCATCTGTGCCTGTTTTATGGTGCCAGGCCCGATGAGCGGGACGATGTGGCCAGGGAACTGGACCTGCCCGAGGACCGCGCGGAAGGGTGCGCGGAGGAATTTGACCTTGCCAGCGCGTCCTGGGGGGCGATGTTGGAAGGGCTGGAGCCGGGCGCCCAACCGGCAGGCTTACGGATGACTGATCCGGTGACAGGCCCAGTGGCCGGCTTGGGGGATGGGACCGCCTACGCCAGCCTGATTGCCGCCGAGGTCGACGATCTGAACAAGACCTACAGCCTGCCGGTGGAAATTACGGTCGTAATCGAAACATGCGACGAGCCAAATGCCTTTTACGACCCGGAGCCGCGGGCGATCACGATCTGCACCGAGTATATCGCTGACCTTGGCCGGCTTTATGATGCGCAAGAGTAGCGCAAACATGTGATCACAGCATAAAAATTTGTGATCGCAAAACGAAAAATCAGACGCTGGTAACGATAACGGGGTACTTGCACTGTCACTGTAAGCGTGACTTGCTGGAAAAAACCGCTATTCAAAGAGCACAGTGCCAACCCTAAAATAGCTGGCACGCGCAATCGGGACGAAGGGAGCCGACAATGGCCGAAACGAAACGGGTGATCCGCCCGCTGTCGCCGCACTTGCAGATTTACCGTCCGCAGCTGACGGCGATCACCTCGATCCTGACGCGGATCACCGGCAATGCGCTGATCCTTGGCACGATTCTGGTGGTCTGGTGGCTGCTTGCCGCCTCGATCAGCCCGCAATACTTTGCGGTTGCCGACGGGGTGTTGCGGTCATGGTTTGGCAAGGTTGTGCTGACCGGCTCGCTTTGGGCGGTGTGCTATCACTACCTTGCGGGTCTGCGGCATCTGTACTTTGACGCCGGTCGCGGGCTTGAGATCAAGACCGCCGAACGGCTTGGCTGGGGCGTCATCATCGGTTCGGTCGTGCTGACCGTGCTGACCTTCTTCGTCATCTGAAAGGCGCCATGCACATGCGTTATCTGACCGACCGCAAACGCGCCATTGGCAAGGGCTCCGCCCATAGCGGGACTGAGCATCATTGGCATATGCAGGCCTCGGGCGTTGGGCTGGCGATCCTGGTGCCGATTTTCGTGGTGGCCTTTGGCCGGGCCTTGGGTGGCAGCTATGATGAGGTTTGGGCGTTTTTCGCCCGGCCCTTCGTTGCCATCACCACCGCCCTGACCCTGATCATCGCCATGCGCCATTTCGCCAAGGGTGCCACGATGATGATTGAGGATTACGCCCGCGGCACAACCCGCAAGGCGCTGATCATCACGGCAATCGCACTTTCCTACGCGGTGACGGCCACTGGCCTGTTCGCACTTGCCAGTATAGCGCTTTGAGGGGCTGATTCATGACCGCTTATCCGTATGAAACGCATGACTATGACGTGGTGGTGGTCGGGGCCGGGGGCGCCGGTCTGCGCGCCACGCTGGGCATGGCCGAACAGGGGTTGCGCACCGCTTGCGTGACCAAGGTCTTCCCGACCCGCTCGCACACTGTGGCCGCACAGGGCGGTATTGCCGCCAGCCTTGGCAATATGGGCCCCGACAGCTGGCAGTGGCATATGTATGACACCGTCAAGGGCTCCGACTGGCTGGGCGATATGGATGCGATGGAATATCTGGTCCGCGAGGCGCCCAAGGCGGTCTATGAGCTGGAACATTACGGTGTGCCCTTCAGCCGCACCGAAGACGGCAAGATCTATCAGCGCCCCTTCGGCGGCCATACCACCGAATATGGCGAAGGCCCCCCCGTCCAGCGCACCTGTGCGGCGGCCGACCGCACCGGCCACGTGATCCTGCACACGCTTTACGGCCAGTCGCTGAAGAACAACGCGGAATTCTTTATCGAATATTTCGCCCTTGATCTGATCATGGCCGAGGATGGCCGGTGTACCGGCGTGGTGGCGTGGAAGCTGGATGACGGCACCATCCATGTCTTCAACGCCAAGATGACGGTGCTGGCCACCGGCGGCTATGGCCGCGCCTATTTCAGTGCGACGTCCGCCCATACCTGCACCGGCGACGGCGGCGGCATGGTCGCGCGGGCGGGTCTGCCGCTGCAGGACATGGAATTCGTGCAGTTCCATCCGACCGGGATTTATGGCTCGGGCTGCCTGATCACCGAAGGCGCGCGCGGCGAGGGCGGATATCTGACCAACTCCGAAGGCGAGCGGTTCATGGAACGCTATGCGCCGACCTATAAGGATCTGGCCTCGCGCGATGTGGTGTCGCGCTGCATGACGCTGGAGATCCGCGAGGGGCGCGGGGTTGGCCCCAACAAGGACCATATCCACCTGAACCTCAGCCACCTGCCGCCCGAAACCCTGCACCTGCGGCTGCCGGGTATTTCCGAATCGGCGCGGATTTTCGCCGGGGTCGATCTGACCCGCGAGCCGATCCCGGTCATTCCGACTGTGCATTACAACATGGGTGGTATCCCGACGAACTATTGGGGCGAGGTGCTGAACCCGACGGCCAAGGCCCCCGATGCCACCGTGCCGGGCCTGATGGCGGTGGGCGAGGCGGGCTGCGCCTCGGTGCATGGCGCCAACCGGCTGGGGTCGAACTCGCTGATCGACCTCGTGGTCTTTGGCCGCGCCGCCGCGATCCGGGCGGGCAAGGTGGTCGACCCGGCTTCGGCAAGCCCGACGCTGAACATCGTCGCCATCGACAAGGCACTGGACCGCTTCGACGGGCTGCGCCATGCGAGCGGCTCGGTGCCAACCGCCGAATTGCGGCTGGAAATGCAGCGCACCATGCAGGCCGACGCCGCCGTCTTCCGCACCGACAAGACCCTGGCCGAGGGTGTGGAAAAGATGGGCAAGGTCGCGGCCAAGATCGACGATCTGCATGTCACCGACCGCAGCCTTGTCTGGAACTCTGACCTGATGGAGACGCTGGAGTTGGCCAACCTGATGCCCAACGCTTTGGCCACGATTGTGGCCGCCGAAGCGCGCAAGGAATCCCGTGGCGCCCATGCGCATGAGGATTACCCGAACCGTGACGACGTGAACTGGCGGGTGCATTCGCTGGCGCATGTGACCGGCAACAAAGTCACGCTGTCGACGCGCCCGGTTCACCTTGAGCCGCTGACCCCTGAGGCCGAGGGCGGCATCAACCTGAAGAAGATCGCGCCCAAGGCGAGGGTTTATTGATGCGCGCCCTGCTTCTGGCTCTTTCGGGGGCCGCCATACTGTCTGCCTGCGGCCCGATGACCGTGGCCCAGGCCGAGCGCGAATGCTTTCAGCGCGCCCGCCTGACCGCCGCCCCGCGCGGCGCGGTGGCGGTGGGTGTCGGCTCCGGCGGGCCGCGGTTTGGCCTGAGCCTTGAGCTGTCTTCCGATTACTTTCAAGGCCGCGACCCGTCGGCGGTCTATGATGCCTGCGTCATGCAAAAATCCGGCCAGCCGCCGTCGCAGCCGCTCTATACCCGCCCCGATTGGAAGGTTTAATCCATGGTTCAGTTCACGCTTCCCAAGAATTCCAAGATCCGGGTGGGCAAAACCTGGCCGCGCCCCGAGGGCAAGAATATCCGCAAGTTCCAGATTTACCGCTGGAGTCCTGATGACGGCGAAAACCCAAGGGTGGATACCTATTTCATCGACCTTGAGAGCTGCGGGCCAATGATCCTTGACGCGCTGATCAAGATCAAGACCGAGGTGGACCCAACGCTGACCTTCCGGCGGTCGTGCCGCGAAGGCATCTGCGGATCTTGCGCCATGAACATCGACGGCATCAACACCCTGGCCTGTATCTATGGCCTTGATGAGGTGAAAGGCGCGGTCAAGATCTATCCGCTGCCGCATCTGCCGGTGGTCAAGGATCTGATCCCCGACCTGACACATTTCTACGCCCAGCACGCCAGCATCATGCCCTGGCTGGAAACCAAGACCAACCGCCCGGCGAAAGAATGGCGCCAGTCGATCGGCGACCGCGAAAAGCTCGACGGGCTTTACGAATGCGTCATGTGCGCCTGCTGCTCGACATCGTGCCCGAGCTACTGGTGGAACTCCGACCGCTACCTCGGCCCCGCCGCTTTGCTGCATGCCTACCGCTGGATCATCGACAGCCGTGACGAGGCGACGGGCGAGCGGTTGGACGATCTGGAAGATCCGTTCAAGCTTTACCGCTGCCACACGATCATGAACTGTGCCAAGACCTGCCCCAAGGGGCTGAACCCGGCGAAAGCGATTGCCGAGATCAAGAAGATGATGGTCGAACGGGTGGTATGATTTTTCGCGCGGCTGCGCCTTGCTAAAAATTCGTCGACAAGACTTAGATCCTGATGTGGCGTCAACGGCGCAATACCCGTCGCGCGCCGCAGTCTTTGCCCAAGAGATCGCAGGTAATGCCCCTTCTTCTGCTTCTCC
>JANMDM010000286.1:0-7899 GCA_031376305.1 Pseudomonadota bacterium | reverse complement strand
AAGATGAAAACGGTGCCGAAGGCGCGGGCTAGAAATAGCCCCTGGGGATCAGGTTGTGGGTGTGGGCATCCCGTTCCAGATCTTCGCGGAAGTCTGGATGTGCAAGCCCGATCAAGGCCTTGGCGCGTTCGGCCACGGACTTCCCCTTGAGGTTGGTGATCCCGTATTCGGTGACCACATACATCATATCGGTGCGCGGCGTCGTCACCACATTGCCATGCGTCAGCGCCAGACCGATCCGGCTGCGCCGCTCGCCGCGTTTGTCATAGGTGGAGGCGAGGCAGATGAAGGATTTGCCGCCTCTGGACGCATAGGCACCGCGCACGAACTGCAGCTGCCCCCCCGTGCCGCTGATATGGCGGTGACCATCGGATTCCGAGGCGGCCTGGCCTTGCAGGTCGATCTGGGTAGTGTTGTTGATCGACACCATCCGATCATTTTGCATGATGACATGCGGCAAGTTGGTGTAATCCACCGGATGAAATTCGATGTCAGGGTTGCGGTTGACGGTGTCATAAAGATAGCCCGAGCCAAGGGCAAAGGTGCACACGATCTTGCCGGCATTCAGCTGCTTGCGCGCGCCGTTGATACGACCGGCCTTGTACAGATCCACGATGCCATCGGTCAGCATTTCAGTATGCACACCAAGATTGCTGACCGGGCTTTCCAGCAGCAGGCTGCACACGGCGTTGGGCATGCCGCCAATGCCGATCTGCAGGCAGGATCCGTCTTCGATCTCGGCGGCGATCAGGCGTCCGACGGCCCGGTCAACCTCGGTGGGGGGCAGGCTGGGCAGTTCGGCATGCGGGCGGTGGTCGCCCTCAATGATATAGTCAACCTCGCTGAGGTGAACCGCGTTGCCGGGGCCGGTACAGTGCGGCAGGTTGTGGCATTCCTCAATAATCAGGATACGTGCCCGTTCAACCACCGCCTGGTGCCAGACGTTGGTGGCGCTGAAGTTGAAGAACCCCTGCGCATCGGCAGGGCAGGTCTTGAGGATCACGATATCGATCGGATCAACAAAGCGGCGGTAATAATCCGGAATTTCGCCAAGGTTGACGGGCAGGTAATTGGCAATGCCCGCGTCATGTTTGCGCCGGTCATAGGCAGAGAAATGCAGATTTATCCACTGAAAATGCTGCCCGTCGGGGTCGGCTTCCAGAACCGCGCGGGGGCGGGTGGACAGGCAGGCGCGGATCTTGACGCCTTTCAACTCGGCCGCGCGCGCCGCCAGGGCAGCATCGAACACATCCGGCTGGCACAGCACCGCACCATAGTCGAGCCACATCCCGGACTTCACCAGCAGGGCGGCCTGTTCGGCGGTGATGCGGCGTGCGGCGGTAGCGGCAATTCTTGCCATTTTTCGGGCCCTCGTCTTTTGGCGAACAGTGGCGATACGCGCCAACTATCGGAAAAAACCCGCTGAAAGCAAACAGGATATGCGCGGGCACTGCCAAGGCCTAGCGCAGAATGTCGATAGCGGGGTTTTCGGGCGGTGCAGGGACAGCCCAGTGCCGGGTCGACGGCTGGCTTTTTGGTTCGGTGCCGGGCAGAGTGTCAGCCCCGGCGGCGGCAGGCGTGGCGCTGACCCCATTGCGACGGTGCATGGCTTCGGCTTCCAGCACATTTACCGGGAAAGCCGGGGGTGGCCCGGTCGCCGGTTCTGGCTCCTGACGGGGGGTAGGCACGATGTGTCGCGTTGGCAACCCTTGGATGCGTGGCATGCGGCCTTTGTCGTAGCGCACGTTTGCCGAGGTGCCCGCTGATTTGAACGCACCCGGATCAATTGCATTTTGCCGTTCATTGGGTGGTGCCATTCTTGCAGTTGGCAGCACTGCGGCCACAAGTTCAACCATGCCTTTGCTCCTCATCCAGGAGCCCCCACCAGGTAAGACTCTGGGGTTGCGGCCTTAACATCCGGTTTCCGGCAGCAAAAAATTGTCTTTGATAGTTAACGGGTGGGGGTGATCAGCTTGGTGAACAGCGTTTCCAAAAACACCTGGGCTTCGGCGTAAGGGTCGTGGCCTTCGCCAAGAACCGCGCGCACTTGAACTTCGAAATCCGCATAGTGTTGGGTCAGGGCCCAGATCGAAAAGATCAGATGCTGCGGCGGCATGTTGGCGATGCGCCCTTCTGCCTGCCAGCGGGCGATGACGGCGGCTTTTTCGTCAACCAGCGACTTCAGCTCGCCTCTCAGGGCGGCCATCATCCGGGGGGCGCCTTGCAAGATTTCATTGGCAAACAGGCGGCTTTCCCGGGGAAAGTCGCGCGACAGATCAAGCTTGCGGCGCACATAGGCCAGAATTTCGCTCCGCGGGTCGCCCAAAGCGTCGAGTGCATGCAGGGGGGCAAGCCAGTCATGCAGGAGTTTGTTCAAGAGATCGATGTGGATCGCCTCTTTCGAGGGGAAGTAGTAGAGCAGGTTGGGCTTGGAGAGATCCGCCATCGCGGCGATCTGATCCAGGGTTGCACCTCGAAAACCCTGAGCGGAAAAAACCTCAAGGGCGGCGTCCAAAATCGCCTGACGGTTGCGCTTCTGGATCCGCGTCAGAGGAGGGGGGTGGGCCGGTGCCTCGTTCATCCGTCGTTTTTTCCTTGTCGCCAGATCGGGCCTTGCCCTTAGGCTCTGCTAGCTTGCCCGCGCCTGCAAGGCAAACAGCAAATTATCCGCCGCGCCGGATTGGTGGAAAATGGGCGACGGGGGCGGGTATTGCGCGGCCTGATCAGGGTAACTGATCGGTGTGAAGGCCGGGGGGCGGGGTGAAGTTGCTGCTGAGGCATGGGTAAGATGATTGGTAAGATATTGATATTGAGAGAGGATAATTTTCTCATTACACTATCTGAACGTAGCCTTAGCAGCGGAGCCATGAATGCGACTTGCCTGCATCCCGACGCAAATGATCGACGACGCCCGCGTCCGCGTCACCCGCTTTGATTTTGCGCCCGGCGCCGAGACCGGCTGGCACCGGCATGGGTATGATTATGTGATCACCGCGCTCACCGACTGCGAGATGCTCTTGGAGGAGCCCGGCGGCGGCACGCGGCGGGTCACGGTTCCGGCCGGCACGGCCTATCGGCGCACCGAAGGGGTGGAGCATAATGTGGTGAATGCCGGGGCGGGGGTGATGAGCTTTGTCGAGGTGGAGTTGAAGTGACCCCGCTTGCACGGCGATGACAGGGGGGAACAGAAGGGCGGGGTCTGCGCCGGGGGGGCGGGCAAGGTCGCGGGGAAGGGTGCGCCATGGGGTAACGCTGACCTGCGGCTTGCCGGTGACACGCACCGGTTGCATTTGCGCCGAAAAAATGCTAGGGTTGAGACAGCCGGTGATTGCGCCACAAGGCGCACCGCTCCTTTCAAAATTGTGCGATTTTTGACCGCGATTGTTTTGAGGAATAGGAGGTTGTCATGCCGTGTTGGGCTCGCTGTCTGCTTGGAATGTGGTGGATCTGGGGTATCGGATCCATCGTGGCTGCTCTCATCGGTCTTGCCTCGATCGGCCCTTGGGGCCTTCTGGCGGGGTTGGTCTGGTTCGCCGTGACGGTGATTGCCGGCTTCTTCGTTTGCTGGGGTCGTTGCGGAGGTCTGGGCTAGCTCAGGGCCGCTTCAATCTCGGGCGGTTCGCGCCGCTTTAAGACGGCCGACTTGAGTGAACCAGTCTCACGGAAGGTGAAGTCGGCCTTCGGGTGGCGTTTTTCTCAAAAGAATTGGTGGCTTTGAAGGAGATTAAAAATGGTGGAGACAGGATTTGGAGAGATTTTCAATCGTCTTCCTGATCAAAGACAAATTGAAATTGCCACCAAATGCGACTCACAGGCGTGTAGAGACGCGAAGAACACGGTAGTAACGTCTCGCAATAGCGCTGCAATTGCTTGTTCAGACGTTAAGCGACTTGAAGGCGAACGGAATGTCTACGCTGCCATAGCGTCAGGGCTGGGAGCAGGTGCCACTGCTTTGTGGATAGCTGCGGCGGCAGCCCCGTGGCCGGTTAACCTTGTGTTGGCAATAGTTGCGGCGGCATTGACCATAGCTGCGCTTATTTTCAGAAGCCTGATGATCGAACGCCAGGTTAAACTTGATCAAGCCAAAGCCGTGCTTGCCAATGCCCAGCGAATGTTCACGGATGCAGTTGCTGCTGTAATGCGGGACTGTGATAGTTTTTGTTATCCAGATATGATTATAGAAGCCTGCCTTTGACAGGACAGCCTCCGGTTCGGTCGACATCTACGCTGGTGCTGAGTTGTTCACTTTTGTGAAGGGCATGGCGCGAAGTTTTTTGGTTTTTCAGCCCGACCCTAACCCCGCCCCGATCCCCCTTAAAATCACCGCCTTCACGCTCTCCTTCGCCTCCCGCCACTGCCGCTCGCTCAGCGCCTTGCCGCCGCTCAGTGTCTCGATCTGATGGCCGAAGTCGGCGTAGTGCTGGGTGGTGGCCCTGAGCATGTACAAAAGATGCCGGGAGTCGACCGGGGCCGTGTCCGGCCAATTGGCGGGACGGGCCTAGGCGCTTTGCGCTCGGAAGGTGGGATAGCCGACATCTTCCAGACCTTGTGCCGCCATGGCGTCGAGAAATTCAAATACGTTGGCGCAGGGCAAGTCGTTCAACTTGATCACCGGCGCCTCCCACCACGCGCTCTGAAGCAGCCTCGTGGCTACATCTGGTGAGAACCGTGCCCCGACCGCGCGCGCGGGGACACCGGCCACGATTGCGTAAGGCGGCACATCTTGCGTCACCACGGCGTTGGCGCCGACGACGCAGCCCACATCAAGCGTGATGCCGGGCATGATGACCGCGCCGTCACCGATCCAGACATCGCTGTGGATCACCGTGACCGGCGCGCGTTTGCGCTGCGGATGCAGGGCGGAACGTTCGGCTGGATCGTAGGAGCGCGCACGGCTGCCGCGCAATTGAGGCGACGTGGACAGGCCCGCCATTGAATGCGCGCCAGCGCCGATTGTGACGCGCCGCCCGATCGAGCAGAAGCGGCCGATCAGCACCTGGTCCCGCAGGTAACCACCGGAATTGACATAGGACTCGGCACCGATGAAGCGGCAAGAATTACCTGAATCGCCGGTGATCCACGGCGAGCCAAGGCTGGCGCCGACCTCGAAATAGTAGGGCGTCGGGCCTGTGGAATCTCCAGGGGACGCTTGCAGAACTCCGCCCGATATCAGCATTTCGAACTTGGCCGCCAATGTTGTCAATCTTGTTGTTCCTCAGAATGGGGATGGCGCTGCGGCACAGTCAGAGCAATACGGCTCACCCCGCCCCGATCCCCCTTAAGATCACCGCCTTCACACTTTCCTTTGCTTCCTGCCACTGCTTGTCGCTTAGTGCCTTGCCGCCGTTCAGCGTCTCGATCTGGTGGCCGAAGTCGGCGTAGTGCTGGGTGGTGGCCCAGAGCATGTAGAGGAGGTGCCGGGGATCGACCGGGGCCATTTTCCCCTCGTCGATCCAGCGCTGGATCAGGGCGGCGCGGCCAGTCGTCCAGTCGCGGAGCGTGGTTTCCAGATAATCCTGAATCACCGGGGCGCCGTGCATGACCTCTGACGCCCAGACTTTTGAGCCCTCGGGGTGGCGGCGGGAGATTTCCATTTTCGCGTCGATATAGGCGCCGATGCCTTCGACCGGGCCGGGGGCGGCATCAAAGCTGTCCGCCGCGTGCAGCCAGATGTTGAATATCTGCCGCACGACCTCGCGGTAAAGCGCCTCTTTGGTAGGGAAGTAATAATGCAGGTTGGCTTTCGGCAGGCCGGCCATGTCGGCAATGAGCTGCATGGTGGCGCCGCCGAAGCCAGCCTCGGCAAAGACCTTCTCGGCCGCCGACAGGATCAGCCGCTCATTTTCCTGGCGGATGGCGTTGCGTTTGGAAATTCGTTCGGGGTTTGCCATGGGGGCTCACAATTTTGTTGACCGGTTGGTCAGGTTGTGGTGGTCTTCTCTTTGACCATATGGTCAGGAAGTGAGTCGTCGCAAGGGGCATCAAGATCCTGAGGCGGACGGCGGGGAGAAAGACGATGGCGGCACCCCTTATTCATGCGGCGGGCGAAAACCTGAAGGTCAATTCCGCGCGGCTGTGGGACAGCCTGATGGAGATGGCCAGGATCGGGCCGGGGATAGCCGGCGGCAACAACCGCCAGACCCTGACCGATGACGATGCGGCGGGGCGGCGGCTGTTTCAGGGCTGGTGCGAGGCGGCGGGCTGCGTGATGGGCGTTGACACCATGGGCAATATGTTCGCGCGGCGCGAGGGGACGGACCCCGAGGCGCTGCCGGTCTATATCGGCTCGCACCTCGATACCCAGCCGACCGGCGGCAAGTATGACGGGGTGCTGGGGGTGCTGGGCGGGCTGGAGGTGATCCGGTCCATGAACGATCTGGGGATCAGGACCCGCCATCCGATCGTGGTGACCAACTGGACCAATGAGGAGGGCGCGCGGTTTGCGCCCGCCATGCTGGCGAGCGGTGTCTTCGCCGGGGTTCACACGCAGGATTATGCCTATGGGCGCACCGATCCGGACGGCAAGGCCTTTGGCGACGAATTGGCGCGGATCGGCTGGGTCGGCGATGAGGTGGTCGGCGCGCGCAAGATGCACGCGATGTTCGAGCTGCATATCGAGCAGGGGCCGATTCTGGAGGCCGAAGGGTGCGAGATTGGCGTGGTCACCCACGGGCAGGGTCTGTGGTGGCTGGAGATTACGCTGACCGGCAAGGACGCCCATACCGGCTCGACGCCGATGAACATGCGGGTCAATGCGGGCCTGGGGATGGCGCGGGTGGTGGAGCGGGTCCATCAGATCGCCATGAGCCATCAGCCCGGGGCGGTAGGGGCGGTGGGGCAGGTCAAGGTGTTCCCGAATTCGCGCAATGTGATTCCGGGGCGGGTGGTGTTCACCGTCGACATCCGCAGCCCTGAGCAGGGCAAGCTCGATCTGATGCGCGGCGAGGTGGAGCGTGCCGCCCATGCGGTGGCGCGTGAACTGGGGCTGGGCATCGGCATCGAGCCGGTCGGGCATTTCGACCCCGTTACCTTCGATCCGGGGCTGGTGAAGACCGTGCGGGCGGCGGCGGAGCGGCTGGGGTATTCGCATATGGATATCGTGTCGGGCGCCGGGCACGACGCCTGCTGGATCAACCGGGTGGCGCCTACCGTGATGATCATGTGCCCCTGCGTGGACGGGCTTTCGCATAATGAGGCCGAGGAGATTTCCGAGGACTGGGCGGCGAAGGGGACGGATGTGCTGTTCCACGCGGTTCTGGAGACGGCGGGGGTGGTGGGGTGACGGCTGAAATCTGCAATCCTCCCGCCCCGGGCTTGACCTGGGACCCCGCCAGATGAAGCGCGACAATGAGCGGGGCCCCGGCCTGCGCCGGGGCGTGAGTAAGTTTAAGTCGATGTGAAAGAAATAATTCGGAGGATAGGAATGCCAACTTGCCCAGAATGTAAAAGTAACATTCCACTTGGCGCAATGCGTTGTCCTAAATGCACGAGCTGGCTTGATGAGCCGGCTGGTTATGAAAGAAGCAGTCCTCAGGAGCCCATAGGGGCAGTCCTTTCCTTCTTTATCGGATCTCTGGTTTCAATATTTGTGAGCATTGCGACCTTAATTGTCGGCTACTTATTATTATATGCACTATACCTCTACGGGGGATATAATACTAGGAATGTGTATTTTACAGAGAATGATTATTGGGTGCTTTTCTCGGCTACTCCGGTAGCCCTGATCTTTTTTGGACTGCTCCGTAAAATGAGAATAGTTAACCTGCAAGAGTGGGAAGGAACTGTTTGGGGATTAACAATCACATTCCTCTCCGCTCCAATCGTGGGTCTTCTTCTTGTCATTGCTTAGGAACGCACACCATGACCACCATCATCAAAAACGGCACCATCGTCACCGCT
>JANMDM010000181.1:0-16834 GCA_031376305.1 Pseudomonadota bacterium | reverse complement strand
TTGCATAAGGCGGCTGGCCTTAAGGCCGGTTTGTGAAATTTCGCGCCGGTACAAGGATGCGATATCCGGGTTTAGCGGCATAGCGCCAATTTCAACGGTTTCAACATCGAGTTTCGCATCAGAAATTCCGATAATCTTGTAAGCGCCGGGGAATGCCACCAGCGACGGCACACTGACATTGATGATGAATCGGTCGTCCCGACGATAGCGCGCGGTGTCATTTACATGAAGATGACCGCTAAAATGCACTTTAATACCGGTGTCCAGCATCGCTTCTGCTACAGTCGGGTCGGGTATTCTTTGGGCAAGGCCCGTGGCGCCAAGCAAGGCCCGTTCATCGTCCCGCGTTCCGTCCAGCGGGTCGAGAACCGGATAGTGCGAGAACGTCAGAAGCTGTTTTCCAAGTGTGGCGGCCCGTGCCGCGACGTCCTTCATCCAGGCAAGAACGAATGGCTTATGGGTCAGCATCGCATTCCAACCGGCGGTCGTGCTATCGGCAAAGTCTTCGTCGTGTTTGCCAAACTCGCTCTGCGTGAAGGGCCTGAACACGTTTGCGTCGATCATCATCACCCAAACGCCAAGAAATGGTTCGATCAGGTAAGAGGCATCCATGAGCGGTGGATAGGGTTTTGCTTCGTCAGAAATCACCGGATACAATCGGCTGTAGGAATTGTTCCGGTCACCGAAGGGCGTTTCCCAATGCAGGTCGGTGGGGGTGGCGAAAAACCCCAGATCGGGCAACGCATTTAGTCCGGCCGGATAGCCGCGGCAGTACATCGCGTCGGAAACGACGATCCGCCCTGCGGCAGGGTCATCAAATCTTGGATTGCTGGTGGCGATGTCATAGCCACCCTCGTGATTGAGGAAGCGTTTGGTGCGGTGGCGGCCGTCGGGTCCGAAAATGTCATGATTGCCGACTGTCGCGAAAAAACGCATGCCAAACCTGAGCGCATACCCATCCAGAATCCGGCGCAGGCCCGAAAGCGTGGCAATTTGTCCGTCGTCCGAATAGTCGCCCAGAAGGATAACGTGCTTGATCTTGCGCGCGGCGATATCGTTCAGGGTGTGGCAGAGGGCAGAATGGCTCTCATTGAACACCCGTGTTGAGCGGGCAGTTTCAGCCAGCCGTCTGACCGCCATGGCGGGTGCGGCGCCCTTGTCGTCAGAAAGGCCATAATCGCCGTAAAGATCATGGAAATGTGCGTCCGCAATGACAGCAATCCGCGGAGGCATCGATGGTTGCATCGGTTCGAAATTCCATTTTGACCGCCTTCAGGCTTGCTACACGCATAAGGGCTTGGAATACACGGATAAATGACTAAGCTTGAAACACCTGCGGTCGGCATGGATTGGCTAAGCTGACAAAGAGGGGTTGGAATCAGAGAGCCGGATGCCTGCATTCAATCGTAAGCTTCTGAAAAAACACAAAGCTTCCGGGTTCCCGTAATGCGTGAACTGGCAGGGCCAAAAAAAGCTGGAATCGAAAACGCGTTTCGTATTCGCATTTGGGGCGTTCGGGGCAGTTTGCCGGTATCGGGCGAACAGTTTCGGGTTTATGGCGGAAACACGATGTGCATCGAGATGCGCTGCGGTGACCATGTATTGCTTTTCGACGCAGGATCCGGGCTTTTGCCCGCCGGGCAGGCGCTGAAGGCAGAAGGGATCAAAGCCTTTAATTTATTCTTCAGCCACTGCCACTACGACCATATTATTGGCTTACCCTTTTTCTCGTTGATGTTCGATCCGAACGCCTCGATTGCCCTTTGGTCCGGGCATCTTGAAGGCCGGATGACGACAGCGCAGATGATCAGTGGTTTCATGCGACCGCCGTGGTTCCCGGTTGAACCGGATATTTGCACGGCGCGGCTGAATTCGCATGACTTCCGCTCCGGCGATGTCTTGCGCCCGCACCCGGATGTCGCCATCAAGACCGCTAGTCTCAACCACCCCGGCGGCGCGATTGGCTACCGGGTTGAATGGGGCGGGCGGGCGGCAGCGATAATCACTGATACGGAACATCTGCCGGGCGTTCTTGATCCGGCGGTTCTGGGGCTGATCGAAGGCTGTGATCTGTTCCTTTACGACAGCACCTATACTGACAATGAGATGGAAACCCATCGCGGCTATGGTCATTCCTCGTGGCAACACGCAATCTTGCTGGCGAAAAAAGCCGGTGCACGGCAGGTCGCATTCGTGCATCATGCGCCGTGGCGCACCGACGCTGAATTGCTCGACGCTGACCGTATGGCGAAAGCTGAGTTTGCCGGTGCCTTTTTCGCGCGAGATGGTCAGACGATTGATTTATAGCCATATCGTCTGCGCAGCTTGGTCGAACGCGTCTGTTTTGCGCGGTTCCAGCGCAAACTCTCTGGGCTTAACGGCGGGTCAGAGGGGGCTCGTAAAGTTCATGCGCGTCTGGAAAATATCTGAAATTGCAGTCCAACGGCAGGCCGGATGCCCAGAGGTTTGATCAAACAGCTGTTCAAGAAATGACCACGCATTTTGATCGTGCACCAGATGATGGGTCAGAAGTCCAACCGTGCCGTCAGTGTCGAAATTGTGCTTCAGCCGTGCGACGATCTCTTGGATAAGTGTTGCCGGATCGCGCCCGCCGCGGGTGGACTTCCAGTCGATCAGATCGACATGCGTATTGACGGATCTGAGGGGGGACGGTTTTTCCGGGCCAAATACTGACACCCCGGTGTAGCCAATTTTGGGAAGATGCGCCAGCAAGGGCGGGTCAATTCGGTTCCACGGTGGGACGAGAAGGGAAACGAAACGGTCACCGTGAAGATTGGCAAGGTGAGAAGCACCGGCGCGCAACTCGTCGAGGATAATATCAATAGCACGATGGCCGCCAAGCTCTTGCTTCTTTTCGCCGGGGGGCGCGTGATTTTCATGCGACCACCCGTGAACCGCGACCGATATCCCTAAGCTTCTATCCAGCCGACGGACAAGCGCGTGTCCCGTCTCTTTCGGAATGACTGCCAGGGTCAGGGGAATTGCGTGGCGCTGCGCCAAATCAAGCAAGTGATCTAACGGACCGGTCGGTTCGACCGTGTCATCATCGCGCAGCCAGAGAACCGCGCGTTTGCCGCAACGGTTCCACCGGCCCAGCTCCTGTTTAAGCGGCCCCCAGATTGCAGGGTCGATCACGGTTTTTTCCTCAAAAGCCCGGTCAGAATTTCGTCAAGCCGACGGGCGGCATGTTCCAGCGTGCGTTCGCCCAGGACAAATTGGCGTGCGGCTGCCCCCATGGTTTCCCGTTCGCGGTGGTTGGTCAAAAGTCGTTCGATACCAAAGGCGAAGGCAGCAGGATTGTCAGCTTCGACAAGAATCCCGGTAAGGTGATCTTGAACGGCTTCCGATACGCCGGCGACGTTTTGGGCAAGGATGGGAAGGCCCGCTGCCTGAGCCTCAAGATACGCGAGTCCGTAGGCCTCACCATATCCGGGCCAAACATAGAAGGCGCTTTCAGACATAAGTTCGGCAATCTGAAGGGTGGTGGCTTGCCCGTGCCATAGTATTTGGCCGGGTTCAAAACGCGTAAAAAGCGACACGACTTCGGCGTTCATCGCACCGTCGCCGACAATCGAAAGGCTCCAGGGGATTTTTGTCGAAACACATGCCAAGGCGTCTGCCAACAAATGGTAACTTCGCATTTTGTCTCCGGGTCGCATCATCGCAACCGTAATCATCCGCTGTGGGATACGGTTGCTCTGGGGCGCATTTCGCAAAAAGGCTGTGGCGTCTATGAACGGGCGGAGCATCGTCACCTGCGCCTTTGGCGCAACCAAGGCTATGCCGCTGCGATCTCTGTTCGTAAGACAGATATTGATCGCCGCCAGGTTGATCCCGTCAAGAACATGTTCCTGCATGCGCGCCCAGTCGCCAATGTTTCGCCGTTCGGAATATGATGTCTCCGCCGTGACATAGGGAATTTCGTGCCGTGCCGCCAGAACCGGCCCCAAAAGATCAGGGGCCTTGTAATAGGGGTGATAGCAAAACCACAGATCAGGCCGGGCTCCCGCCCGCCACTGGTGCGATATTCGTTCAATTTCGGCCCGCGCCTGTTTCTCCACCCCGGAATAGATATCGGCATCTGGTTTTGGTAAAAAGCTGCGCAAATCAGAAATCAGATCCAGGTCATGGCCGCTTTGTTCAAGAGCTGCGAACAGCAAGCGTGCCATCAGCCGGTCGCCCGAGGGAACCGGATGATGCGGGGCTTTCAGCGGGGCATAGAAAGCGATTTTCATCGTGCTTAGTCTCCGGGCCGCGCCAAGACGACGTGACAGTTGCAGTCTGTTCGACTGTCTGGAGCCAGATGATTTGGGGCCCGCTATTTTGTCAATGCCGGACCGACAAAGCCGGAATGAAGGCAAAGCTGAGCACCAGCAGCGGCAGGAGCCCGGCAAGCCCCAACCGCATTCCCGCCACATCCGCTATGGATCCAATCAGCACAGGACCGATCAAAAACCCCAAAAGCGCCATGAAACTCAGCGTCGCGACCGTCCGTTCCGGCAAACGGTCTGGCAAGGCGGCGGCGGCGGAAACTGCCAAGGGGAATCCAACCGAAACGCCGAACCCGGTGATCGCGAAGCCGAGATAGGCCATCAAGACCCCCGGTGCCACCACCAAAAGCCCCACCCCCAAAAGTGCAGCACCGCCGCAAAGTCGTGCCAACCGCACGGCACCAATCGCGGCCTTTAAACGGTCGCCGGCAAACCTGCCGCAGGTCACCAGGGCTGCAAATCCCGTATATCCCAGTCCGGCCGCCAGACTGTTCATGGTGAAGACATCGCGCAGATACAGGCTTGACCAGTCGGCGATCGCGCCTTCGGTCATGGCGATGCCGACGACGAAAAGACCGATGCCGATGATATCCATCCCCAAAGCCTTGCGCGTCTGGCCCCGTGATGCAGTTTTTGCGGTCTCAGGCAAGGCTGGCAACGACACTGCCGTCAGCAGCGCAATTGGCACTATCGCCGCCGCCACCAGACTGACCGACACAGCCGGTGACAACCCGAGCCCGGCAAGACCTGACCCGATAAGACTGCCCGCCATGATCCCGAGGCTCCAGCAGCCATGACAAGTGTTCATGATCAGCCGTCCACCGTGGCGTTCCATCCGGTCAGCGCTGATGTTCAGCGCCAGTTCCAGAACCGACATCGCCACACCTGCCGCTATCAAGGCCCCGAAAAGCTGAAAGCGGCCGGAGGCAAAAGCCGCCAGCGGCATGACGGCCAAAAAGGCCAAGAAACCGCCGATCATAACGGGTCTTGCCCCGACACGGGCGACGAAACGCCCGGCGAAGGGCAGGGTGGTCAGGATTCCCACCGGCAGGCCCAGCAGGCACAGCGCCAAAGCCGCGGGTGTCAGATCAAGGCTGGTGCGCATGTCGGGGATGCGCGGCAGCCAGGATCCAAAGGCCACAGGTTGCAGCGCGAAGGCCAGCATCATCAAGGTTTGCGCGGAGATTACGCCGCGCGGCACCACAGGCGCTTCGGGAGGGTTCATCACCGGTGCCCGGTTCCATGCGGGTCCGGCACCCGTGGCCAGATTTCCCGGTCCAGCTTTTTATAGGGGGTGGTGGCCGGATCAGTGGGATAGGACGTTGGGGCGGTCACGTAGATGATCTTGGCGGCGATCGGCTGGAACCCGGCAAAGAAGTGGTTGGTGGATTTCACCAGCAATACCTCTTTGCCCAACGGGTCGATGCCAAGGTTGGAAAAGATGTCCGGCTCGAAGGTCTGGGTGCGGTTGGTGTTGAGGATAATGTCGATTTCAGTGCCCTCGACGCGGATCACGGCGCTGGCGCCAAGGGTGACCCGGCTGCGGCCAAAGCTTTGCCACGCCTCAGCAACTGTGCGCAGAACCCGCACCCTGGCGTCGATGGGTTCTCCGGCCAACGGCCCGGATTTGCCCCCAAAGCGCAGATCAAGCAGCGCACCTTCCCCGGCAGCATGGCAAAAGGTCACCGCTATCGGGTCCCAGATCGTGGCAACCCCGACACGGCCCACCCGGCGCCGGATTATTTCCCGCAAGATCACCGTGCCGTCGCCTGCCACCCCGCCGCCGGGATTGTCCCAGGTGTCCGAAATGACTGCGGGTCTGCGCGGTTGTGCGTGATGCGCGGCCAGAGCCTGATCCAGGCCTTCGCCAACGGGAACCATATCCATAATGGTCTGTTGGCGCAGATCGAACAGCTCCATCCCAAGCCGGCGTGCCAATGCATCGCCCTTGGCGCGGTCATTGTCAGTAAGGACCAGAATGCGCGTCCCCATTTCCGGCACGTCGGCGGCCATGAAGCCGTGGATGACCGAAACCGACAAGATACCGTCCTTGCCTTGCAAGGCGGCGATCCGGTCGACGAAAGACCGCATCGGCTCGCGGCTGGTGGGCATAACTGCAATCATTTTGCAATCGAACATCGACATCGCCGGGGCGATCTGCCCTCGCAAGGTTGCCAAAGTCAGATCGACCACATGCTCGCCGCGTTCATAAAAATCGGTATGCGGGAATTCGAGAAAAGCCGCGAGGATATCGGCGGCGGCCACCCGCTTGGCGGTCAGATGGCTGTGCGGGTCCAACTCGCAGGCCACAATCACCCTGGGACCAACCAGGGCGCGTACCCGCTCCAGCAGATCGCCTTCACAATCGTCATAGCCTTGCGCCACCATCGCGCCGTGCAGACCAAGAACCACTGCATCGACCGGCAGGACTGCGCTCAGTTGGCCAAGGATTTCATCGCGCAGGTCTTCGTAGGCGCGGCGCTGGATCAGGCCACCGGGTTCGGCCCAGGCGGCGGTTCCTTCAATGACTGTCAGCCCCTCGGCCGCCGCCCGTTTGCGCAACACCACCATCGGCGATGAGCACAGTGTCGGGGTGTCGGGATGCGCACCGGGGGCTGCATAAAATGCCGCCTCGAACGAGGCGCGGTCGGTTGGTACCGGCGAGAAGGTGTTGGTTTCGGTGGCCAGCGAGGCGGTGAAAATACGCATTCTGGTGCCAGTCAGCCCTGCGCCAAGGGGGAATAGGCCACGGCTTCAATCTCGACTTTAATGTCAATCATCAGCCGTGATTCCACCGTCGTGCGCGCCGGAGGTTCAACCGGAAAGAAGGTCGCGTAGACCTTGTTCATGCCGCCAAAATCGCGGGCATCCTCGACCCAGACTGTGGTTTTGACCACCTGATCCAGCGTCGCCCCGGCCAGCGCCAGCGCCGATGTGATGTTTTCCAGAACCTGCCGGGTCTGCGCCTCGATCCCCCCCTCAACGTAGGTGCCATCCGGGCGCACTGGCACCTGACCGGAGACATAGACCATGTCGCCGGCTCGCACCGCTGGCGACAAGGGGACATGCGCCTGTCCGAAAACTTGTTTTCTAGTGGTCATCCGCAGATAATCCTTTCAGATTGATCCATAACGCTCCCGATTGCCCCCTGGCGCTTCCAGAGGGCAATCAAAGAGTGCTTCGGCCATTTTAATAGCCGTCAGCAGACGAAAAGCATAACCTTTCGCCGTCACGCATTGATGGGCCGTTCAGGGAGGGTCGGGCCACTTCGTTTGAGTGATATTTTTACATTATTGGATTTTCACCCATTTTCAAGTGTTAATTTACGTTGTTAGTTTACATTTTTTTCCATAGCATGGCGATATTGCCACAAGAATCCCAAGCCAAGATCGGGGTGCGCCTGCGATGACTTCTAGTGCTTTCTCTGGAAAAACCGTGCTGATTACCGGAGCCGGTGGTGGGCTCGGAAGGGCTATGTTGGATGTGTTTGGTGGTGCCGGGGCGCGGATAACAGCGTGTGATGTCACGGCTGAGGCGCTGGACCATCCCGGCATTTCGGCGCGGCATCTGTTTGATCTGTCGGATCGGAACGCATGTGCGGACATGGCGGCGGCGATCGTCCGGGGCGGCGGCCTTCCCGATATCTTAATCAACAATGCGGGGTGGACCCGTTCCGAGACCCTTTCAACCCTCACATCCGAATCGGCGGCGGGCGAGATTGACCTGAACCTGACCGGCGTTGTGGCGTTCACGACACCGTTGGTGGCGGCGATGGCCAAGCGCGGATCAGGCGTGGTGGTCTTTATTTCGTCGGTCAATGCGCTGTTGCATTTCGGCAATCCGGCCTATGCCGCCGCAAAGGCCGGCATCAACGCCTTCTCGCGCGCCATTGCGGTGGAGTATGGCCGCCATGGCATCCGCTCAAATGCCGTCTGCCCCGGATCAATCTACACGTCGGCGTGGGATCACCGGATCGCCCGGGATCCGTCGATTCCAGAAAAGTTGGCGTCGATCTATCCCTTGGGGCGGATCGTAACTGCGGCTGAGGTGGCGCAGGCCGTCGGGTTTCTGGCCTCGGACCTGGCGTCGGGCATCACCGGAGTGGCGCTTGAGGTTGACGCTGGGCTGACGGCTGGGAATAAGCCCTTTCTGGACGGTATTTTGGGGGGATGAACATGTCAGCGATGCACAATGTCGTCGATATCATCACGCGGCTACAACGCTGCGAGCGGGAAGGCTCAAAATCCGACCGGTTGCTTGCGGCGATGGTGCTTGAAGACCTTGATTTTTCGTCGAAGGCGTCGATCTCTGAAATCGCCGCAAAGATCGGTGTCAGTGAACCGACAGTCACGCGGTTCTGCCGGGGTCTGGGCTGTGAAGGGGTGCGCGATTTCAAGTTCTGGCTGGCACAGGCAATTGCTGTAGGCGGCCAGTACCTTACCGCCGAGCCCACCAGCCGCGACACGCTTGAACAGCGGGTGGCAACGATTGTGGCCGAAGCCGCGATCGGTGCGGTCCAGCGGGTCGCGGCTTCCATTGATATGGTTCAGATCGTCGGTGTCGCCGAAAGGCTGAACTTATCCGGCCAGATCCTCTGCATCGGGTCGGGGGGTACGTCGTCAATGTTGGCGACCGAGCTGCAAAACCGCCTGTTCCGGCTGGGTTTATCGGCGGTGTCGCAGGTGGATGGCCAGTTGCAGCGGATGTTTGCCGCAACCGCGACGCCAGCAATGACGGTGATTGCCTTTTCGACATCAGGCTACGCCCAATCGGTGATTGATGCGGTGCAGGTGGCGCGCCAATACGGAGCGCTGACGGTTGCGGTAACCGCGCCGGGATCGGCGTTGGCGCAGGTCGCGGATGTCGTGATCGAATATCAGCCGATTGAAGATGGCAATCTCTACAAACCCACATCATCACGCTTCGCCCTTTTGGCAATTGTTGATATGTTAGCCATGGCTGTTGCTGAAACCCGTGGCACCAAGGTGATGGAGACGTTGCGGCGGATCAAGCAAAGCCTGAATACGCTGAAGGTCGAAGACCCGAAGCTGCCGCTGGGAGATTGACATGGCCCAAACTCCAAATCTTTTGGCTCCAAAAACCATCAATGAAATTGACACCCCCGCCGTCCTGATTGATGTGGATCGGGTGCGCGCGAATATCGCGCGGGCGCAAAAACATGCCAATGCGCATGGGATGGCGCTGCGACCGCATATCAAGACCCACAAGCTGCCGTTTTGGGCCAGGGAGCAGCTCGCGGCCGGGGCTGTGGGGATTACCGTTCAAAAACTGGGCGAGGCGGAGGTGATGGCCGACGCCGGTATTTCCGACATTTTCCTGCCCTATAATATCTTGGGGCCGGATAAGTTGGCCCGCCTCAAGGCGCTGCATGGCAGGGTGACCATGTCAGTCACGGTTGACAGTGCGGCGGTGCTGGATGGGTTGGCCCGGACGTTCTTGGATGCAGCCCATCCGCTGACGGTGCTGATAGAATGCGACACCGGTATGGGGCGCTGTGGGGTGCAGACTCTGGCTGAGGCTGTGGCCTTGGCGCGCGGCATTGAAGCGGGCGCGGGGCTGCGGTTTGGCGGGTTGATGACCTATCCTGCGGCCGGCAAGGGCGACGCAGCGCTGGCTTGGCTTTGTGCGGCCAAGACCGCTTTGGCGGCAGCCGGGTTTGGCTGCCCGGTCATTTCCAGTGGCGGTACACCCGATATCTGGTCGTCCCATTCGGGGGGGGTGATCACTGAATACCGGCCCGGGACCTATATATATCTGGACCGGTTTCAGGTTGCCCAAGGCGTCGGCAGTCCCGAAGACTGCGCGCTGACCGTTTTGGCCACTGTTGTGAGCTGTCCGGTGCCCGAACGGGCAATCCTTGACGCCGGGTCGAAAGCCCTATCGTCCGACACGCTTGGACAGCCCGATTTTGGCGCCATTGTCGGACTTGCTGGCGCCCGCGTGACCGGTCTTTCAGAGGAACATGGCACCGTCACGCTGCGCGATGGCGCCACCCTTGTGGTCGGCGATCGTGTACGGGTTTTACCCAATCACGCCTGCGTCGTGTCGAATCTTTTCGACCGGGTGCATTTGATTTCGGGCGACCGGGTCATTGATATCCTGCCAGTCGCGGCGCGGGGCCGGCTGGGCTGAGCAGGTCTATAGGAGAAGCCCATGTCGGTGCCCATAAATCCGTTTTCGACTGATCCTGATCGTGGCGCGATATGGGAAATGCTGGTGGCCCGCGATATCGCGGCTTTTGTGGCCGCAGATTGGGCGATGGTCGCCGGTGACTTTATTGAGGCGGGCTTTGCAGGCCTGCATGCGCATAAATCCCGCAACCCCGATGACTGGACGTTGGCTTTTCCTGACCTTGCCACCTACCGTGACGAATGGCTTCGCCAAGCGGCTGAATCGGCGCGGACGACATACGCCGAAGACCTGTCCACGGGCATCCACCGCGCCACGAGGCTGCAACAGATTGACATCACCGGCGATGCAGCCGTTGCGCATAAAAAATTTGATGGGCAGATCGGTTTGGCCAATGGCACCAAGGACCGGCTGAACTGGCAAACGCTCTATATCTGCAGACGCGAGGCCGGGCGATGGAAGATCGCGGGATTTGTTGGCTACATGGCGCATCTTTGAGTCCGGGCCTGATGTAAAAAATGTAAATAAATCAACTATTACGCCCCATTTTCCACGGTATATGGTCTTTTATTGGTATTGACTTTTGCCGAACAGAATCAGGGGTAGTGCAGGAATGCCTGCGCGAAGTTTTTATTTTTCAGGTAAAAATACCTTTAGTATTAGCATTTTTTCCGCCTTGCAGTTTTGTTGCAGCAGTAATACCTTTAAGAAACCACTTGAAAGCTGAATTTGCTCTTGACAGAGCGCGGGCACTGACAATATTTATGTAAATATGTTACATATTGGCGCCAGACTCGCTGGATCTGTTGGCGGTTTGTTTGGTGGGGATCGGTTCGGGCTGCGGGGGAAGTTGGACATATGAGAGTCGGAATCATTGGCCTCGGTTTTCGACTTGCCTATCTGGCGCGGGTCTTTACCGAAGTTGTGCCGGACTTTCAGATCGTGGCGGTGGTTGACCCGGCACCTGCTGGTCTGGCCTATACCAAGGATCACGGCATCGCACTTGGCCGCTTTCACGACAGCCTTGAGCGGATGCTGGCGGCGGAAGATCTGGATCTGCTGATGGTGGGCTCGCCCAATCATTTGCATCTGGATCACATCCGCACCGGCCTTGCGGCTGGCAAGAAGATTTTCACCGAAAAGCCCGTGGTGACAACCGTGGCTGAAACGCTGGAGCTGGCAGCATTGTTGGCGATCCATCCTGCCGATCAGGTGATGGTGGGCCTGGTGCTGCGCTACGCGCCGCTTTACGTCGATCTGCGCCGCGCCATTGCCGACGGACAGTTGGGCGAGGTTGTCTCGATCGAGGCGTCAGAACATATCCAGCCCTATCATGGCGCTTTTTTCATGCGCGACTGGCGGCGGTATGAGAAATACTCGGGCAGCTTCTTGCTGGAAAAATGCTGTCATGATCTTGATCTCTACAATGGGGTCATGGGATGCCGTCCGGCCTATGTGGCAAGCTTCGGCGGGCGCAAGAGTTTCACGCCGCAGAACGCACCGCAGGGCATGGGGGCCAATGACCTGAGCATTTACCACCGCAAGCCCAGCGGCTGGATGGGCAGCGACCGGGTCTTTGACAGCGATGGCGATATCATTGATTTCCAGACGGCGATTGTCGAATATGCCTCGGGGGCCTCGATGGCGTTTCACACCAATCTCAATGTCCCCGATGAATTTCGCCGCTTTTGTGTCGTGGGCGCACAGGGCATGGCCGAGGGCGATTTCGTGCGCAACTTCTTTCGCGTGCATGATGCCCGGACCGGTGACCGCCTGACCGACAAGACCTATGTGAACACCGCGCTGTCCCAGCATTACGGCGCTGATGAGCAGATGGCCCGCGATATTGGTGCCCATATGCAAGCAGACGCGGCGCTGCCGGTTTCAATCATTGATGCGCTGGAAGCCGGGCTCTTGGCGATGGCGATTGACGAGGCGCGCCGCCGCCGTACGGTTGTTGATATGGCACCGATCTGGGCGCAGTTTGATGCGGCCCTGTCGGGTGCGGAAAGGCTGGTTGCCGAATGAACCGTTCCAGAAGTGCCGTGATCTTTGCCTTCATGTTGCTTGCGCCGGCAATGATCTATGTGGCGATTATCGTGATCTATCCGCTGATCGACACCGTGACGCTATCGTTCACTGATGCCTCGCTGAAGCCCAAGACCAATTGGGTGGGCCTGAAGAACTACCACAAGATTTTTGCGGGCCATTTTACCGAGGTGATCTTGCGCACCTTTGTTTGGACCTTCTTCTCGGTCGCCACCAAAATGATCGTCGGGGTGTGCGGCGCGGTGTTGCTGAATGCCGCTTTGCCGGGGCGGGCATTGTTTCGAGTGCTGCTGATGCCACCTTGGATCGTGCCGATGGCGGTGGGGATCTTTATGTGGGGCTGGATGTATAATGGCCAGTTCGGGATGATTTCCGGGTTGTTGCAGAACTTCGGCATCACCGATGGGCCGGTCGCCCTGCTTGGCTATGGCCGCACGGCTTTTTGGGCGACGATTGTCACCGATGTCTGGATCGGTGTGCCCTTGGTCACGCTCTACATGTTGGCCGCGATCCAATCCATTCCGCGCGATCTTTATGAGGCGGCCTGGGCCGATGGGGCAGGGCGGCTTTACCGCTTCCGTCGCATCACCCTGCCGATGATTGTGCCGGCGCTGCTGACCATCTCGATGCTGTCCCTGATCTTCACCTTCAACTCTTTCGACATCATCTGGATCCTGACACGCGGCGGCCCAAGCGGCAGCACCACAACGATGATTATCGACACATATAAAACCGCCATAGGATCGTACAAATACGGCGAAGGCTCGGCGCGGGCGGTGATGATCTGCCTGTTCTTGTCAGCATTCTCCTATGTTTACTTCCGCGTGGTCAGCCGCATTACTGTCGGAGGCTCGAAATGAAACCCACAAAGGCGATGATTGACCGCTACACGCCGCTTGAGGCGGCAGGAATTTACCTGGGTATTTTTCTGCTGATGTTCTTCGTGCTGGCCCCCTTTATCGAGGGCTTCCTGGTCTCGCTGAAGCCACTGTCGTTGCTGTTTTCTTCGCCCTACAGCTTCTGGCCGAAAAATGGCTCGTTTGACGCCTATCACACGATGTGGGTTTCGGTGCCGATGTTCGGGCGCTTTGTGATCAACAGCCTGTTTATCTCGTTTACCGCGACACTTGCGGCCTTGGTGCTCATTGTCCCTGCGGCCTATGCCTTTGCCCGATTTGAATTTCCGGGGCGCGGCCCGCTGCTGGGGATATTCTTGGCGGTCAATATGTTTTCGGGTGCCGTTTTGCTGATCCCGCTGTTCCGGTTGATGAAAAATTTCGGCGTGTTGAACACTTACTTTGCAATGATCGTGCCGGGCGTGGCTTTCGTGATCCCCACCGGCATTTGGCTGTTGCGCGCCTATCTCTTGCGCATCCCGAAAGAGCTGGAGGAAGCCGCCTGGGCCGATGGGGCAAGCCGCCTCTATATTTTGCGCCGGGTCATCCTGCCACTGGCGATGCCGGGCATCATGGTGACCGCCATAGCCACCTTTATCGCCGTCTATGCTCAGCAATTCATCTTTGCCGTCACCTTCAATTCCAAGACTGAATTCATGCCGCTGCCGGTAGGGCTGTTCGCCTATTTCGGGCGCCAGGAAGTGTCGTGGAACGAACTGATGGCCGCAAGCTTTGTGGGCATCGCTCCGGCGCTGATCATCATCATGTTTTTACAGCGTTACCTTGTGGCCGGTCTGACCGCCGGCGCCGTGAAAGAATAACCAACGCCCCGCATGACGGGGAGACAACTGGAGGAGAGACTGCGATGAAACTTTCTACCAAACTCTGGACCGGCGTGGCACTTGCCGCCCTGTACATTCCCGGGCTGGCCTTCGCCGAAGATCAGACGATTTCTTTCATTTCCTGCGGCGATAAAATGCAGCCCGCCCATGCCGAATTCATCGCGCAATGGGAAGCGGCCAATCCTGGCTTCAAGGTTGCCCCGGAAGTTGTCGGCTGGGATCAATGCCAGGACAAGGTGACAACCCTTGCCGCCGCAGGCACGCCGGTTGGCCTTGCCTATGTCGGATCGCGCACGCTTAAGCAGTTTGCGCAAAACGAACTGATCGTGCCAATCCCGATGAGTGATGAGGAAAAAGCCGGCTATTTCAATTTTGTGGCCGACACCGTGACCACCGATGGCCAGCAATGGGGCATCCCGGTCGCCTTCTCAACCAAGGCGCTCTACTGGAACAAGGATCTTTTTGCCGCAGCCGGACTTGACCCGGAAAAAGCCCCTGCCACCTGGGCCGAAGAAATTGCCTTTGCTCAAGCGATCAAGGAAAAGACCGGAACGGCCGGCTTTGGTGTCGTGGCCAAGGCCTTTGACAACACCATGCACCAGTTCCTGCATTGGGTGTACACCAACAACGGTTCGGTCATTGATGCGGATGGCAACATCACCCTCGACAGCCCGCAAAACCTTGCGGCGCTGACGGCGCTGAAGGACATCACCGCCTTTGCCGAAGAAGGCCCGACCTCTTACGAGCAGAACGAAGTCCGCGCCATTTTCCTTGATGGTAAACTCGGGATGATCCAGGCCTCGGTCGGCGCAAAAGGGCTTTTGAAGGACGCCCCGTTCAAATGGGGCGTGGCCCCCTTGCCGCTTGGTCCTGATGCACAGGGCCCCGGCACACTTCTGATCACCGACAGCCTTGCGGTGTTCAAAGGCACCGGCGTCGAGGAGCAGGCGATCAGTCTGGCCAAGTTTCTGACCAGCGTCGATAACCAGCCGATCTATGAGGCCCAGGAAGGCCTGACACCACTGCGCCCCGGTGCGGCGGTTGACAAGCTGGTTGCCGATGATGCGAACTGGAAACCCTTCATTGACGGCATTTCCTTTGGTGGCCCAGAGCCTTTGTTCCTTGATTACAAGGGCCTGCAAAACACCATGATCGAAATGGTGCAATCGGTCGTCACCGGTGCTGCTGAACCGGCAGATGCGCTGAAAACCGCCGCCGCCGCGCTGGAAGAGTTCAAGTAAGCCAAAGCCATCGAAGCTGCCGCCGCATTTTGTGGCGGCAGCTTCCCAAAAGGGGGTCAGACCGGCCCAGACGACCCGTCACGCCACCAAGGGATCAGCACTATGGACCAACTTGTACTTTCCAGCCTGAAAAAGGCTTTTGGCGACCTTGAAATCATCAAGGGCGTTAATCTGACGGTAAAGGAAGGCGAGTTTGTGGTGTTCGTCGGCCCCTCTGGCTGCGGCAAATCCACACTTCTCAGGATGATTGCGGGTCTGGAAGATGTCAGCGCCGGCGAAATAGTTATTGGCGGCAAACCGGTCAAAGATCTTGCCCCGGTCAAGCGCGGCATCGCCATGGTGTTTCAATCCTACGCGCTATACCCGCATATGAGCGTCTATGAGAATATCGCCTTTCCCCTGCGGGTCGAAGGGCTGCCCGAGGATGAAATCAAGAAGCGCGTCGGGGATGCCGCGGCGGTTTTGCAACTGGTCGAGCGCTTGCAGCAAAGACCGGGCACGCTTTCGGGTGGCCAGCGCCAGCGCGTGGCGATCGGGCGGGCCATTGTGCGCCAGCCCAAGATTTTCTTGTTTGATGAGCCGTTGTCGAACCTTGATGCGGCGCTGCGGTCGGAAATGCGCATCGAGTTGATGCGCTTGCATAAATCTTTGGGGACGACGATGATTTACGTTACCCATGATCAGGTCGAAGCCATGACCATGGCCGATAAGATCGTTGTCTTGCAGGCCGGCAAGATTGAACAAGTGGGGAGCCCGCTGGATCTTTACGACCACCCGCAAAACGAATTTGTTGCCGGTTTCATCGGCAGCCCCAGGATGAACTTTCTGTCCGGCACCTGTCTTGAGGCGGGGGCGAACGGCATTGAGGTTGACCTTGGCGGCTTCGGCAAGCTGCACCTGCCGCATGCGGCGCGTGGCGATCTGAAGGGAAGTAAACTGACGGTCGGCATGAGGCCCGAACATCTGACCTTGGAGGGGGGCGATATTCGCTTCAAAATCCGACCCAATCTGATCGAACGGCTGGGCATTCACACCATTACCTACAGCTCTAACGGATTGGGTGGCAATTTTATTGGCCTGTTCGAAGGCAAGCCCGCCCTTGTCGAAGAGCAAGAGACCGCCGTCGGGATTGCTGCGGCAAAATGCTATGTTTTTGATGCTGCGGGTCAGGCATTGCGCCGCCCCGGCTGAGTACTCCTGCCATTCGATCCGTAAATCAACCTTGCCAAGGGTGTCTTTGATGTCGCGTGCCGCCGATCTGGTCCTTGAAAGCTTTTGGGAGCCGGTTGCGGCCGGAGGTCGGCCGCGCTATCAGTTCCGGCTTGCCAATCATGGCCACCACACGTTTGTCGGATTCCGTTTGT
>JANMDM010000180.1:0-14390 GCA_031376305.1 Pseudomonadota bacterium | reverse complement strand
TTCACCAATGAAAAGGGCTTGCAGGCGACCGGATCGAACCTGTTTCTGGAAACCCCGGCCTCGGGATCCGCGCAGGTGTCGATACCCGGAGAAAACGGCCTTGGAACCGTAAGACAAGGCTTTCTTGAGGACAGCTCCGTTGACGCCGTGCGCGAAATCACTGATCTGATTGAAGCCCAACGGGGGTATGAGCTGAACGCCAAAGTCATCACCGCCGCCGATCAGATGCTTGGCGCAACGACGCAAATCCGATGAGGATATCCGGGCTTTGCCTTGTGCCCCTTCTTCTCGCCGACCCGGCGGCCGCAGATACGCTGGTCGCGGCGCACATGCTGCGGGCGCAAACGACGCTTTCCGCCGAAGACATGACGTTGATCAGCGGCACATTGCCGGGTGCCGCCGGTGCATTGGCCGATGTTATCGGCCTTGAGACCCGCATCGCCGTCTTTCAGGGCCAGCCCATCCTTCAAAAAAACCTCGGGCCAGCCGCTGTGATTGAACGAAACCAGTCCGTGCTGCTGGCCTTTCAAAGCGGAACCCTGACCATCCTCTCCGACGGCCGCGCCCTTGAACGCGGTGGCGTCGGCGACCGGATCAGAGTCATGAACATTGCGTCGCGCAGCACGATCACCGGCGTCATCGTCGCAGACGGATCCGTGCATGTCGACGCATCCCATTAAACTACGGAGGATTATGTTGAAGAACCTGCTGCCGATCTTGCTTTGCCTTCTAACTGCAGGGTGCCAATCCCTGCAGAACGTTGGCAAGGCTCCGACATTTTCGCCGGTGGAATCGGGGAATGAATATTTCGCCATGTCCGGTTCGGGCTTGCCCGACGGCTCACAGTCTGGCGGGGCTTCGACCGAAGCCTCTTTGTGGTCCGGCTCGCGGGCATCTTTACTTGGTGATCGGCGGGCAGTCCAACGCGGCGATATTCTGACCGTGGTTATCGAGATTGATGACAAGGCAGAAATCTCAAACTCCACCGGCCGCAGTCGGGCATCGTCCGACAAAATGGGAATCCCATCTTTGCTGGGCATTCCGCAACGGCTCGACTCGGCCCTGGCCGAAGGCTCAAGCCTGGCGGATGCTGTTAACACCAAATCCAGTTCAAACTATCAGGGCAGCGGTTCGGTCAAACGCAATGAAAAGCTGACGCTGCGGGTGGCGGCGACCATTACCGAAACACTGCCAAACGGCGTTTTGCGCATTCAGGGGTCGCAAGAGGTTCGGGTCAACTTCGAAATCCGCGAATTACTTGTCAGTGGTTTCGTGCGGCCCGAAGACATCTCGCGGCAGAACGAAATTACCTACGACAAAGTTGCCGGGGCCAGAATTTCTTACGGTGGCAGGGGCCAGATTACCGCCGTCCAGCAGCCGCGCTACGGCCAACAGATCGCCGATCAAATTTTGCCGTTTTAGGTGTAACGATGCGCAAACTGCTGCCGATATTATTGGCTTTGCTCGGGCTTGGTGGCGGCGTCGGCGCCGGTCTGATGCTGCGCCCGCCACCGGCTGAGAGCGTGGCCATCAATCCCTGCGGTGAGACGACCGGCAATCTGTCGGATACCGCAACCGCCGATGACCTCGCGATGACCCGTCAGGACGAGGGGGAAGCTGAAGCGCCCACCAAAGAATATGTGAAACTCAACAACCAGTTCATTGTCCCGATTGTCGGAACTGGCGTGGTAAAGGCGCTGGTGATTATGTCGATCAGCCTGGAGGTCAAAGCTGGATCCACGGAAAACGTCTATCTGCTGGAACCGAAGCTCCGCGATTCCTTTCTGCAGGTGTTGTTCGATCACGCCAATGCCGGCGGTTTCGATGGGGCGTTCACCAACTCAAACAATATGGAAATTCTTCGGGTTGCCTTGCTTGAAACGGCGCGGAAATCCTTGGGGTCGATCCTGTCAGACGTCTTGATTGTCGATATTGTTCGGCAAGACAGCTAGCAATGAACACAGGTTCGCGATGCCGCTGGCGCGACTAGTCTTGCGGACGGGCTGCCGCTGCAGCGTCGTCCAGTTCACGGTGCAAGCGCGCTTGCTCAGCCGATTTCGGCTGCGATAACCCGGCCAGCAGCAAATAGGCCACTGGTGTCAGGTAAAGAGTCGCCACCGTTGCCAACCCCAGACCGCCGACGATGATCCAGCCCAACACGGCGCGCGCCTCCGCCCCGGCGCCGAAGGCGAATACCAATGGCACCCCCCCCAGAACCGTGGCAATCATTGTCATCATCACCGGCCGAAGGCGAATAATCGCCGCGTTTTCGATGGCCAGACGCACGGGCTGACCGTTATCACGCAACTGGTTGGCGAACTCGACAATCAAGATACCGTTCTTGGCCATTATTCCGATCAGCAGCACCAGCCCGATCTGGCTGTACACATTCAGACTGCCGCCGGTGAGGATCAGCGCATAAACCGCACAGGCAAGCCCAAGCGGCACCGTGGCCATCACGATAATTGCCGAAACAAAGCTCTCAAATTGCGCCGCCAGGACCAACAGCACGACAAGAAATGCAAGGCCAAAGGTGACCGTCAGCCCAGAGGAAGCCTCGTCAAGGGTCGCGGCCTCGCCCAAAAGGACAATGCGATTGCCGGGGGACAACACTTCGCCCGACAGTTTTGTCATTTCACTGACGGCGCTGTCCAAAGACATCGCGGGCATAAGGCCCGCGGTTATCGGAACGGAGCGCATTTGCGCCTCGCGGCTTAATTCCGGCGCCACCGCCCGTTCAGTCAGCGTCACAAAGGTTGATATTGGCACCATTAACCCGTCGCGCGACGGCACAAAGACCCGTTCCAGATCGCCCGGATCGTTCACCGGGTTGCGGGACGACACCATCTTAATGTCATAGCTCGCGTCCTGCACAAACACGGTGCCAATCCGGCGCCCATCCAGAACCGCCTGCAACGCTTCGCCCAGGCCATCAATATTCACCCCAAGATCCGAGGCGCGGGCGCGGTCCACTTCAATGAAAAGCTGGGGTTGGGTGGTGTCATAGCCAAGCCGCACCTGACCGAAGGCCGGGTTTTGCTCCAGCGCCGACACAATGGAGCGCGCATCCTCGGCAAGATTTGCGTAATCATTGCCCACCACCGCAAAGCTCAGCCCCTGACCCGCGCCGCGGATACCCAATGAGTTCGATTGAATCGAAAAGGCGCGGATGCCAATCACATCGCGCAGTTTTGCGTCTATCTCCGCCATGATCTGCTGTTGGCTGCGCGCCCTGACCGCCCAGTCGGCCAAGGCGATAACCATGAACCCGCGGTTGTCTTGCCCGCCCGCACCGGCCGTTGCGAAAACATTGATCACCTCGCCCGAAGCGCGCAACGGATCAAGCAACGCTTCAATCTGGTGCATTTTTTCATTGGTGTAGTCCAACGCCACCCCCTGCGGCGCTTGCAGGCTTATCAAACCAAGCGCACGATCTTCAGGCGGCGTTACCTCCTGGCGAAGCGTGGTGAACAGTGCTGCCGCGACACAGGCGAAAAGCGTTGCCATCGCAACCACCACCAATGGCGCGCGCAATGCCGCACGCAGAGTGACCGCATAGAAGGCCGCCAGCCGGTTTCCCAAGCGAACCACCGGGCCGCGCACCGAGCGACCTTCATCCCTGAGCCGCAGCCAACGGCTGGCCAAAACCGGGCACAGCGACAATGCGGTGATCGACGACAGCAGGACCGATACCGCCAGCGTAAAGCCAAATTCGCGGAACAGCCGCCCGGTCTGCCCCGGCAGGAATGCCAGTGGAACGAAGACTGCGGCCAGCGTGGTCGTGGTTGCAATCACCGCAAAGAACACCTGCTGCGTGCCCAGCACCGCCGCCGCCCGCGCCCCCATCCCTTCGCTTCGGCGGCGCTCGATGTTTTCAAGCACGACGATGGCGTCGTCAACGACCATGCCCGTGGCCAAAACCAGCGCCAGCAAAGTCAGAATATTGACCGAGAACCCGACCATCCAAATCGCCGCCACCGACCCGATCAACGAGACCGGAATCGCCAGCGCGGGGATCAACGTTGCGCGAATATCGCGCAAGAACAGAAACATAACTCCGGTTACACTCAAGACCGACAGCACCAGCGCGATGACAACCTCATGTATCGCGCCAGTGATAAAGGTGGCCGTGTCAGAGGTCACAAAGATGCGCACATCCCCCGGCACAACGGCCTGTAACTCTGCTACGGCATTTGTCACTGCGCGGGACACATCCAGGGTATTGCCCTGCGCCTGCCGAATAATTCCTATTCCGACACCGTTCTGACCATTGGCCCGCAGAATCGACGCGCCAGACTCGGGGCCAAGCGTCACCTGCGCCACGTCGCCAAGCCGCACGTTGGCCGCAATCTCCAAAGCCTCGAATTGCGAAGCCGTGGTTATCGCCGCCGTAGTACGAACCAGCAGGCTTTGCCGCTCGGACCCCAGCGCGCCCGATGGGGCGTCAAAGGTTACATTCCGCAAGGCATTTTGCAGATCAGCCAATGTCAGGCCGCGGGCCGCCAGTTGCATCTGGTCAACATCGACCAAAAAAAACTGCTCGCGGTCCCCATAGATCTGCAAGTCGGCGACCCCGGAAACGGACAACAGCTTATCCTCAATCAAATCCTTCATAATGATCGTCAGAGCCTGCGCCGAACGGGTGGGCGAAGTTAGCGCGATACGCATGATCGCGGCAGCGTTTGCGTCTGCTTTGACAATACGCGGATCATCCGCACCGTCTGGCAGGCTGCTGGCCACCCGCGCTACCGCATCGCGCAGATCAGTCGCCCCGACGTCAAGGTTCACGCCGTCCCTAAACTCTACCGTCACCCGGCTGGCCCCGAAACGAGAGGAGGAGGAGATGGATTTCACCCCGGCCACACGGCCTGCTGCCGTTTCGATAACGGCCGTGACTTCGCGGTCGATGGTTTCGGGTGCCGCACCGCTGAAGTTTGTAACAATGGTGACGATTGGGCTGTCGACATTGGGAAGTTCACGGATCTCGACCCCTGACAGCCCGGCAAGACCGGCCAATACGATCAGCGCATTCAACACAAAGGCCAGAATCGGCCGACGTACGAACAGGGCCGTTCCAGAACCCGCCAGTTTAGATGTGTCGAATGCCGGGTGAAGGCTGGTCATATTAGCGCTCAGCTTTTCGGTGCGGGGTTGGGCGGGTTCAGGTCACCGGATTTAACCACATCGACTAGGCTTCCCTTGCGCAACGCCTGCACGCCTTCTGTCACCACGACATCGCTGGGTGACAGATCGCCGTCAATCAACACGGCGTCGCTGTCGCGCTGCAAAATATGAATAGGCAGATGGTCGGCCTTTCCATTGCGAATGACCCAGACATAGGCGCCGTTCGTGTCCCATTGGATGGCCAGCGGGTCAACAAACGGATGCGCCGCACCAGTAATATTCAACGTGACGGACAGCGCCATTCCTGGTCGCAGCAGGTCATTCTGGTTGGCGATCGCGGCTTGCACGCGCAAGGTTCGGCTCGAGTCGTCCACCCGGCTGTCCAGCGCCACAATCTTGCCAGTCAGCGGTGGTCCATTTTGCGATAACGGCGCGGCACCCACCTCGATCCCGGGGGACAGCAGCGCGATCATTCGCTCGGGCACCCTAAAATCAACGATCAGGCTCGACCGATCCTGAACCACCGCGATCTCATCCGCAGGGGCAATCTGATCGCCGATTTCAACCGCTAGGATCCCAAGCCAACCGGAAATTGGAGTAACAATTTTGTGCCGCGATAATTCGAACTCGGCTTCGCGCTTTCCCAACTCAGCGGTCTTTTCGGCCAGCTTCGCTTCCTCGGCCAATAAATCGGTGCTGGCCCCAGAGGCTTGCAACCTGCGTTGGCGCGCGGCGGCGGTCTGGGCATCGCTCAAAATCAGATCTGCCCGATCAAGGGCGATCCGGGCAGCTTCATCGTCCAGTTCGGCAATAACCGTGCCCGCTTCGACATAAGCCCCCGACGCCGCGTTCAATGCCACGATCCGGCCAGCGATGTCTGCCGTCAGCCTAACCGATCGGGCCGCCCGAGCCGTGCCAATGGCGTTGATGACATCATTCATTGCGCGGGTCTCGACCAAGGCGGCGACGACCTTGACAGCCCCGGCACCTGCGCCACCACGCGCCGCCGACACCACAGCCAACTCTGGCGCAGCGTCGATCAACCCGAACCGTTCCAGGGCAGAAACCAAGCCAAGCCGGTCAAACAAAGGCCGCAACGCGGGTACATAGGTTGCGGCAGCCACCCCCCCCAAGCTGAGAATCACAATGGCCAGAAGGGCCTGTTTCCAAAACGGCATCTTCGTCTCCGGGGTCAACAGTGCCAAATCATCGCTCAGGCTTGATATGCGATTACGCCCACAAACTTACCCCAGCGCAACCTTTGATTGGAACATCGGCTGGCGTTGACCCGCCAAGGGCTGAAAACGTCGCTCCGGCTCCGCCGAAGCCAAGGGGATCGGCTCCGCTCCCAGCCAGGGAGCCGTAGCGGAAAACCCTAACTTCAAACGGCCCCTTTTGCGGGGCGCAGATCAGGCAGGTCACGCCGTCCCACTCCGCCTTAAGCAATTCCCCTTTCCCCCCGCCCCCCTGATGGGCTACTGATTTCCCATGAATTGGACGATCCCGAATATCCTCACCTTCCTGCGCTTGCTTGCCGCCCCTGGCGTCGCGGTGATGTTTCTCTATTTCCATCGCCCCTGGGCCGACTGGTTCGCCCTCACGCTTTTTGTTTCGGCCGCCATCACCGACTATTTCGACGGCTACCTCGCCCGACTCTGGAAACAGGAATCGAAGTTCGGCGCCATGCTTGATCCCATCGCCGACAAGGCGATGGTGGTGATCGCGATCATGGTCATCACCGGCTATTCCGGCATGAACCCTTGGTTGATCCTGCCCGCGACGGTGATCCTGTTCCGCGAGGTTTTCGTATCGGGCCTGCGCGAGTTTTTGGGGGCCAAGGCGGGGACGCTGCAGGTGACCAAGCTGGCCAAATGGAAGACCACAGCGCAGATGGTGGCAATTGCGGTGCTGTTTTTGGGCACCGGGCTCGACTACCTCAACGGCGTCGCCGCCCAGGGCATGACGCCGGAGCTTTACAAAGATGCGGTCAAGGCCGGTCTCGTCGATCCGACACGGACCTGTTTCAAGCGCGACTGCGCTTCGATCGCCAGCGACGCCGGGTTGGTCTTGATCTGGATCGCCGGTTTGCTGACCCTTGTCACCGGCTGGGATTATTTTACCAAGGCGCTGCCTTTCCTGAAAGACGACCGATGATCGACGTCCTTTACTTCGCTTGGGTGCGCGAAAGGATTGGCCTGCCGAAAGAACGGATCGAAACTCAGGCCGCCACTGTCGCGGATCTGGTTGAGGAGTTGAAAGCCCGCGAAGATCGCTATGCGGCGGCCTTCGCCGATTTAAGGGCCCTTCGCGTGGCCGTTGATCAGCAACTCTCCGAATTCAGTGCGCCCTTGGCCGGGGTCAGGGAAGTCGCTTTCTTCCCGCCGATGACCGGGGGGTAGTTCGATGATCATTCGGGTTCAGACTGACCCTTTCGACTTCGGCCGCGAAAGCGCCGCCTTTGCTGCGCGCGCGCAGGGTGCCGGGGCGGTCGTGACCTTCCTGGGCGTGGTGCGCGATGACGGTGGCAAGTTGGCGCGCATGGAAATTGAACATTATCCTGGCATGACCGAAAAAGCTCTGGCAAGCATCTGCGAAGATGCAATCAGCCGCTGGACGCTGAGCGATGCGCTCATCGTGCACCGCCACGGAGTGCTTTATCCGGCGGAGCCTATAATGATGGTCGCCACCGCCGCCCGCCACCGCGATGCAGCGTTTCAGGCGGCGGCGTTCCTGATGGATTACCTGAAATCCCGCGCGCCTTTCTGGAAAAAGGAATTTGGCACTGACGGGGCCGCATGGGTGGCAGCACAAGAGGCCGACGAACAGGCACTTAAGCGGTGGTAGCGCGGGCCTAGTTGTTGTTCGACCGCTCGATATAGGCCCGCAGTTCTTCGGCTTCGGCGCGCACATCCCGCAACCCGTCCATTGCCGCGCGCAGCTCGGCCTCGGACTGGCCAAGCCGGTTGGTCAGTTGGCCTTCACGCTGTTCAAGATAGGCCAGTGCTTGATCGCGGGTTTCCTGGGCTTCGTGCAGGTCGCGGGCCATCTGGTCCAGATCGCTGATCTCGGCCTGAGTGACCCGTGTCAGCCGGTGAACAAGCCACGAGGCGAACCAGCCAAGCCCAAAGGCGATGAAAAGCACGATGGTCATCGCAATGATGAATTCGGTCCTGTTCATGATAGCCGCGTGCCTTCCTGTGCCTGCCGGTCAATTGTCATTGGTTGTTCCGCCCGGACGTAGCTTTGGGCGAATTGTTTTTTCGTCGGGAGTCTGCACCACAACCGCGCCTGGCGCAGGGGCGTCGCCGTCAGCGGTCGCCGTCGCTTCGGCCGCGTCCGGCGCGTCCAGCAAACGAAACTCGATCCGACGGTTGGTCTCCCGGCCGATCTCAGTGTTATTCGCCTCAATCGGCACGGTTTCGCCGTAGCCCTTCGCAACCAGATTGCCAGTCAGAACCCGGTGCGACTGAAGCGCCACAATCACCGCGCGGGCACGTTGATCGCTCAGCGCCAGATTCATTTCTTCACGCCCTTGGCTATCCGTATGGCCACCGACTTCCATCGGGTAGTCGGAGCATTTTTTCATAGATGCGGCGATTTTTTCGATGGTCGGAGTGGCCTCGGGGGCGATAATCGCCGCACCCGGTTCAAATGAAATTTTCTGTTCGGCAAGCGCCGAATTGATCTCGGCGGCGCATTCTTGGGCAGTGGGCAGATCCAACACCACATCCAGCTTTGGATCGTATTTGATCGCCAGATCGTATTGCCCGCCCTCGCCCAGACGCGACGACAAGATGCGGGCGACAATCGCCGATGTTTCTTGTGATCCTGTCACCCCGTCAATCTTGATCCGGTCGGGCGCAACAATCACCGTTCCGCTTTGCAGCTCGCCCAACGCCTCAAGGCCGACCAGCACCCGTGCCGGCCAGCCTTCGGGCAGGCTCGCGTCAAGTCGGGTTGCGCCGTGAACAGCATCGGTGCCGAACCGTGCCTTTGCAAAACTTTCGACGGCGTTGCGTGTCAAGGTATCCGCCAGCCGTCCGCGCAGATCGACACGGCCATCGGATGACAGCGTCGCTGTAAATTCTGTGGCACCGGCGACCGCTGCATCCCCATCGGTTTTTGGGCTTAGCGTTGCGCTTAACGAAAAGACCTCGGGCAGGTTTGATTCCAACTCGCCCACAACACTGTCGAAAGTTGCTTGCGCCACGTCCGCGTCGGCGATCAACGCAATGTCGGCATCTGAAAAAGTGATCGAACCGTGGCCAATTTCCTTGATCGCCTGCAGCCCCATGACCACCGCATCGACCCAAGCGGGTGTCGGCACACCAAGACCGACAGTACAGGCGGAATCAGCGCTGGCCCCTGCGGCAACTGCGGCGGCAAGTATCACACTGCGCGTGCGGTCACTGTCAGCCGAGCAGGCATCAAAACGCGCGCCGCTGCTATCGGCAAGGAACCGCAGCGTGAAGGGGGTAATAACCGGGCGCGGCGCCGAGATGTCCAGCGTCAGCCGCAATCCCTTTGGCGCCCTGCGCTTAAGGTCGGCTTCAAGCGTAGCTTTTTGTGCGGCACTGTCGCTGATCGCTGTAATCGAGACGTGATTGGCCGTCACCGATACTTTTGACCGCGGAAGGGACTTGAGCGCGGCGATGGCGAAGCCTGCGGCTGTGGCCCAGCCCTGGGGGGCTTCGTGTTCGGCGCTTTCCAGCATGTCGGTCACGGGTGTTTCTGCGGCCATCGCCGTCAGGTCGGCAAGCAGTTGCGCGCGATCCATACTGGTTGGTGCAAGGCCTATCAGCGATATGCCGTCGTCGTTTCGCAATATTTCCATTGAGAAATCGGGGGCGGCGAAGCTCGCGGCGTCAGCAACGCTCATCCCATCGCGCAGGCGCGCTGCGTCGACGACGTTGCCTGCGACGGACAGCGCGCGAAATCGCATCGCCTCGGTGGGGGCTGTGCCGGTCACGATAACTTGCAGGCCGTCGGCTTCGACCCCGGCCCAGCTGTGCCCCGCTTCGGCCAAGGCCCGACGGACGCCCAGTTTCGAAAACCGCTCAATCGCGGAGGCGGTCCAGATTGACAAAAGAAAGCACAAAAGCCCCGTGCCGGCGAAAACCGCAGGTACGATCGCTTTCAGTGGAAATTCTTTCGGTATCGTCAGTTTCAATTAATCTGCCCCACGCGTGCCGCCGATCTCCTTACGGCTCTGTGCCTTGCGGATCAATCAAAGGAACGCGGCTGCGGCAATAAACAGCGCAGCGATCAGGCCGGTGTCGCGGTTGGTGCGAAAAATATGCAGACAATTTGAGGGGTTGGCGATATCGAGCCTGCGCATTTGCCACAAGAGGTGCCACCCCGTCGCCCAAGGCGCAATCAGGGCAAGCCCGAGTT
The DNA here is from genome assembly GCA_031376305.1 of Pseudomonadota bacterium. GTDB lineage: Bacteria > Pseudomonadota > Alphaproteobacteria > Rhodobacterales > Rhodobacteraceae > TMP-24. The sequence continues at coordinate 3,872 of JANMDM010000180.1, read as the reverse complement.
TGGGCAGGCCAGCATCGGGCAAAAGCGTCAGAAGAATCGCCGCAGCCATCAGCGACACGGTCAAAATCAGAAAGAGCGACAGCCATTTTCCGGTCGCCGCCCCGAACAGGCGGGCGGTGGACTTCACGCCGATCAGCACGTCATCCTCTTTGTCCTGATGGGCATATATGGTGTCATAAAACAAGGTCCAGGCGATGCCCGATGCATAAAGGATCACCGCAGGCCATTGGGGCCAACCACTATGGGCGGTAAAGGCGACGATGGCGCCCCAGTTGAATGCCAGCCCCAGGAACAATTGCGGCCACCAGGTAAAGCGCTTGGCATAGGGATAGATCGCCACAAGGCCCAGGGACGACAGGCCCAGCAGGATCGTCACCCAATTGTAGGAAAACAGGATCGCCCCTGCCAAGGCCATCTGCGCGACCATCCAGACCAGCGCTTGTTTCACGCTCACTTGCCCCGACGGGATCGGGCGCGAGCGGGTGCGCGCGACGGCGGCATCATAATCGCGGTCAGTGATGTCATTCCAGGTGCAGCCCGCGCCGCGCATCAGCCAGGCCCCGGCGGCGCAACCTGCGATGATCCACAGATCCCAGGGCCGCCAGCCGCTTTGCGCGGCCCCCAGTGCCACCCCCCACCAGCAGGGCAAAAGCAGCAGCCAGGTGCCGATCGGCCGATCAGCGCGCGACAAGCGCAGATAGGGGCGGATGATTTCCGGGGCGTGGCGGTCGACCCAATTGCCGCGGATGGCATCAGCCACTTGCCCCTCTGGCATTCGATCCGGCTCGGTCATAAGTTCGGGCTCACTCTTGGGGACGTTTCCGGCAATGGCAAAGATCAGGCTCTGTGTAGACCATCCGCTTGGCGCGGCGCAATCAGTGGCGCTGACCGAAGCGCAGGCACATTACCTGTTTGGGGTGATGCGCGAAGGCGTCGGTGCGCAGGTTCTGGTCTTTAACGGACAGGATGGCGAATGGCTGGCAGAGGTGGCGGCGGTGGGCAAGCGCGGTGGCGTGTTGCGCTGCGTGGACCAGATCCGCCCACAGGTCACCCCGCAAGATTTGTGGCTAATGTTTGCGCCGGTCAAAAAGGCGCGCACGGATTTTATCGTGGAAAAGGCGGTTGAGCTGGGGGTGGCGCGGATCCAGCCAGTACAAACCGATTTCACCAATGCCGACCGGCTGCGGCCTGACAAAGCCGAGGCACATGTGCGTGAGGCAGCCGAGCAGTGCGGAGCGCTGCACCTGCCGCCGGTAATGGCGCTTGCGCCGCTATTAAAGCTGCTTACCGCCTGGGATCCAGAGCGGCGCATTCTATGGGCGGACGAATCCGGCGCGGGGCGGTTTTCGGCGCTGAGCGGCCTCATCGCTGCACAGACCCCCGGCCCCTGGGCGGTGCTGATCGGGCCTGAGGGCGGTTTTTCCCCAAGTGAGCGCGCGCGATTGAAAGCCTTGCCCTTTGTTGTTCCCATAGCCCTTGGCCCACGCATTTTGCGGGCCGAGACGGCAGCAGTTGCGATGCTGACCCTTTGGCAGGCGCATCTGGGGGATTGGCGGTGATCTTTCGGGCAGCGAACGCGGCTGATGTGCCAGCCATTGCCGCCTTTCTGCGCGGCTATGTCGAACCGACGCTGTTCGCGCTGTCGAACCTGATCAACAGCGGCCTTGGGCGCGATTTGCTGCTGCAGCTTCGGTTTGTGATCATTTCTCAGCCGCAAGAGATCGCGGCATGAATTTCTTCCGGCCAAAAGCAATAGCGTTTCTGATCCGCTGGCAGGAAGTCACTGCTGCGGCAATGTTTGCGGCGTTCGGCCTGTGGCTGGTGGTTTTGGGCGGCTATTTCCTTGGCCCGCTTGGTGCGATCTGTCTGCTGCTGGCAGGCGGCTGGGGGCTTTTGGCGCTGCGCCGAATGCGGTTTCAACGCCCGGTCGATGCGCCGGGGCTGGTTGAGGTGGATGAAGGGCAGGTGGGCTATCTTGGGCCCAGTTTCGGCGGCTATGTATCGCTACGGGAATTGATCGAAATCCGTGTGATCAATCTGCATCGGCAGCGCCACTGGCGGCTGAAACAAGCCGATGGTCAGGTATTGCTGATCCCCATTGCGGCAACCGGGGCAGAAGCGCTGTTCGATGCCTTCGCGGCGCTTCCGGGTGTTGATATGTCGGCACTGGTGGCGGCACTGGACGCGCCCAACGATACCCAAGTCGTGTGGCGGCGTCAGGCGCAGGCGGCCTTGACTTGACCGCGCCGTCACGCCACGTCTGGCCTCTCGAAACGAAAACCTGAGATCGGAGCCATAATATGTCGATTCCCCAGTCCGGCGGTGGCCCGATCGAGAAGTTTGATCAGCTTGCCGAGCTGATCGAAAGCGGCTGCAAGCCGAAGGCCGACTGGCGCATTGGCACCGAGCATGAAAAATTCGGCTACCTGACAGATACTCTTAAGCCATTGCCCTATGAGGGGCCGGGCTCCATCCGGGCAATGCTGGAAGGGTTGCGCGACCGTTTTGGTTGGGCAGAAATTGCCGAGCAGGGCAAGATTATTGGCGTGACCAAGAATGGCGCCAATGTCAGCCTTGAACCGGGCGGACAGTTCGAACTGTCTGGCGCTCCGCTGACGTCCATCCACGAAACCGATGCTGAAACCAAAGCACATCTGGCCGAGGTCAAGATTCTTGCCGACGAAATGGGGGCGCGCTTTATCGGCCTGGGGGCGGCGCCCGAATGGCGGCACGAAGACATGCCAATGATGCCCAAGGGGCGCTACCGGCTGATGACTGACTACATGGGGCGCGTCGGCACGCACGGCACACAGATGATGTACCGCACCTGTACTGTTCAGGTGAACCTCGACTATGCCTCCGAAGCCGACATGGTGCAAAAGCTGCGTGTGGCGCTGGCTTTGCAGCCGGTGGCGACCGCCCTTATGGCCAATTCCCCTTTCTTTGACGGCAAGCCAAATGGCCATAAATCCTGGCGCAGCCGTATTTGGCGGGGGCTTGATGACAGCCGCACCGGCACATTGCCGTTCGCCTTTGACGCTGGCATGGGGTTTCAGCGCTATGTGGACTGGGTCTTGGATGTGCCGATGTATTTTGTTTATCGCGACGGGAAATACCTCAATGCATTGGGCCAGTCATTCCGCGATTTTCTAAAAGGCCAGCTTCCGGCACTGCCCGGCGAAAAGCCGACGCTTTCGGATTGGGCCGATCACATGACAACGGTATTTCCCGAGGCGCGGGTGAAGAAATACATCGAAATGCGCGGTGCTGATTGTGGCGATGTTCCGCATCTTGCGGCATTGCCCGCGCTTTGGGTCGGGCTGACTTATGATCAGACGGCGTTGGATGCGGCATGGGATCTGGCCAAAGACTGGTCGCTTGAAACCCGCGAGGGCCTGCGCATTGCGGCGTCCGTTGCGGGCCTTCAGGGCGAAGCTGGCGGGGTAAAGCTGCTGGATCTGGCGCGCGATGTGGTGGCGATCGCGCAAGCGGGGCTAAAGGCGCGGGGCCAGCAGAATGCTCAGGGTCACGACGAAGTGCATTTCCTTGATGTGCTGGCCGAGAGTGCGGCATCCGGGCGGGTTCCGGCAGACCAACTGCTGTCGGACTACTCAGGTAAATGGGCGGGTGAACTTAGCCGGATTTACGCAGATTACAGTTACTGACCCGCAGCACCGTTTAGAATCGAAACGGGTGTGCAGCATCAGGGCGCATGCACGAAGCGATCAAATCGCTAGGTATATCCGGCGCAATACCTGCGGCGATTGGCGACATTATCCGCAAGAATTTGCGCGAATAGGCGCAATTGATGCCCGGACTGGCCCCAACGGTTCCAAAGGCAGATTCATTGGGTTTGAATGTCCCCCAAAAGG